>SPQI01000374.1 GCA_004570315.1 Oxalobacteraceae bacterium OM1 | reverse complement strand
CTTGGCTTCGCCGGCCTTCTTGGCGAGGCTGGCCGCTTCCGTCTGCGTCACGCGCTCGCGCACGACGGCCTCTACCTCGGCGAACGGCTTCTTCGTCACCGGCTTGTATTCGACCACATGCCCGGCAACAAGCGTATTCGGCGCGACTTCCACCGCTTCGGTGTTGTGCTTGTTCTTGACGGCTTCATCGGAGAATAGCGCAGCCAGGAATTTCGGCTGATTGAACGGCGCGTTGCGCGGCAAGGCCGGGTTCGGATTGCGGGTCAGGTTGGCGACCGTTTCGATCTTCAGCTTCAGCTTGTCGGCCACCGGCTTCAGGCTGTCGGCTTGCTCGTACACCGTGTTGGTGAACTGCTCGGCAAGTTCAGCATATTTCTTTTGTGCCAGCTGCTTACGGATCTCGGCCGCGATCTCATCCTTCACTGCCTCCAGCGGCTGGACCGAACCAGGCTTGATTTCCGTAACCTGGATGATGTGGAAGTTCGAACCGACCTGCACCACATCGCTGACTTCGCCCTCCTTCAGCTTAAACGCAACGTCTTCAAACTCCTTCGGTACGCCGCCGCGGGTGATGAAACCCAGGTCGCCGCCTTTCTCCGCCGAAATGGTGTCCTGCGAGTTTTCCTTGGCCAGCTTGGCGAAATCGTTAGGCGACTTGTGCAGCTGCGCCGCGAGGCGCTCGGCCTTTGCCTTCGCCTCGGCTTTCTGCGCGTCCGTCGCACCGGCTTTCACATCGATTTCGATGTGACGTGCACGGCGCTCCTCATCCGTCGCGTAGCGCTTCTTGTTCTGCTCGTAGAAGGACTTGATGTCGTCGTCGTTGACGGCAATCTGGGAAGCGATGGTGTCGATACTCAGCACGACGTATTCGGCCTTCACTTGCTCCGGCACTTCGAACAGGCTGGCATGCTTGTCGTAGTAGTCCTTCAGCATCTGGTCGCTGACCTTGACCTGGCTGATAAAGTCCTGCGTCTTGAACAGGGCTTCCTGCACCACGCGCTCCTGGTCGTTCAGGTCGGACAGGCGGCTTGCCACGCTCTTCGGTGCGAATGCCGTCGCCTGCACGGCATTGCTCAGGTTCTGCAACGCAATGTCTTGCGCAACGCGCGCCTGGAACTGCTCGATCGTCATGCCCTGCGCACTTACCAGCTGGTTGTAGAGCGCAACACGCTGCTCCTTGGAAAGGGAGGGATCGGCCAGATTAGGGAAAATGGAAAGTACCGCATTCTGGATCTGCGATTCCGTCGCGCTCAGGTGATTCTTGTTCGCTTCGACCAGCAGCACGCGCTGGTTGATGATGCCGTCCAGGACTCCCTTGCGCATCTCGGGCGTGTCGAACATCTTGGGATCGAACTGCTGCCCCAGGATCTGGCGATAGCGATCCATCTGCTGGCGCTGGGCATTGTCGACCTCCTGTTGCGAGATCGGCTGGCCCGCCACGCTCGCCACGCCGTTGTCGCGGTCGCGGAAGCGGGTATAGCTCTCGATTCCGAAGAAGGCGAACGAGGGAAAGATGAACAGCAGCAGCAGGAACTGCATCAAGCGCTGGTGCGTGCGGATAAATTCAAACATGGACAATCCACCGATACGGAGTGCGAAAACTGGGTTCGACGCGGCCGCCCCGATGTCGGCAAGCCTGCGCGGAAAAGCGTCGTCACATATGAAAAAAGGCGAACTTGCGTTCGCCTTTTCTTGGTTTTGGCGGAGTGGACGGGACTCGAACCCGCGACCCCCGGCGTGACAGGCCGGTATTCTAACCGACTGAACTACCACTCCTAAACTGGTACTGCTTCCTGGCTGTTTGGTGGGTGCTGAGAGGCTCGAACTCCCGACCTACGCCTTGTAAGGGCGCCGCTCTACCAACTGAGCTAAGCACCCGCAACGATACTAGTCAGCCAGGCACGACGTTTGTCACCGCGTCGTGAAAAACAAGATTATAGCGGATGTTTTGTTCCGATGCACTATCTATTCGATCAGTTCAGCGCATCTTTCAGGGCCTTGCCCGGACGGAACTTCGGTACCTTGGCGGCCTTGATCTTGATTGCAGCGCCGGTGCGCGGATTGCGGCCGGTACGGGCAGCGCGCTTGGTCACGGCAAAGGTGCCGAAACCGACGAGCGTCACGGAGCCGTTCTTCTTCAGCGTGGTCTTCACGGCGCCGATCATGGAATCGAGGGCGCGGGTGGCAGCGGCTTTGGAAATGTCGGCTTGCTTGGCAATGTGGTCGATCAGGTCGGTCTTGTTCACTTGTATGTCCCCTGGAAGTTATGAATGGGAGGGCGATATTCGTTCGTTTTATTGATAACGCCGCACGCGAAAAGATGCAGAAAAGAAATTTCTGCAGCGCGTATTAGACAAGTGGCATGGCCTTGTGTCAAGCGGTTTCCCGGCCAATCTCCGGCTTTCGGCACTCGCGAAATCAGCCTCGACCGAAGCCGTAAAGATGTTGCATCCAAAACAAAAAAGGCGATCCGAAGATCGCCTTTTCTGCTGTACAGCCAACGTTTAGTGAGTCACGACGGTCGGGTCGGCTTGCGCCGACTGGGCAACCGCCCCTTCCACTGAGGCCGGCTCATCCTTGAGCGGGATCGGCTGACGCTCGAGCGCAACCTCGAGCACCTTGTCGATCCAGCGGACCGGAACGATTTCGAGCTTGTTCTTCACGTTGTCCGGAATGTCGGCCAGATCCTTCACGTTCTGCTCGGGGATCAGCACGGTCTTGATGTCACCGCGATGCGCCGCCAGGAGTTTCTCCTTCAGACCGCCGATCGGGAGGACTTCACCGCGCAGCGTGATCTCGCCCGTCATCGCGACGTCGCAGCGCACCGGAATGCCGGTCAACACAGACACGAGCGCCGTCGTCATCGCGATACCGGCGGACGGACCGTCCTTCGGCGTCGCGCCTTCCGGCACGTGGATGTGGATATCGGTCTTGCTGAACGCTTCCGGCTTGATGCCGAGCCGCTTGGAACGGCTGCGCACCACGGTCCGCGCGGCTTCGATCGACTCCTTCATCACGTCGCCCAGCGTACCGGTGCGAATGATGTCGCCCTTGCCCGGCATCGTCATCGCTTCGATGGTCAGCAGATCGCCGCCCACCTCGGTCCATGCGAGGCCGACCACCTGGCCGATCTGGTTCTCCTTCTCGGCCATGCCGAAGTCGAAGCGACGGACGCCCAGGAATTTGTCCAGATTCTTGGAGCTGACGATCACCTTGCGGTCTTGCTTCTTCAGCAGCAGCATCTTCACGACCTTGCGGCAGATCTTCGAGACTTCGCGCTCCAGCGAACGGACGCCGGCCTCACGCGTGTAGTAACGAATGATGTCGCGAATCGCCGACTCCGATACGTTGATCTCGTCTTCCTTCAGGCCGTTGTTCGCGATCTGCTTCGGCAGCAGGTAACGCAGCGCGATGTTGGTCTTCTCGTCTTCGGTATAGCCCGACAGGCGGATGACTTCCATCCGGTCCAGCAGTGCCGGCGGAATGTTCAGCGAGTTCGAGGTCGCGACGAACATCACGTCGGAGAGGTCGAAGTCCACTTCGATGTAGTGGTCCGAGAACGTGTGGTTCTGCTCCGGATCCAGGACTTCGAGCAGCGCCGACGCAGGATCGCCGCGGAAGTCCATGCCAAGCTTGTCCACTTCGTCTAGCAGGAACAGCGGATTGCGCACGCCGGTCTTGGCCAGATTCTGCAGAATCTTGCCGGGCATCGAGCCGATGTAGGTACGGCGGTGGCCGCGGATCTCCGCTTCGTCGCGCACGCCGCCCAGCGCCATGCGCACGAATTTGCGGTTCGTAGCACGAGCGATCGACTGGCCGAGCGAGGTCTTACCGACACCGGGTGGACCGACGAGGCACAGGATCGGCGCTTTCACCTTGTCGACACGCTGTTGCACGGCGAGGTATTCGAGAATGCGTTCCTTGACCTTCTCGAGGCCATAGTGTTCGCTCTCGAGCACTTGCTCGGCATTGGCCAGGTCATTGTTGACCTTGGACTTCTTGCGCCACGGGAGGCTGAGCATCGTATCAATGTAGTTGCGCACGACGGTCGCTTCCGCGGACATCGGCGACATCAGGCGCAGCTTCTTGAGCTCGGCCTGTGCCTTTTCGCGCGCTTCCTTCGGCATCTTGGCAGCGACGATCTTCTTCTCGAGGTCGTCGAGATCCGCCCCCTCTTCGCCTTCGCCGAGCTCCTTCTGGATGGCCTTGACCTGTTCGTTCAGGTAATACTCGCGCTGCGATTTCTCCATCTGGCGCTTCACACGGCCACGGATGCGCTTTTCGACTTGCAGGATGTCGAGCTCGCCTTCGAGCTGACCCAGCAAGTGCTCGTGGCGCTTGGCGACGTTGAAGATTTCGAGGATGACTTGCTTTTGCTCGAGCTTGAGCGGCAGGTGCGCTGCAATCGTATCCGCGAGGCGACCCGCGTCATCGATGCCGGCCAGCGAAGTCAGAATCTCCGGCGGAATCTTCTTGTTCAGCTTCACGTATTGATCGAACTGCTGAACGATTGCACGACGCATCGCTTCGACTTCAGACTCGTCGCCCGGCTCGGACTCGACAGGCGTCAGGTCGGCGACGAAATGTGTGTCGGTTTCGGTGATTTTGTGAATACGGGCACGCTGTGCGCCTTCGACCAGCACTTTCACCGTGCCGTCGGGCAGCTTCAGCATTTGCAGAATGTTGGCAACGCAGCCGATTTCATAGATATCGGACGGCGAGGGTTCATCCTTGGCGGCAGCCTTTTGCGCGGCGAGCATGATGCTCTTGCCTTGCTCCATGGCGGCTTCCAGGGCCTTGATCGACTTGGGACGGCCGACGAACAGAGGGATCACCATATGCGGGAAGACAACGACGTCCCGCAGCGGCAACAGCGGCAGTTGTGTGTTTTCGGAGAAAGTAGGAGTCGTCATGGCGAACCTTTATCTAAGAGCTTGTTAGGGATGTTGGCCCGACGGCCAAAAACTCAAGTCCAAGCAGAAACAAAAACCACTTGTTGGTGTTCCGACACCGAAAAACCGGTTTAATAAAAAAGGCCACACACGAAGTCGCCCTCGGGTGGCCTTTGATAGGAAGCCTGAAAGTGATTCCTGTGCTTCAAATTGTACTGCTTCTGGGAAGAAACGGAATCAATGGTTTTTCTACTGAGAAACGCAGTTGTTCACCTCGTTATTTCGCCCCAGACACCTTCGGCTGCTCATGGTAGATCAGCAAAGGCTTCGCGCCGTTGGTAATCGTGTTTTCGTCGATCACCACCTTCGCTACGTTCTGCTGCGACGGCAATTCGAACATCACATCCAGCAAGGCATGCTCCAGGATCGAGCGCAGGCCACGTGCACCCGTCTTGCGTTCCAGTGCCTTGCGCGCGATGGCATGCATTGCCGCCGGCCGAACCTCGAGTTCCGCACCTTCCATCTGCAGCAGCTTCGCATACTGCTTGATGAGCGCATTCTTGGGTTCAAGCAAGATTTGGATTAGCGCCTCTTCGTTTAGTTCACTCAGCGTCGCCACCACCGGGAGACGGCCGACCAGCTCGGGAATCAGGCCGAACTTGATCAGGTCCTCCGGCTCGACATCGAGCAAAACCTCGCTGGCGCTGCGTTCTTCCTGGCTCTTTACACTTGCGGAGAAACCGATACCACTCTTCTCGGAGCGATTGGAAATGATCTTCGCCAGCCCGTCGAACGCGCCGCCGCAGATGAACATGATGTTGGTCGTGTCGATCTGGACGAAATCCTGGTTCGGATGCTTGCGGCCACCCTGCGGGGGCACCGAAGCCATCGTGCCCTCGATAAGTTTCAGCAGTGCCTGCTGAACGCCCTCGCCCGACACGTCGCGCGTGATGGACGGGTTGTCCGACTTGCGGGAAATCTTGTCAATCTCGTCGATGTAGACGATGCCTTTCTGGGCCTTCTCGACTTCGTAATTGCAGTTCTGCAGCAGTTTCTGGATGATGTTTTCGACGTCCTCGCCAACATAGCCGGCTTCCGTCAGCGTGGTCGCATCGGCGATCACGAACGGAACGTTCAGCATGCGCGCCAGCGTCTGGGCCAGCAGCGTCTTGCCCGAACCGGTGGGGCCGACCAAGAGGATGTTGCTCTTGGCGAGCTCGACATCATCCTTCTTGCCCATGTGCTTCAGGCGCTTGTAATGGTTGTACACCGCCACGGACAGAATGCGCTTGGCGGTTTCCTGGCCGATGACGTACTGGCCGAGCAGGTCGCAAATCTCCTGCGGGGACGGCAGGTCGGATTTAGGACCGGTGACGGACTCGATGCTCGACGCCTCATCGCGAATGATGTCGTTGCACAGGTCAATGCATTCGTCGCAAATGAATACCGACGGACCTGCGATGAGCTTCTTTACCTCGTGTTGGCTTTTGCCGCAGAAGGAGCAATAGAGCAGTTTCTCGCCACTGGAGGATTTTTTGTCAGACATAAGCCGGAAATTGGTTGGTGTTGAGGCCGATATTACGTGAGAAATCCTGATTCGTCACGACACGGGTCAAGAAGTGCGGGAAAGCGACAAGGCCGCTCGCACAAAGCAAAAACGCCCGGACGAGCGTGCGTCCGGGCGTTCTTGCGCGGGGACAAACACGTCAGGTGCGGGAGGTCAGCACCTTGTCAATCATGCCATACTCGGCTGCCTCGGGAGCAGACATGAAATTATCTCTGTCTGTGTCTTTCGCAATTTGTTCCACGGTCTTCCCGGTTTTTTCCGCGAGGATGTGGTTCAGGCGTTCACGCAGGTACAGGATTTCCCGTGCCTGGATCTCGATATCCGCTGCCTGGCCCTGAGCGCCGCCGAGTGGCTGGTGGATCATGATGCGCGAATTCGGCAGCGAGAAACGCTTGCCCTTGGCGCCGGCAGCCAGCAGGAAGGCACCCATGGACGCCGCCAAACCGGTGCACAGCGTCGACACGTCCGGCTTGATGAACTGCATCGTGTCGTAGATCGCCATACCGGCGGACACTGAGCCGCCCGGAGAGTTGATGTACAAGGAAATGTCCTTGTCCGGATTCTCGCTCTCCAGGAACAGCATCTGCGCCACGATCAGGTTGGCGGTGTGGTCCGTCACGGGACCGACCAGGAAAATCACGCGTTCCTTCAGCAGGCGCGAATAAATGTCATAGGCGCGCTCGCCACGACCGCTCTGCTCGATCACCATCGGCACCATACCGAGCATTTCGGTGTCCAGTGCCGAGTTCCTAATGATGCCTGACATGTGCTTTCCTCATGGATTGCGCAGGACGAATCAGCCCTGCGCGTTATTGCCCATCAATTCGTCGAATGCAACCGACTTCTCGGTTACCTTCGCCTTGCCTAGCACGTAGTTAACGACGTTTTCTTCCAAAACAAGGGCTTCCACCTCGGCCAGGCGACGACGGTCGCTGTAATAGTACTTGAGAACCTGTTGCGGGTCTTCGTAACTCTGCGCGAAGTCCTCGACTTGTGCCTTGACCTGATCGGCAGTCGCTTCGAGTTTGTTGGCCTTCACCACTTCGGCCAAGATCAGGCCAAGACGCACGCGGCGCTCTGCCTGTGCGGTGAACAGCTCGCGCGGGAACGGCATGTCTTTGACGTTCATGCCACGTTGCGCCATGTCCTGGCGGGTCATTTCGACGAGGCGGTCGACGTCCTGCTCGACCAGCGCCTTTGGCACATCCAGCTCGGAAACCTGGATCAGGGCGTTCATCACGCTGTCCTTGGTGCCAGACTTGGTGCGGCCGTTGACTTCGCGCTGCAGATTCTGCTTGATGTCCTCGCGCATCTTGCCGAGATCGCCGTCGGCGATGCCGAGCGATTTGGCGAATTCGCCGTCGACTTCCGGCATGTGGGCCCACTCGATCTTCTTCACCGTGATGGTGAATTCGGCGGTTTTACCGGCGACGTCCTTGCCGTGGTAATCGGCCGGGAAGTTCAGCGGGAAGGTCTTGGACTCGCCGACCTTCATGCCGAGCGTCGCAGCTTCGAACTCGGGCAGCATGCGGCCTTCACCGAGCACGAATGCGAAGTCTTCGGCTTTGCCGCCCTGGAATTCGACGCCGTCGATCTTGCCGACGAAGTCCAGCGTCACGCGATCGCCGTTTTGGGCCGACTGGTCCGCACCGCCGTCGCCATGCGCGCCGTGCTCGCCCTTGACGTGGTAGTGCACGCGCTGCTTGCGGAGGATGTTGATGGTCTTGTCGATTTCGGCGTCGGTCACTTCGCAAGTGACCTTCTCCACCTCGATGCCGGCCAGGTCGCCGATCTTCACTTCGGGATAGACCTCAAAGGTCGCGTCAAACGCAACCATGCCTTCCGGCTGGCCTTCGCTGGTCTTCGGCTCGATGCGCGGGAAACCGGCGACACGCAAATTGTTCTCGCTGGCTGCGTCGTTGAATGCACGACCGACCTTGTCGTTCAGGACTTCAGTCTCGACCTGGTAGCCGTACTGCTGGGCGACCATCTTCATCGGCACCTTGCCCGGGCGGAAACCGGGAGCCTTGGCCGTGCGGGCACGGATCTTCAGGCGTTTTTCCACTTCCGCTTGCACGTCTGCCAGCGGCAGTGTGATGGTGATGCGGCGCTCGAGTTTGTCCAGAGTTTCGACTGCAGTTGCCATGTGAATGTCCAAGTATGAAATTATTGTGGTGCGAGGAGGGGGACTCGAACCCCCACACCATTGCTGGCGTCAGGACCTAAACCTGGTGCGTCTACCAATTTCGCCATCCTCGCGCGAGTTCAGCGCGCGTCCGAGCTTGCACAAAAGCAAAGGGCGACCATGAAGCGAAAGCGGTCGCCCTGCAAGCCATTGTTATCGGCTCTTCAACTTCAACCCGGCATTTTACTAAATTTTGCCCCGCGCTGTCCCGAAATTTCGGGAAGCGAAACGGTGCGGACCGAAAGTCCGCCCTGCCCGTCTCACTGTGCGGAGAAGCTCCCGGCTGGTTTCGGTACGCGGAACCAGAGCGCGTAGAGGGCCGGCAGGAACAGCAGCGTCAGCGCGGTGGCGACGATCAGGCCGCCCATGATGGCGACGGCCATCGGCCCCCAGAACACCGAGCGCGACAGCGGGATCATCGCCAGTACGGCAGCAGCGGCCGTGAGGATGATCGGCCGGAAGCGACGCACCGCGGATTCCACGATGGCGTTCCATGGCTCGGCGCCGTTCTGGATGTCGTGCTCGATCTGGTCGATCAGGATCACCGAGTTCCGGATGATCATGCCGAACAGCGCGATCACACCAAGCTGGGCGACGAAGCCAAACGGGCGCTGCAGCAGCAGCAAGCCCAGCGCCGCGCCAGCCACGCCCAGCGGACCGGTGAGGAATACGAGCACCGAACGCGAGAAGCTGTGCAGCTGGAGCATCAGCAGCGTGAAGATAATGAAGATCACCAGCGGCACGTTGGCTGCAATCGACGCCTGCGCCTTGCCGCTGTCGGCCGCCGCGCCGGCGAGTTCGATGCGGTAGCCCGGCGGCAGCTGCGCGCTCAAGGCCTCCAGCTTCGGACTGATCTGGTTCGACACCGTCGGCCCCTGGATGCCATCAACCACGTCGGACTGGACCGTGATCGCCCATTCGCGGCCCTCGCGCCAGACGACGCCCGGTTCCCACACGAATTGGGCGCGCGCCACCTGGGCCATCGGTACGGAGCGTCCGCTGGCGGTCGGAATGTTGGCCTCGTTGAGCGCGGCAATGGTCGAACGCTCCTCGACCGGCTGGCGGACCACGATGTCGATCAGCTTGTCATTCTCGCGGAACTGGCCGACGGTCGTGCCGCTGAGGATGGTATTGGCCGAGCGCATCACCGCCTGGGAGCTGACGCCGAGCGCGCGCAGCTTGTCCTGGTCCAGATCCAGTCGCAGCACCTTCACGGATTCGTTCCAGTTATCGTTCACGCCGATCGTGTTCGGATTGGCGCGCATGATTTCCTTTACTTGGTCGGCGATCGAACGCACTTTCGCCACATCTGTGCCGGAGACGCGGAACTGCACCGGATACGGTACCGGCGGACCGTTCGGCAGCAGTTTCACGCGACCGCGGACCTCGGGAAAATCCTTCTTGAACACATCGACTATCTTCAGGCGCAATGCCTCGCGCGCCTTCAGGTCCTTGGGCAGCACGACAATCTGCGAGACGTTCGTCTGCGGGAAGATCTGATCGAGCGGCAGGTAGAAGCGCGGGCTGCCCGTGCCGACGTAGCTGGTCACGCTTTCCACGCCATCCTGCTTGCGGATGAAAGCTTCAAACTTCTTCGCCTGCGCCTCGGTGGCGGAGAACGCCGTGCCTTCGGGCATCCAGAGCTCGACCATGAGTTCGGGCCGGCTCGAATCCGGAAAGAATTGCTGTTCGATGAAGCGGAAGCCGAACAGGCCGAGCGCAAAAACGCCGAGAGTCAACGCGACCGTGGTCTTGCGCCACTCGACGCAGCGATGCACCAGCCGGCGGAAGCGCGCGTAGAACGGCGTGTTGAACAGTTCGTGATGGCCGTCCGCGCCAGCGGCAGGTTTCACCTTGAGCAACAGGAAGCCGATGTAAGGCGTGAACAGCACGGCGGCGACCCAGGAGATCAGGAGCGCGAGCGCATTCACCGAGAACATCGAGAAGGTGTATTCGCCTGCGGCGGATTTCGCCAGCCCGATCGGCAGGAAGCCGGCAGCGGTGATTAGCGTGCCGGTCAGCATCGGCATCGCGGTCGACGTGTAAGCGAAGGTCGCCGCCTCGAAGCGCGACAAGCCCTCCTCCATCTTGCGCACCATCATTTCCACCGCGATGATCGCGTCGTCGACCAGCAGGCCGAGCGCGATGATGAGTGCGCCGAGCGAAATCTTGTGCAGGTCGATATCGAAGATGCGCATGAATAGGAATGTCACCGCGAGCACAAGCGGAATGGTCAGCCCGACAACGAGTCCAGGCCATACGTCCAGCCGCAGGGGCTTGGTATGCAGGCCGAGCGAGATGAAGCTGACCGCCAGCACGATGAGGACGGCCTCGGCGAGCGCATGCACGAACTCACTGACTGACGATGCCACGGCCTTCGGCTGGTCGGACACGCGCTCGAGCTCAATGCCGACCGGCAGCTTGGCGCGGATTTCGGCAGCAGTTTTCTCTAGGTTGTGGCCGAGGTCAATGATGTTGCCGCCCTTCTCCATCGAGATCCCTAAGCCGATGACTTCCTTGCCGTTGAAGCGCATCTTGTCCTGCGGCGGATCCTTGTAGCCGCGCTTCACCGTCGCGAAGTCGCCCAGGCGGAAGGTCGTGCCGTTGGCGCGCAGCTCGAGGTCTTCAAGCTCCTTCACCGAGCGCAGTGCACCGGTGACGCGCACCTGCAGGTTGTCGGTCGGCGTGACGAGCACGCCGGTCGCCTCGACGGCATTCTGCGCATTGATCTGCGCCACGACGGCATCGAACGGGATGCCCAGCTGAGCGAATTTCTTGTGCGAGAACTCGATGTAAACCTTCTCGTCCTGCACGCCGAACATCTCGACCTTCGAAACGGACGGCACCTTCAACAGCTGCTGGCGCACGAAGTCGGCATAGTCCTTGACTTCGGCGTAGCTGAATCCGTCGCCCGAGATGGCGAAGATGGAGCCGTAGGTGTCGCCGAATTCATCGTTGAAGAACGGGCCCAGCACACCGGGCGGCAATGTGGCGCGGATGTCGCCGATCTTCTTGCGTACCTGGTACCAGGTGCCGGTGACTTCCTTGGGCGGCGTCGACTCGCGCAGCTGCAGAATGATCAAGGTCTCGCCCGGCTTGGAATAGCTGCGGATCTTGTCCACGTAGGGTGTTTCCTGCAGCTTTTTCTCGAGCTTGTCGGTGACCTGGTCGGCCATCTGCAATGCCGTGGCGCCGGGCCAGATGGCGCGGACCACCATCGCGCGGAAGGTGAACGGCGGGTCTTCATCCTGGCCCAGCCGCGTATAGCTCATGATGCCGCCGATGAGCAGCGCGACGATGAGATAGCGCGTGAGCGGGATATGCTCCAGCGCCCAGCGGGAAAGATTGAATCCGCGCTTCATTTCGCCACTCCAGCGGCTACGCCTGCAATCGGCGCGCCTTGCGCAACTTTGTCGTCGCTGCGGATGGCCGGGTCGGCGCCCAGAATTGTGACTTTCTGCCCCGGCTTGAGCAGATTCACGCCGGCGGTGACCACCGTCTGGCCCGGTCCGACGCCACCTGCAATCACGATGTCATTGCCGGCGCTGCCGCCGACTTTCACAGGAACGAGCTTGACCGTTCCATTTTTGACCACCCAGACAGCGGTGTTGCCCTTGTCCTGGACCAATGCCGTCAGGGGCACTTTCATGACCGGCGCATCGGTCTTGGCAGCGAAGGCGACATAGGCAGTCATGCCGAGTTTCACATCGGCCGGCGCGTCGGGAATGGAAATCTTGGCGGTGTAGGTACGGGTTGCCGGATCGGCCACCGGCGAAAGTTCGCGCAGCTTGCCGGCGAAGGTGGCATCCGGGCGGGCCCAAGTGCGGACGCGGACGTCGGTCAGCTTGCGCAATGCATCGACGCGGTCCTCCGGAATGCCAATGACGATTTCCTTTTCGCCTGTTTGTGCCACACGCACGACGGGCGTCCCGGCAGCAACGACCTGACCCGCCTCGGCGTCCACGCTGGTGACGACGCCATCGGTATCGGCAATCAGCGACGCGTAGCCGGCCTGGTTAGATTGATTGCGGAAGGCCGCAACCGCCTGGTCGTAGCTGGCTTGCGCCGCCTTGTAGGCGGTGTCCTTGCTGTCAAGGACGGCCTGGCTGACGAAATTTTTTTCACGCAGGTCGCGATAGCGCTGGTATTCAGCCTTGGCCAGATCGCGGTTGCTCTCAGCTGCCTTCAGACCGGCATTCGCTTGCGCCTGGGCAAGCTGCAGATCCTGGGGATCCAGCTGCATCAGCACTTGGCCGCGCTTCACCTGCGCGCCGACGTCAACCTTGCGTGCGACGATCTTGCCGCCGACCCTGAAGCCTAGCCGCGATTCCACGCGGGGCCGGACCTCGCCGGAAAATTCCGCGACCACGTCCACGCGGTCGGCCGCGAGCTGGATCGCCCGCACGGGGCGGACTTCTTCTACTTTTTCCACCGGCTTAGAGCAGGCGCCCAGGAGCGCGGCGGATGCGGCGGCGGCCAACAGGACGGAACGGCAGGGAACAGCGAAGTGCGCCGGATGGCGGAAAGGAGTCAAGGCGGCCACGGTTTTTCCTTTAGTATTCGGGCGGATCGGTGGTCTTTGCCCCGATTCCTGTCCTGCGGACGATAGTTACTGACTGACTGGTTAGTAATTATAAGCAGCCCTTTTTGATTTGTATATGACTGTTTAGTCATTTAGCAGATGCCAGTCGAGCATTACGAAAACTTTCCGGTGGCTTCCCTGCTTCTGCCAGCGCGCCTTCGGCCGGCGGTGGAAGCGATCTATGCGTTTGCCCGCTCGGCGGACGACATCGCGGATGAAGGCGATGCCCCGGCGGCGCAGCGGCTGGCAGCCCTGGCGGCGTACGAACGCGAACTCGACGGCATCGCCGCCAGCCGCCAGCCGGAACTTCCTCTGTTCCGGCGCTTGGCGGAGGTCATTGCCCAGTATGGCTTGCCCATGCAGCCAATGCGAGACTTGCTTTCGGCCTTCGCACAGGATGTCGTAACGACCCGCTACGCCACCTTCGACGATCTGCGCGACTATTGCCGCCGCTCGGCCGATCCGATCGGGCGCCTGATGCTTCATCTGTATGGCGCGGTGACGCCGGACAACGTCGCGGATGCCGACCGCATCTGCACGGCCTTGCAGCTGATTAATTTTTGGCAGGATGTTGCCGTCGATTGGCGGAAAGCCCGGATCTATCTGCCGGCCGAAGACCTTCGTGCATTCGGCGTTGCCGAGACCGACATCGCCGCCGGGACGGTCGATGCCAACTGGCGCCGCCTGCTGCAGTTCCAGGCAGAACGTGCCCGATCGATGATGCTGACCGGCGCGCCGCTCGCCCTTCGCTTGCCCGGCCGCCTGGGATGGGAGTTGCGTCTGGTCGTTCAAGGCGGTCTGCGCATCCTCGAGCGCATCGAACAGGCGGAATACGACGTCTTCCGCCGCCGCCCGGTGCTCGGCCCGCGCGACTGGCTCGTCATGGCGGGCCGCGCGCTCACCATGCGATTCCGTTTGTCGCGCGTCGCGCAAGTCGGCTAGCATAGCGGCTTCCAAACGACGCCCTGCGCCGCTCTGCTCCATGTCGCCCGACGAATACTGCCAACAAAAAGCCGTACAAAGCGGCTCCAGTTTCTACTACAGCTTCCTCTTCCTGCCGCAAGACCGGCGCCGCGCTATCACGGCCTTGTATGCGTTCTGCCGGGAAGTCGACGACACGGTCGACGAAACGAGCGACGAGATGGTTGCCCGCAACAAGCTGAACTGGTGGCGCAAGGAAGTACGCGCGATGCTGGCGGGGCAACCGACGCACCCGGTGACGCAGGCGCTGCAGCCGCACCTGCAGGCCTACAACCTCAAGGGCGAGCACCTGCTGGCGATCATCGACGGCATGCAGATGGATCTCGACCAGACGCGTTATCTCGACTTTGCGGCACTCAAGCGCTACTGCTGGCACGTGGCGGGCGTGGTGGGGATTCTCTCCGCGAGCATCTTCGGCGCCACGCAGCCGGCCACGCTCGAATACGCCGAGAAACTCGGCCTCGCCTTCCAGCTTACCAACATCATCCGTGACGTCGGCGAAGATGCGCGCAAGGGCCGCATCTATCTGCCCGTGAACGAACTGCAGCAGTTCAACGTGACGGCGGCCGACGTGCTCAATGCGCGCCACAGCGACAACTTTGAGAAATTGATGGCTTTCCAGGCCGAGCGGGCACAGAAGTTCTATGACGAAGCCTTTGCACTGCTGCCGCGCGAAGATCGCCGGGCACAGCGGCCCGGCCTGATCATGGCGGCGATATATCGCACGCTGCTGAACGAGATCGCCCGTGACCAGTTCCATGTACTCGAGCACAAGACTTCCCTCACGCCGATCCGCAAGCTGTGGCTGGCGTGGAAGACCTATGTGCACGGCTGAGGCAAGGCGGACGTGAAGCGCGTCGCGATCGTCGGCGCGGGCTGGGCCGGCTGCACGGCTGCCGTGGAACTGGCACGGGCCGGGTGGGCCGTCACTGTGTATGAAGCGGCGCGCACCGTGGGCGGACGTGCCCGGCACGTCGAGATCGACGGACTTGCCCTCGATAACGGTCAGCACATTCTGCTCGGCGCCTATGCCGAAACCCTGCGCTTGATGAAAACCGTCGGCATCCAGCCCGACGACGTCTTGCTGCGCCTGCCCCTGCAGATGCGTTACGCAGGTCCCGGCATGGATTTCGTCACGCCTCGTCTTCCAGCACCTTTGCACATGCTGGTTGGTCTGCTGCGCGCCAAGGGCTTGCTGTGGGAAGACAAGATGTCGCTGGCCCGGTTTTCCACGACGGCACGCTGGATGGACTGGCGGTTGAACATCGATTGCAGCGTGGCCGAACTGCTGGATCGGTTCGACCAGACCGACCGGCTCATTCAACTCATGTGGCGTCCGCTCTGTATTGCCGCGCTTAATACCCCGCCGGAGCGGGCATCCGCCCAGGTCTTTCTGGCCGTGCTGCGCGACAGCCTTGGTGCGCGGCGCGCGGCGTCGGACATGCTGCTGCCGCGTGTCGATCTTGGGATGCTGTTTCCGCAGCAGGCTGCGCACTTCGTGGAGCAGCATGGCGGCGTGGTACGCACGGGCGTGGCCATCCGGCGCATCGACGCGTCGGAGCACGGATGGCGTATCGCATCGGCACAGGAAACGGCGGAAGCCGATGCCGTCGTGATTGCCGTGCATCCCGCTCAGGTTGGTGCATTGCTCGGCGACGCACTTGCAGTCCCGGAACTGCAAGCGATGTCCTACGAGCCGATCACGACCTGCTATCTGCGCTATGCAGCCGATACCCGGCTCGATACGCCGTTCTACGCGCTGCTCGATGACGCCTCCGCGGCACGCTGGGGCCAGTTCGTCTTTGACCGCGGCCAGTTGGACAGCCGGCAAGCCGGACTGCTCGCCGTCGTGGTGAGCGCATCGAACGAAGCCGTTGCGTTGCCCCAGGAAGCGCTGGCACGGGACGTCGCCTCGCAGCTGGCGGACGTCTTCGGGCGCAAGGCATTGCTCACGCCGCAATGGGTGAAGGTCATTTCGGAAAAGCGCGCGACGTTCTCCTGCACGCCGGCCCTTGCCCGCCCACAGAATCGCACCGAACGTCCGGGTCTCGTGCTCGCCGGGGATTACACCGCGGGCGACTATCCCGCGACGCTGGAAGCCGCAGTGCGCAGCGGCGTGGAAGCCGCGCGCTGCGTTCTGGCTACGGCCTGATCAAACCTGATCGCGGACGCGGTTCAAGGCTTCGTCGATCCGCTCCACGCCGATCACGGTCAGGCCTTCGATCGCCTGTTTGGGCGCATTCGCTTTCGGAATCAATGCCAGCGAAAAACCGAGCTTCGCCGCTTCGCGCAGGCGCTCTTGCCCGCGCGGCGCGGGACGGATTTCACCTGCCAAACCCACTTCGCCGAACACCACGAGACCGCGCGGCAGCGGCTTGTTGCGCATGGACGATTGAATGGCGAGCAGCACGGCAAGGTCGGCCGCCGGCTCGGTAATCTTCACGCCGCCCACGGCATTGATGAACACATCCTGATCGAAGGCCGCGACCGAAGCGTGCCGGTGCAGCACTGCCAGAAGCATGGCGAGGCGGTTCTGTTCGAGACCGACGGACAGCCGGCGCGCGTTGGGCACATGCGAGGTATCGACCAGTGCCTGGATTTCGACTAGCAGCGGGCGCGTGCCCTCCTGCGTCACCATCACGCAGGAACCGGGCACTTGATTGTCGTGCTGCGAGAGAAACAGCGCCGACGGGTTCGAGACGCCCTTCAAGCCCTTCTCGGTCATCGCGAAGACGCCAAGTTCGTTCACCGCGCCGAAGCGGTTCTTGAACGCGCGCACCAGGCGGAAGCTGGAATGCGTGTCGCCCTCGAAGTACAGCACGGTATCGACGATGTGTTCGAGCACGCGCGGACCGGCCAGCGCGCCCTCCTTCGTCACATGGCCCACCATGATGATCGAGATACCAGATTGCTTCGCCACGCGCGTCAACTGCGCGGCGCACTCGCGCACCTGCGCGACGGAACCGGGCGCGGAGGTCAGCGCATCCGAATAGATGGTCTGGATGGAATCGATCACGGCCACCTGAGGCTTGTGCTCGGCCAGCGTATTGAGGATCTTCTCCAGCTGGATCTCGGCCTGCAGCTGCAGCTCCTTCGCGTCGACGGCGAGCCGCTTGGCGCGCAAGGCAATCTGGGCGCCGGATTCCTCTCCGCTCACGTACAGGGTCTTCTTGATCTTCGACATGTTGGCCAGCGCCTGCAGCAGCAGCGTCGACTTGCCGATGCCAGGGTCGCCGCCGATCAGCACCACGCCGCCAGCAACCAGACCGCCGCCCAGCACGCGGTCAAATTCGTCGATGCCGGTGCCAAAACGCGGCACGTCGATCGCTTCGATGTCGGCCAGGCTCATCACCGGTGCAGTCTGCGCCAGCGCTTGAGGCTGGTTGGAGAAGCGATTGCCGCCGGTGTCCACCACTGTTTCCACGAGCGTGTTCCACTGCCCGCAGGACGGGCATTGGCCGGTCCATTTGGCGGTCACGCCGCCGCACTCGGTGCAGGTGTAATTCGTTTTCTGTTTTGCCATCTTGAACCTTAATCGTCTTCTTCGATGCGAACGCGAGGCGCGACGGCACACATGAGCTCATAGCCGATGGTGCCCGCCGCAGTCGCCACGTCGTCAATTGGCAGGCCTTCGCCCCACAAGGTGACGCGGCTGCCGACCCGCGCCTGCGGCATCGGCGTGAGGTCGACGGTGATCATGTCCATGGAGACGCGGCCCGCAAGACCCGTCTTGATGCCGTCGACCAGCACCGGCGTACCGGCGGGCGCATGGCGGGGATAGCCGTCGGCATAGCCGCAGGCGACGACGCCGACAGTCATCGGCCGATCTGCCACGAAGCGGCTGCCGTACCCCACCGCCTCGCCGGCTGCCAACTGCTGGATGCCAATGATCTCGCTGCTCAGTGTCATTGCCGGTCGCAGGCTGAAGGCTTTGGCGCTGCGGCCGCCCGGCGTGCCGCCGTACAACATGATGCCGGGGCGAATCCAGTCGGCAACGGTCTGCTGGTGCAGCAGCACGGCGGCCGAGTTCGCAAGGCTGCGCTCGCCGGGCAATCCATCGCTTGCCTGGTGGAAGCGACGCACCTGTTCGTCGAGCGGCATATGCGGATTAAGCGGATCGTCGGCATTCGCGAAATGCGTCATGAGCACGATGCGCTGCACGCCCGGCAAGGCGCTCAACCGCACATGCGCTTCCCGGTAGTCCTGCGGGCGGAAGCCAAGCCGGTTCATCCCGCTGTTCATCTTGAGGTGCACGGTGAAGGGGCCGGCGCCGGAATGTTCGAGCATGTCGATCTGCTCGCGGCAATGGACGGCGATCTCGATGCCGTGTCGGGCGAGCAAGGGAAGGTCCGTTTCATGAAAGAAGCCTTCGAGCAACAGGATGGGCTTCTGCCACCCAAGTTCACGCAGGCGCAGCGCGGCGTCCGGCTCGATGAGCGCCAGGCCATCGGCGTCCGCGAACGCCCGTAACGCGCGTTCGAGGCCGTGCCCGTAGGCATTGGCCTTCACCACGGCCCAGACTCGGGATGCAGGTGCTTTCTGTCTCGCGATGGCGAGGTTGTGGCGCATGGCGGACAGGGAAATTCGGGCGACGATGGGACGAGGCATGGAGACGAAATGCGGGAAGGCGGGGAACGGTGGAGAAAACCGGCGACCAACTATTTTAACGGACGCAACGATCCACGGCCTCCCCCGGAGAAGTCGCCTCACATTTTCATGGTATAAAGCCAGACGGAGAAGACACTGTTACCAATCAACATGCGAATGAATCGCGGGTTCTACACCATCATGGCGGCGCAGTTCTTTTCGTCGCTCGCCGATAACGCCCTGCTCATCGCCGCCATTGCGCTGTTGACTGAAATGAAAGCTCCGGCATGGATGACGCCGTTGCTGAAGCTGTTCTTCGTGTTGTCCTATGTGCTGCTCGCGGCCTTCGTGGGCGCCTTCGCCGACTCGTTGCCCAAGGGGCGGGTGATGTTCCTCACCAACCTCATCAAGATCGTGGGCTGCGGCTTGATGTTTCTGCACGTGCATCCGCTGATCGCCTACGGCGTGGTCGGGTTCGGTGCGGCGGCATATTCGCCGGCGAAGTACGGCATCCTCACCGAACTGCTCCCGCCTGAGAAACTCGTCGCCGCAAACGGCTGGATCGAGGGCTTGACGGTGGTATCCATCATTTTCGGCACGGTGATGGGCGGTGCGCTCGTCAATCCCGCCATCGCCCGCGAGCTGCTGAACTTCGACTTCCCGCTGATCGATTTCAACATCGACACCCCGGCCGAAGCAGCCCTCTCGGTCATCATGGTCACCTACATCATCGCCATGGTCTTCAACAAGCGCATTCCCGACACGGGGGCGCGCTATCCCCACCAGGAACGCAATCCCATCCGCCTGATCGCCGATTTCTCCGGCTGCTTCACGACGCTGTGGAAAGACAAGCTCGGGCAGATTTCGCTCGCCGTTACCACCCTGTTCTGGGGCGCGGGCGCAACGCTGCAGTTCATCGTGCTGAAGTGGGCGGAAAAGTCGCTGCATATGCCGCTGGACAAGGCCGCCGTTTTGCAAGGCGTATTTGCAATTGGTGTGGCTCTTGGTGCAGGTGCCGCCGCCCGCTTCGTACCGTTGCGGAAATCGCTGACCGTGATGCCGCTCGGCGTCGCGATGGGCCTGATCGTCATGACCATGACGCTGGTGAATTCCGTCTGGCTCGCTTATCCGTTGCTGATCCTCGTCGGCGCCCTGTCCGGCTATTTCGTCGTGCCGATGAATGCCCTGCTTCAGCATCGCGGCCATGTGCTGATGAGCGCCGGCCATTCCATTGCAGTGCAGAATTTCAACGAAAACCTCTCGGTGCTCACCATGCTGATGCTGTATGCGCTGATGGTGAAGTTGAATCTGAACATCAATGTGGTGATCTTGCTGTTCGGCGTGTTCGTCTCGGGCACGATGATGCTCGCCATGCGGCGCCATGCGGACAACCAGCGCAACCACGATTCGCTCGCACTGATCGGCGAGCACAAGCACTGATCAGGCGAGTCCTTCGACGCTCCCCGCGGCGCGCTCCTGCCAGTCGCTCGGGACGATGAACCCGCGATCCGTCTCGATCCACTCTCCATCCACTTCTTCCATGACGGCAACCAGCATCGGCGCACCGTCCGCGTCGAACTGGGCGACCAGCCGCTCGCGCAGCTCGCCAAAGGTACGGACGTCGTCATGTGGGCAACGCATTGGCGGCAGCCACTCCAGGCGGCTCAAAATCCGGTAGCGGTGCCCGGCCTGCGGTTGCAGCTCGTGCAGCGCGACCCAGAAGCCGCGGCAATGTCCGGGCGCGATGCCGGGCGGCGTGTCCGTGCCGGCCTGTCCGGCATGGTAGAACAGCCATCCCTTGACCAGCGCCTGCGCGGCCGCCACCGGACTCGGCAAGCAGGCGGCTGCGGCCGGGTGCCGGGCCAACGCGAGCTGACGATCCATGATCTTGCGAATCTTCATGCCCAAGGTATCGGCAAGACCCGGGCCGACGAAATAGTCGGCATAGCACCCAAGGCTGCTGTCTTCCAGCAGATACAGTTTGGTCGCGAACTCCCAGTGCAGCAGCCCGGCAGGCGAGCGGACCAGGAAGTCGAATTCGCCGATGGTTGGCCCGCTCTCCAGCCGGACCTGCAGACCGTGGGCTGCCAACATGCCGGCGTGGTCGAGATGGAATGCCATCAGACGTTCGGCGTAGCGGCCGAGGCGCGTGAACGGTTGCAGGTCGAGATACGCGTGCAGTGCGGCGGGCGCGGCATCGAGTTCATGAAGCCAGGCACGGACCGCGGGGCTGACCGGGCCCAGCGTCGCGACGCGGCCCTGCCAAGGGCCGGCGTGGCCGTCGAGCAGGTCGGGCGCGTCCAGCAGCCATGCCAGCGTG
>SPQI01000122.1 GCA_004570315.1 Oxalobacteraceae bacterium OM1 | reverse complement strand
GTGCATGTATTCGAATACCCGTACTACGGCATTGGCCATCGTCATCTCCGGAAAACAGTTCCCCGTGTGACTGCGGCATGTTGCGAAAGTGCCCATCCGGGCAGAACAAGCGCTCAGGCGCCGCATTCAGGCGAATTTTGCCTCGCCCGCTCCGAGCACCTGGTTGTGGTAATGCCAGATGCGCGAGATCGCGTAGTCGCTGCTCGCCTGGCGCACCTCGTTGCGGTCGCCGTTGAACTTGCGCGTCTCGGAAAAGGTATGCACCTTGCCGTCCTGTTCGAAGGACCACGCGAAGCAGACGGTGCCGACCGGAATGTCGCTGTCGCCGTTGGACGGTCCCGCCAGTCCGGTGTCGGAGACCGCGACGTTGGCGCGGCTGATGCGCAAGGCGCCTTCCGCCATTTCGCGCGCCACTTCCTCGCTGGTGAGGTTGCAGCGTTCGATGGTGTCAGGCTTCACGCCTAGGATGCCGGTCTTGGCCTCGGCCGAATAGGTGACGAAGGCGCAGTCCAGCCAGCTCCCGCTGCCGGGCGCCTCAGCCAGCGTGGAGGCGATGAGGCCCGCCGTGCAGGATTCGGCCGTCACCAGCTTCAGGCGGTTCTCCGCCAAATAGCGCAGAACGCTGTCGAGATTGTTGTTCATGGAAAGAGACACACGGGAAGAAAAACGGCCCGTCGCCAGGGCGGGCCGTTATACAGAAAGACGATTGGATGTCGTCCCTCCGGGTTTGTTCTGCTTCGTTCTCAATCCGGATGGTGGTCGATGAAATGCGGTCGTCCCGCGCGCATCAGCGCCGCCTGTTCCAGTTCGTAGTCGTCGGCGCAATCGCTGTCGCAGTACTTCTTCAACTGCGCCACCGGCTCGTCGCAGAACCAGCACGTGCCTTTCGGCACCAGGCGCGGTTGCCGGCGGCAGGCCTCGATGGCGGCCAGGCGGCTGAGTTCGATGTTCTCGTCGGCGATATCGGCTTCGTCGCTCATTCCTCTTCTCCGTTGTTGTGGTGTTGGAGGAAACTATAGCCAGCGGTATTGCCGTCGAAAATCGGAATGCGCCGTGTTGCGGCGTAGGAAAAACGGAAATCGAAAAAACAATTGGCTTGAGTCAAATCCGCTCAGGCGCGGCCCGACTCAGGGATCCAGCGCAGGGTCAAAAGCGTGCAGGCTTCATCGGCATACCAGCGATGGAAGATGCCTTCGCCCCAGGCACAGAAATGACCATGGCGCTCGAGCACGTGTTCCACCGTGTCGCCGGGCGGGAAATGTTCGTGGCGGGAAAATTGCAGTCGGAAGCGGCCGCGTTCACTCACGAGAATGGACATGGTGCGGCCTTCGCTGCGCGGCTTGCCGGTGCCGTTGGGGTCGCCGGTCTCGTGCTGCATCCACTTCATGCACAGGGTTTGCGCGCGCGTGCGGTGCGGCATGTAGCGCAGCGTCGGGGAAGCGTCGCGCACCCAGTCGCTGTAGCCGACGAACCAGCCGGTGCCGCGGGTATCGAGCTGGGCCGCGTCGCCGAATTCGATGTCCATGCGCTGCCCCTCAAAGAATTGCGGATGGCAAGGAGTGTACGCACGCCGCGCGCCCCTTTCCTGTTGCGCCTCAACGCCAGCGCAAGTTGGCACCCATAGACTTGCTGGATACGTGCGCGGCCGCGAGGCTCGCGCTGCCTCTGGACACTATGCGAAAGGGACAATTTGAAGACCGTTGGAATCGTTGGAGCAGGTTTTTCGGGCGCGGTGATCGCCCATGAATTGGCAAAGGCGGGCTACAAGGCGGACGTGTTCGATGCCCGCCCGCATGTCGCAGGCAACTGCCACACGGCGCGCGACGCCGAGACCGACGTGATGGTGCATGTCTACGGCCCGCACATCTTCCACACCAGCAACGAGAAGGTGTGGAACTACGTGCGGCAATTCGATGAATTCATGCCGTTCGTCAACCGCGTCAAAGCCATCACCAAGGGCCGTGTCTACACGCTGCCGATCAACCTGCTCACCATCAATCAGTTCTTCGGCAAGACCTTCAATCCCCGCGAAGCCGAAGCCTTCCTGCAAACCCTCGGCGACACCAGCATCGCATCGCCGCAAACCTTCGAGGAACAGGCGCTGCGTTTCGTCGGCCGCGAGCTCTATGAAGCCTTCTTCAAGGGCTATACGACCAAGCAATGGGGCATGCATCCGTCGGAGCTGCCGGCGAGCATCCTGCGCCGCCTGCCGGTGCGCTTCAACTACGACGACAACTATTACCCCAGCACCTTCCAGGGCATGCCGAAGCACGGCTATACCTACATCGTGGAAAAGCTGCTGGACCACCCGAACATCTCGCTGACGCTCAACGCCAAGTTCGACCGCAGCATGGCCGCCGGCTACGACCACGTGTTCTACAGCGGACCGGTCGACGCCTGGTTCGGCTACAGCCAGGGCCGCCTCGGCTATCGCACGCTCGACTTCGTCGCCGAGACGCACGAAGGCGATTACCAGGGCAATGCGGTGATCAATTACTGCGACGAGGACGTGCCTTACACCCGCATCTCGGAGCACAAGCACTTCTCGCCGTGGGAGTCGCACCAGAAGTCGGTGATCTTCAAGGAGTACAGCCGCTTCTGCGAGGAAAACGACACGCCGTACTATCCGATCCGGCTGGCGAAGGAAAAGTCGCAGTTGAAGAAATACATCGAGCTGGCGCAGGCGGAGCAGAAGACGACCTTCGTCGGCCGTCTCGGCACATATCGCTATCTCGACATGCACATCACCATCGGCGAAGCGCTCGACGTGGCCGAACGCTTCCTGGCATGTGCGCAGACCGGGCAGGAGATGCCGGCCTTTGTGGTGGATCCGTTGGGATAGAAAAGTTTGGCCGCAGAGGCTTAGCCGCGCGAGTGCGGCCCCGGACCGTTGCCCGGAAAATCGAGGTCGATGAAGTCGGACTGGCGGCGCAGCAGATGATCCGCGGCGGCCTTGCCGAAATCATAGATCTTGGCCTGGCGGCGTTCCAGCGGGAAGGACATGACGCCGTCAGTGACGGCGGCGGACATGCTCGGACTCAGAGGCGCGGACTTGCCGGACGGCCTGCGGGACGACAGAAACACTACGGGGCACTTGTCCATGGCGATCTCTATATCAGTGAGGAAATTTCAGTATAGAGGCCGGGTCTTGCGCTGTTTGTGACAATTTGTTTTAGTTTGTGCGGAGATGTTGCAGTTCTCTTTCGGGCCGGCATCACGCTGTCCGCAGCCCTTCTTTTCCCGCATCGCCGCGCTCGAATTCAGCGATGACCTGCGCACCGAGCAGCACCAGCGTCGCCGCAATTTCCAGGCTCAACAGGACGACGATCGCCGTCGTGAGTGAACCATACACGACGCTGACCTGCGACAGCGTGGCGAAGTACCAGAGCAGGACATGGCGCGTGATTTCCCACAGCAGCGCGGCCGTCACCCCGCCCAGCAACGCATGGCGCCACGCGAGCCGGCCGACCGGCATCACGAGATAGAGTGACGTCAGGATCAGGATTTCGCCACCGAGGCCGAGCAGGTAGAGCAGCACGCCTGACATGCCGCTCAGCGACCAGGTATGCCCGAGGAAGCTGACGCTTTCCTGTCCCATCGCCTCAAGGCTGCCGGCGACCAGGGTCACGATCAGCATGCCGCCACCGAGCGAGACGATGTAGCAGTACGGCATCAATGCGGACACGAGGAAGTAGCGTCGCCGGATCGCCACGCGGTGAAAAAAGATCACCGACATCGCGTTCTCCAGCACCGTGAATGCGAGCGAGCTGAAGAACAGCAGCGTTGCGCCCAGCACCCAGCCGATCACGTCCCGATGCACGAGAAAATTGTCGAGCTCCCGGACGAGGGCCTTCGACTGCCCGGGCACGAGCCATTCCAGATAACGGCCGACGGTGAGCAGCAGTTCGGCGCGGTCGATGATGTGCGACAGCACGATCACGGTGACGATCAGCAGCGGCACGATCGACAGCAGCGCGTAATAAGCAACCGCGCCGGCGAGCAGCAAGCCCTGGTTGGCCTTGAAGCCCTTCAACACGCGCAGGGCGAACTCCAGCGGATGGTCGGTGACGAAGCGGACGCGAAAATCGAGCATGGCGTTCGGACGATGGCTGAATGACGGGAATGGCCGCTAGGACAATCGGCCCGTTCGCATGAGACTGCACATTCCGTTTGCAATCATAGCCGCCTACTTGAGCAGACCGCCCATGCTTGCTTTTCGTTCAACGGCGCCTTGATTGCGCTGCCGGCAGGAAAGTTCTTCCCCGGTTCCCGCGCCCCGTTGCGGTCTCACAGATGGCACACTGCGCGACATTGAGCGCTGACAAAATTTCAACTTTTCGGGACCGGTATACCTCTTAGGTGACGCCAACACCACAGGAGCCCGCCATGCATCCCGGTCCTCGCCTTCCCGAATTCGATGTCCTCGTTGCCCTGCACCAGCACGACCCGGAAGCCTTCGAGGCCTTTCGCCGTCATGTGCTGAAGGAAGCGGTAGATTTCGCGCCGGCCGATCAGCGGCCCGCGCTGGAGGCGCTGCTCCTGCGCATCGAGGAAGAGCGCGCCAAGGCGAGCACGCCGATGGAGGCCGTGCTGGGCGCGACGCGCATGATGCAGGAGTCGGTGCAGCGCCTGAACGAAGGTTGGGACCAGGCGCGCGAAGCCGTTGCCGGGCTGCATGCCGCGCTCGTGATCGAGCGCGTGCGCTACTGAATCAGAGTTTCGCCGCGAGGGCTTTCTCGATGTCGCCGACGAACTTCTTGTCGTCGGGCGCCGTCATGCTCGAGTACGAGCCGAGCACCTCGCCGTTGCGGCCGATCAGGTACTTGTAGAAGTTCCACTTCGGCGTGGTGCCGGTAATTTTCGCGAGCGAGGCGTGCAGCGGGTTCGCCTCCTTGCCGCGCACCGAACTCTTCGCGAACATCGGGAATTTCACGCCGTAGGTGTTGAAGCAGAAGTCGGCAATCTGCTTGCTGTCGCCGGGCTCCTGGCTGAAGTCGTTCGACGGAAAGCCCAACACCACGAGGCCCTTCTCGCGGTATTTCGCGTACAGGGCTTCGAGTCCCTCGTACTGGTGCGTGAAGCCGCAATAACTCGCGGTGTTCACCACCAGCAGCACCTGGCCGGAATACTTGCAGAGGTTTTGCGGCGCTTCGTCCTGGAGGCGGTTGAAGGTCTGGTTCAGGAGCGCGGGGCAGGCATCGGCCGCCTGCGCAGCGAACGGCGCGGACAGCAGCAGCAAGCAGAACAGCAGGCGTTTCAACATGGTCGGCTCCTTGGCAGGATGGGGGACGATTTTCCGATTCTAGGACAATCGCCGGGAATGCGTTTTACAGCAGCAGGATCAGCGTCCCCGCCACGATGCAGCCGCCGCCGAGTGCACCTTTGAGCGTGAACGGCTCGCCCAGCACCAGCCAGCCCGCCAGCATCACCAGCGCCACGCTCATCTTGTCGATCGGCGCCACCATCGATACCGGCCCGAGTTGCAGGGCACGGAAGTAGCACAGCCAGGACAGCCCCGTCGTGACGCCCGAGGCGATCAGCGCGGCCCAGCCGATCCAGCTGGTGCCCTCGGGCTTCTGCCACTCGCCGCGCGCCGACACGATGGCTGCGGTGACGAGCAGGATGACGACGGTGCGCACGAGCGTCGCGAGATTGGAATTGAGCTGGGCGACGCCGATCTTGCCCAGGATTGCGGTGAGCGCCGCGAAGACGGCGGAGCCGATGGCGAAGCCTTGCCAGCCGAAAGCGAAGTGCATGGTGCCTCCTGTGGAGAAGGTCACAGGATACGCGGTTGGGGGAACGCGTGTGGGTGGTTGGGAAGTGGTTGCGGGCGCTTGGGTGAGCGTGCGGCTTGGAAGAAGATTGCGACTAGCGTCGGGAACATTTGCGTGCGCTTGAAAGACGCTGGGTTCCGGCGTGCGCCGGAACGACAGGGAAAGGAAGTGCGAGAAACGGAGTGCGGTCCCGCATTCGGGAGTCTGGGGATGGCGTTTCTCGAGTCCGTTGGCGGGCGCCGACACTGACACTGCACCTTCCCCCGTCATCCCGGCGCACGCCGGGAGCCAGCGTCTTCTGTCGCGCGTCCATGCAGGCAGAAGCCACCGTATTCAGCCGCACGCACGAACAACAAACCGTACGCCCTACTTCGTCTCGAACGTCGTCACCCCATCCCAATCCGCGCCCGGCGGATGCTCCCAGTAATACGCGATCCGCGTCAGATAGAGTGCATACAACGCCCGCTCCGGATCGGCGTCATGCAGCACACGGATGTCGCGCTCGGCGGCATCCCAATCCTGCGCCCGCACCAAGGCCAGCGCCGCGTGCCAGCGTGCCAGCGTCGCGCGCGTGGCGTCGTCCACTTCACCATCGAGCGCAATGGGTTCGAAGATCGGCACCGGCTCGTTCTTCCCCTTCACCCGCACGCGATCCAGTTCGCGGTAGGCGTACTCCGGCGCGGCGGCCCGCGTCACGTCGCCTACGGCGAGGCCGACGCCATACGCCTTGGTGATGCCTTCCAGACGCGAGCCCAGGTTCACCGCATCGCCCATCACGGTGTAGGCGCGCCGGATACGCGAGCCCATGTCGCCCACCCGCATCTCACCGGTGTTCAGGCCGATGCCGATTTTTAGCGGCGGCCAGTTGCGAGCCGTCAATTCGTCGTTCAGGCGCTTGGCCGTCTTCAACATCTGCAGTGCCGACGCAACCGCGCGCGATGCGTGGTCGGGCAGCTTCACCGGCGCGCCCCAGAACGCCATCACCGCGTCGCCGATATATTTGTCCAGCGTGCCGCGATTGCCGCGAATGTCTTCCGACATCGCGGTGAGATACAGGTTGATGTACTCGCGCAGCTCGTTGGGCGTGAGTCCTTCGGAGATCGTCGTGAAACCGCGCACGTCGCAGAACAGCACGGTCAGCTCGCGGCTCTCGCCTTCCATGCTGTAGCTCGATGGATCGGCAGCCATCTCGGCTACCAGCTCGGGCGCAACGTACTCGCCGAACAGGTTCACCATCGCGCGGCCCTTGCGGTATTCGAAGAGATAGCCCCAGGCGAGGTTGAAGACGAAGAGCGCGGCGGTCAGCAGCAAAGCGGCCGCCAGTGGAACGACGTAATCCAGCTGCTGGAACATCCAGTAGTTCACGCCGACCAGCGTGCCGCCGACCAGCGCCACGGCAATGATGGACCAGAGCGGACTCAGCAGCGGCAGGGCCACACCGAGCATGATGCCCACGGCGGTCACTTGGGCCAGCTGCACAGCGATACTGAAATCCGGTTCCTGCTTGTACTTGCCGTCGAGGATGGAAGCGATCACGTTGGCATGCATCTCGACGCCCGGATAGTCCGGATTGACGGGTGCAGCGCGCAAATCGCGCAAGCCGGCCGCCGTGGTGCCGACCAGAACGATGTTGCCGCCGATGACATCGACCGGTACTTTCTCCTTCAGCACGTCCAGCGCCGAGACATAACGGAACTGCCCGCCTTCACGCCCGCCCGGCCCGCGGTAGTTGACCAGGGTCGTCAGTTCGCGCTCGACCGGAATGACGGTGACCTCCGGCTTTGTGTTCATCCTGATCGCCTTCAGCGCACCATATTCGCGGGCCAGCTTGACCGACAGACCGAGCTCGTCGGCGCTGAACATGACCGGACGCACCAGGCTGCCACCCAGCGCAACGCGGGCCGTGGCCAATGCGAGCGACTCGTAATAGGCATCGCCGTACCGTGCGAGCAAGGCATAGCGCCGCACCGCGCCATCGGAATCCGGCGTCGGATTCATGAAGCCACCCGCCTTCGCCGCCCGCTGCAGCGGCTCGAAGGTGCCGGTGTAGGACGTGTATTCCGCCGCCTCGATGTCCCTGCCCTTGAGGTGCTGTACCGTGAATCCGGGCGGCGGCAGCAAGCCCTTGGTGATCGTGTCCGCCCCGGAGGAAAAGAAATAACCCAGCACGACGGGTCGTTCGTCGAGCGCATTCGCCATGCGCTGGTCGTAGTCGAAGCGCGGCTTCAGGGCGGTCAGACGTTCACGGAAGCGCTCGTCGTCCTTGAATTCGTTGCGGGCCAGCGCTTCGAGCGTGCGGTAGCCGGAACTGGTGTCCGGCTCGGAAAAGATGACGTCGAAGGCGATCGCACGGGCATGGTAGTGAGTGTCGAACTTCTCGATCAGCTTCGCGACCAGGTCGCGGCTCCAGGGCCAGCGGCCGACCTCCGCAATGCTTTTTTCGTCGATGTCGACAAGCACGATGCGCGGATCGAGCCCGCCACGCTGCACCCGCATGCGCGCGTCGTAGACGAAGATGTCGAGCCGGTCGATCAGCGTTGAGCTGATGTCGCCCTTCACCACCATCCAGCCGACGCCGGTCAGAAGCAGGCCGAACAGCCAGCGGATGCCATGCTTGAGGAAGATGCGACGCATGCAGCGAGCCCGTCAGGAATGCATGCCGGTCACGGCAAGTAACCGGGAATCTTGCTCTCGTCGACCTCGTCGATCTGCGCCGGGTCCATGAAGCGCCTCGCATACTCGAGGTAGACCTTCTTGCGTACGAACACGTCGAACAGATTGGGGTCGATGTGGCTGCGCAGCTTGAAGCCGCCGAGGATCTGCAGCGATTCGCTGAGCGTCTTGCCCTTCTTGTACGGGCGGTCCTTCGCGGTCAGCGCCTCGAAGATGTCGGCGATCGCCATCATGCGCGCCTGCACCGACATCTGGTCGCCGGTCAGGCCGCGCGGATAGCCCTTGCCGTCCATGCGCTCGTGGTGGCCGCCGGCATACTCGGGCACGTTCTGCAGGTGCTTCGGCCACGGCAGCGACTCGAGCATGCGGATCGTCACGACGATGTGGTTGTTAATGATGTCGCGTTCTGCATCGTTGAGCGTTCCTGCCCGAACAGTGAGATTGGTGACCTCCTCGTCGCTGAGCAAGGGCTGCTCGTTGCCGTCCGGACCGATCCAGCGGTATTGCGCGATATCGCACACGCGCTGCTGATCCTCGGGCGACATGAATTCGGCGCCGATGTTGGCCCGGCGGATGAAGGCGCGGTCCTCGTCCATCTTCGCCAGCTCGGCTGAGAGGGCCGCATTGATTTCGGCGTGCCGCTTGCCGTCGTTGCCGGCGGCGAGTTTCTGCTTCAGCGAACGGATCTCGGCTTCGCGCTTCAGCACCTCGAAGCGCGTATCGACGGTCTGGATGCGGTCGTAGAGCGTCTCGAGCTTGGTGGCCTTCTCCACCACATGGACCGGCGTCGTGATCTTGCCGCAATCGTGCAGCAGGCCGGCCAGCCACAACTGCTTGCGCTCCCGTTCGCTCATGCGGAAATCGGCAAGCGGGCCGCTGTCGATCTCGTGCACCGCCTCGGCCAGCAGCATGGTCAGGACCGGTACGTGCTCGCAGTGGCGGCCGGTGTGCGGGGATTTTTCGTCGATGCCGATGTTGATCAGCTTGACGAAGGATTCGAACAAATCTTCCAGTCGCGCGATGAGCTGCTGGTTGGTAATGGCGATCGCCGCCTGCGACGCGAGCGCCTCAATGAAGCGCTGGTCGGTATCGCTGAAGGCGCAAGTCTTGCCTGTCTTCGGATCCTTGGCGTTGATGAGCTGCAGCACGCCGATCACTTCGCCTTCGTGGTCCTGCATCGGGACGGTGAGAAAGGACTGCGAGTGATAGTCGTAAGCCTCGTCGAACTTGCGCATGCCGGAGAAATTGAAGGCGTCGATCTGGTAGACGTCCTGAATGTTCACCGAGATGCCGGTGTTGGCCGCGTAGGCCGCCACCGCGGTCAGGTTTTTCGTGCCGTCGGGCGCATAGAGCGGCAGGTCGGGGATGTCGATGGCGTTGCCGCTTTCGCCGCCCTGGTACATTCCCAGCGTGTCATTGAGCGAGATGTAGAAGCTGAGCGCGTGCTTGTCAGGGGTGATGCGGTAGAGCGTGCCGCCGTCGGCATGCGTCATGTCCTTGGCCGTGCGCAGGATGTGTTCGAGCAGCCGGGGCGTATTGCGATTGGCGCTCAGTTCGACGCTCAATTCGGTGAGCTGTTCGAGCCGCTGCGCGACGTCCTTGGGGGTCAGGTCGCCCTTCGGTTCGCTCGTCCGTTCCTGTTCGCTCATCGTGCAGCCGTCAGAAGACGAATTCGTCGCCGCACTTCAGCGCGCGGAACGGACGGGTGGCAGAACCTTCGCGCAGCTCGGACATGATCATGTGCTCTTGTCCTGGCTTAAGGTGATAGATCAGGAATTCGATGGCCGCCGGCATGCCGGCGATGTCGTCGATCAGCGACTGCGGGCAGAAGTGTCCCGACTTCGCCGCCAGTTCCGCTTCCGCATTCGGGAACGAGCAGTCGACGATGACCTTGCTCAGCTTGTCGGTACGCTGCAATGCCGTCCAGAGGTCGGGCGTCGAACACATGTCGCCCGAGAACAGGAAGCCGCCCTTGCGCTCGTGCACCCAGTAGGCGACGGCGCCCGGCGTGTGCTTGACCGGAAAGGACGTGATCTCGCGGCCGCCGACTTCGATGGTGTCGCCCGGCGTGAACGGCGCCCAGCGCATGACCGGATCTTCCGCGCTTGGAATAACGGAGAAGTCGGGCCAGAGCACCCAGTTGAACAGCGTGGCCTTCAGCGCGGAGATGACTTGCTCCGAGGCGTGTACCGTGACGGCGCCGCGCCGCTTGCCGCGCACAGCGTCGACCAGCAGGGCCAGGCCGGCGACATGGTCGAGGTGGCTGTGGGTGATGAAGACGTGGTCGATGCGGGCGAGTTCGTCAATGTCGAGCGAAGTGATACCGGTGCCGGCGTCGAGCAGGATGTCGCGGTCGACCTGGAAGCAGGTGGTGTAGCGCTGTTCGCCGCCGATGCCGCCGGCACAGCCGAGGACTTTCAGCTTCATGCCGCCCGCCTTGCGCGATGTGCGGCAGCGGCGGGCGCTTCAATCATAGGAACGAACGGCATCACCCCTCCCGGTGTCTTTTTTTTCGCGATTGTAGACTGAATCCACAGGCTTGCGGCCCTTGAAACTCCCAAATGCGACGGCGGTGTGGCGTGCTGACGAAATGTGCAGCGCAATGCGGCTTTCGTGCTACATTTTTGCGACGCGTCTTATAATGCCCGGCGCCGCTGAAGTCCTCGCGAAGTCCTCAATTTGCGAACGCAGGCGGCAGCGCGGCAAGGCACACGACCGTAGCAAAAAGCACAAGAATGCAGCCCGGAGCGCGAGATACGCGAGACGCAAGGGCGCCGGTCGCGGAGGTTTTTTCCAAGGGGGAGACGGCGCACATCGGCACCGGTTTCGCCCGGGTCATCGCCTGCTCCATCGCGGCAGGTCATCGATAACAAATGGACAACATCAGATGAGCGCGGTCCTTGGCACCCAGCACGCCGGTGGCACCCAGGAGGACATGAACGTCCGCCTGAATTTCTTCAAGAAGCTGCAGACGGTCACCAACAAGATCCACGCCACCAGCAACGTCGACGAGATCATGCTCGATCTCTCGACCGACATCTGCGAACTTTTCAACGCCGACCGGCTGACCATCTACGCCGTCAGCGAGGACAAGACGGCCGTCGTCTCCAAGATCAAGACCGGCCTCAATTCCGTCAACCAGCTCAAGCTGCCGATCTCGGATCAGAGCGTGGCCGGCTATGTCGCGCTGATGCGTCTTCCGGTGAACATCCGCGATGTCTACGACGAGGCCGAGCTGCGCCAGCATTCGCCGCAGCTGCACTTCCTGCGCGAGGTGGACCGGCGCACCGGCTACCGCACCAAGCAGATGCTGGTGGGTCCGATCATCGATGAACGCAACAACGAGTTGATGGGCGTGGTCCAGCTCATCAACAACCGCGACGGCACGACCTTCTCCGCCATCGCCGAGGAAGGCCTGCGCGAGCTGTGCAAGACGCTCGCAATCGCCTACACGCAGCGACTGCGCCCGCCGCCGGTCATCCGCTCGAAGTACGACCAGCTGGTGGCGGAGGCGGTGCTGTCGGCGGCCGAGCTGGAACTGGCCACGCGCTCGGCCCGGCGCAAGAACGACGACCTCGAGCAGATTCTCGTGCGCGACTTCCAGGTCAAGCTACCGGCCATCGGCAACGCCCTGAGCAAGTTCTTCGGCGTGCCCTACGAGCCGTACAAGGCTGACCGCATCAAGCCGCACGAACTGCTGAAGAACATCAAGCGCGAATTCGTCGATGGCTCGCTGTGGCTGCCGATCGAGGAAAACGCCGAGGGGATGGTGATCGTGGCGACCGATCCGGAACAGGTGAAGAGCGCCCGCGTCATCAACAATATCTTCCCGAAGGCGCGTCTGGTCTATCGCGTCACGACGAACACCGAGTTCAAGCAGACCGTCGACCAGTTCTTCGGTGTAGAAATCGATGTCGGTTCGGTGGGCGACCTGCTGTCGGGCATGGAGGAAGGCGACGACGAAGGCGGCGATGTCTCTGATGCCGACCTTTCGGCGGCCGCGGAGAACGAGCTGGTCAAGCTCGTGAACAAGGTCATCATCGACGCCTACAAGCAGGGCGTGTCGGACATTCACATCGAACCGCGCCCGGGCAAGGAAAAGACCGCGATCCGCTTCCGCAAGGATGGCTCGCTCGAACCCTACATCGAGATCCCGGCCAGCTATCGCAGCGCGCTGGTGGCGCGCATCAAGATCATGTGCGACCTCGACATCTCCGAGCGCCGCAAGCCGCAGGACGGCAAGATCAAGTTCAAGAAATTTGCGCCGCTGGACATCGAACTGCGCGTGGCGACGATTCCTTCCGCCGGCGGCGTCGAAGACATCGTCATGCGTATTCTCGCGGCCGGCGAACCGATTCCCCTCGAGAAGCTGGGCGTGCTGCCGCACAACCTCGAACGCCTGAAGCGCGCCGTGAGCAAGCCCTATGGCCTCTTCTTCGTGTGCGGTCCGACCGGTTCGGGCAAGACCACGACCCTGCATTCGGTGCTGAGTTACCTGAACACGCCGGACACCAAGATCTGGACGGCCGAGGACCCGGTGGAGATCACGCAGAAAGGCTTGCGCCAGGTGCAGGTGAACCGCAAGAGCGGTCTCGACTTCGCGCTCGCGATGCGCGCCTTCCTGCGCGCCGATCCGGACATCATCATGGTCGGCGAAATGCGCGACAAGGAAACCGTGGCCATGGGCATCGAGGCCTCGCTGACCGGCCACCTCGTGTTCTCGACGCTGCACACCAACAGCGCGCCGGAATCCATCGTGCGTCTGCTCGACATGGGCATGGACCCGTTCAATTTCGCCGACGCGTTGATCGGCGTGCTGGCGCAACGTCTTGCCAAGCGTCTCTGCACGCATTGCAGGATGCCGTACGAGCCGAGCGCCGACGAACTGCGCCTGCTGCTCGCGGAATATTGCGAGGAGCTGCGCAATACGGAAAGCTTCAAGCAGGACCCGCAGGCGGCCGAGGACAAGGTGCTGCAGCACTGGGCCAAGAACTACGGCGAGAACGGCAAGTTCAAGCTCTACAAGGCCGTGGGTTGCAACGAATGCACCAACGGCTACAAGGGCCGCGTGGGCCTGCACGAGCTGATGCTCGGCACCGACAAGCTCAAGCGCCTGATCCAGGAGCACAGCCGCGTGGCGGTGATGACGGCGGCGGCGCTGGAGGACGGGATGCTGACGCTGAAGATGGACGGCATCGAGAAAGTGTTGTCGGGGATTACCGATATCAAGCAGGTGCGCGCGGTGTGCATCAAGTAGCGGCGCATCTGCTGCAATGAAAAACGGCGCCGAGGGCGCCGTTTTTTTTTGGGTAAGTTGTGGTCAGGCGGTGACGACAGGCGGTGGAATGCGCGAACGCTGAAGTTTAGGTTCACTGTCGTTCCCGCACAGGCGGGAACCCGGCAGCGCATCACAACAGCGCATACCGCGCAACGCTCATCACCGCACTTCGCAATCCACGGCCGAGCCTTGGCCATTACCAGCCGTACTCGGCCCAGCCCCGACATTGAACGACGGCGGCGGCACGAACTGCAGGCCCGGGTTCGCCGGCACGATCACCGGCGCCTGATTCACGCCCGGCACATAGCCGAACTGTCCGGCCTGGAAGCCTTGCGCGCCGCCGTTGTTGGTCACCACGATCGCGCCGTCGGTCACTTGCAGATGCAAGCCCGGCGCCAAGCCCGGCACGCCGGCCGGAGTCTTCGAGCCGGAGACATCCGACCCGCTTCCGGATGCGGGCGCCTTCCCCTGCGCGGTGCTCGCAGGAGGCTCCGGGACGATGCGGTCACCAATGCGCTCGCCTGGCGGGCCGGAGGGCGGCACATAGACCGCCACGAAAGTCGTGCCGCGAATGCCGATCGTCGCCGTCGGCGTATTAAAGCCGACCTTCTCCTTGTTGCGCTTACCCAGCGTGCCGGTCACCGCCCGCAAGCCGCCCTTGACCAGGCTGAATTCGGCCTTGTCGCCGGCAGGCTTGTCGTCTTCGAAGTCGAACGCCTCCACCTTGAACTGCGTGTTCGGCTTCAGCGTCACCTCGCTGTTGTCGGTGAACTTGATGCGCGCGTAGGTATCCTTCTCGGTCACGAGCGTATCGCCCTGCTCCACCGACGATTTGACCGCCAGCGCCTTCACCGTGCCGTCGGCCTTCTTCGCCAGCAAAGGGCCGGACACGTTCACCACGGTGCCGGCCAACTGACCGGCCCAGCTCAATGCCGCCGCGCCCCACAGGACCAGGGCTGCGAGCGCCTTAGTTGCAATACATTTTCTTGGCAGGCTCATTCTTCTTCACTCCCTCGTCCTTGGGTGCCGGACCGTCTTTCTTGTCGTCCTTCTTGTCGGCGGGCTTGCTGCTGCTGCCACCGCCGCCGCCGTTCGTGGCGACGGTCTGTACCGACGTCGCAGCCACCACCGTATTGGTGTTGGTCGTTTCGGTGCTCTTGATGGTTTCGGTGACGATGTTCGGCGGCGGCGTGCTGCCGATATTGCCGCCGCCGTTGCCGCCCGTCGCCGGCGGAGTCGGCGGCAGGATCACGTCGCAACCGGGCATCGCCGGGCTGACAGTGCATTTCGCCACCGTCGGCAGCACCACTTCGCAGCCGGCAAGCGTGGTGTTGGACGAGCACTGCGCCAATGTCGGCAGTACGACCGAGCAGCCCGGCAGGATCAGGTCGGCGGTGCACTGGGACAGCTTGGGCAGGACGACGGTGCAGCCGGGTGTGGTCGGGCTTGTCACGCAAGCATCGAGCTTGGGCAGTACGACCGTGCAGCCGGGTGTCGTAGGCGCAGTAACGCAGGCGTCAAGCTTGGGCAGGACGACGGCGCAGCCCGGCGTGGTCGGCGTGGCTACGCAAGCGTCGAGCTTGGGCAGCACCACCGTACAGCCGGGTGTCGTTGGGTTTACGACGCAGGCATCGAGCTTGGGCAGGACGACTGTGCAGCCTGGCGTCGCCGGATCCGCAACGCAGGCATCCAGCTTCGGCAGGACTGCGGTACACCCGGCGGTGGCGGGATTGGCCACGCAGACGTCCAGCTTCGGCAACACGACCGTGCAGCCGGGTGTGGTCGGATTCGCCACGCAAGCGTCGAGCTTGGGCAACACCACGGTACAGCCCGGCGTCGACGGATTCGTCACGCAGGCGTCCAGCTTGGGCAGGACGACCGAGCACCCGGCGGTGGTCGGATCGGCTACGCAGGCGTCGAGCTTGGGCAGGACCACGGCGCAACCGGCAGCACTCGGATTGGCCACACACACATCGAGCTTCGGCAGCACAGCCGTGCAACCGATTTTCGTCGGATCTGACGTGCATTGATCCAGAGTTGGCAGCACGGCCGAACAACCGGACAGGCTTGGATTGGCTACGCAATCCGAAAGCGTTGGGCCGGCTGGCGGCGGGGGCGTATTGAGATTGGCCAACTTGACCGCCTGCGGACTTACCGTCGCGGTGGTATCGATGGCAATCGCATTGCCGGCTTTCAGGGTCAGATCACCGGCCGTCGTGACGACGGCATTCGCATAGATCGTGAGATTGTCATTACCGGCACCGGATGGCCCCGCCGCGAGCGTGATCGCACCGGAATTCGAAGTCACATGCCCGTACACCGTAAGCGGGCTGTGTGTTGCAAGATTGATCGCGCCCGTATCCGTGCTGACCGTGCCGGCGACATTCAGAGTACCGGTGTTGTTCACGGCAATCCCACCGTGCATGTTGGTGGAATTGTTGAGGTTCAGTGCGCCGGTGGTGGTCGGGACCGTGTTGTTGATCACGATGTCGCCGGAGGTATTGTTATTAAGGATGAGCGCGCCGTCGATCTTGGTGGTGAGCGACATTCCGGTCGCCGAGCTGAAGCTTGCGCCCGACGCCGACACCAGTCCGCCTGTCAGGGAACCGGTGTCCGAAATCAATGAGACGGATGCGCTTGGTGCCGTGATGCCGCTGACCGACAAGTTGCCGGCATTCCAGAAACTGAAGCTGCCAGATGAGGTCTTGTTGCCGTACAGCGTCTGCACATTGTTCGCGGCATGGTTCAACTGCACGTCGCCGGCTGCCGTGACGTTCAATGCCGATGCTGTAATTGCGCCGTAAGCGCCAGCCACCTGCTTCTGGCTCACCGCACCATTGCTGATGAGCGTGAGCACCGAGGCCGGGCTCAGCACGTCGCCGTAAAACGAGATGCCGCTCGCGCTCGCGCTCTGGAGCGTCAGATTCGATGCATTCAGCTTCGCAAGATCCGCGGTGCCAAGCGTCAGAATGTCGGCCGCAGGGGTGACTGAACCTACGGCAATTTCACTGCCGGAGAGAGTGATCTGCGTCGTTCCTTTGAGGGCTGTACCGCTTGTAGTGAGCGTGAGGTTCGACGTACCGAGATTGACCGAAGCTGCGCTGACGAGCGCATTGACCGTTACTCCCTTGCCCGCACCGGCAGCATTCAGCGTCAGCACTTTGCCGCTCGCGGCTAGAGCATTGTCGACGATGAGATTTCCACCGCTCGTAATCGTCAAATCCTTGGCGGATGTCACTGCGCCACCGATAGTGACATCGGCCGTCGTCGGCACCGAAAAGATTTTCAATTCTTTCGCCGTGATCGCGCCAAGCATTGTGGACGTAAGGCCCATCATGCCGCCGGTAGTGGCGGCGGCACCAATGTTGACCCCGTTGCCGGCATTGCTCGTGATCGTCACCGTGCCGGTGCTCCCGGCACTCAGCTGACCACCGTAAGCGGTGTTGATGGCAAGGTCATTACCGGTCAAGGCGATGTCGCCACCACCTGTGCTTATAAGACTCCCGATGGTCAAGCCTGCCTCGTTCGATTTCAGCGACACGTTCCCTGCCGTGCTGGAGATCGAACCACTGGATACGAATGCGTTCACGTCAGTCATGCTGATGGAGCCGCCTGCGTTTGCATACTGAACCGTGCCGTCGAACGCCGGGATATCAATATCGCCGGAAGTATCGAGATTGATGTAGCCGGAAACGAACTTGCCGCCGTTCAGTGAGGTAGTTGCAGTGCTGCTTGATGTCTTGATGCCGCCGCTCGCAGCTTTCAGATAGGACGAGCCACCGCTTTTGACTGCCGAATTATTTTCGAAACGGATCCCGGCGGATTCGGTTGCGACCACGGCGGCAGAGGTCGCATTGCCGTTCCAGCCCGCCATCAAGGATGAGCTGTAGTACGAATCGACGAGATTATTGAGGGTGATATTGCCTTTGGCGTACAAGGTCGAACCATCGGCGCTGATCGATCCAGCGCTGGACAGCGTCAAGTCCTTGCCCGCATACGCGTACACCGAGTGAGGTGCGCCGGAATTGCCGCTGTTTGCCAGGGAAATGGCGCCGGCGATCGTGATGTTTTCGCCCGCTGTCAGCTTCAGATCACCGCCGTACGCAGAATTGGAGATGGCAGCGTTGACCTTGATGTCCCGTGCGGCGTCGAGTTTAAGCGTGGCAAAGCTCGACCAGCTCACCGGGACTTGAATGAGGATGTCCTGGCTGCTCTTGACGGTCACGTTGCCGGAACCGAGTTCCGTCTCCAAGGTGCCTGCCTCGACTATCGTGCCGCCATATGGGCTGTTGTCGAAGACGCCGCTCGAAGGCGAGATGACGCCGCCGTATCCGGAGGACACGATCGAAATGTCGTCCGGATCCAGCAGCAACGTGCCAGTGGTTCCGGTCAGGGCTCTCAGGTCCGCATGGCCGCGGAAATCGAGATAGTCGCGCCCCGAAGTTTCAACAAAACCGCCGTTCCCACCCTGCGCCCCACCGCGCGCCGAGATGTTCCCGTAAAACTGCGTCCCCTCATCCGACCACACGATGACCTTGCCGCCATCGCCATTCACCGTCGCATCGGCCTTGATCGTCGCAACGCTGCCCACATATGCCCGCTTGGCATTCGGCACCGCTGCATTCTTCCCCTGGTAATCCCCACCGACCAGCACCGTGCCGCCGCCCTGCGCGCCGCTCGCGTCGACCTGCGCGTTGCCCGTCAAGCCCACGCGCTCACCGAGCACCTGCACATTGCCGCCCTTGCCCGCTCCGGTCGCACTGGTGACGCTGCCCGCTTCCAGCAGCGTATCGCGCGAGGCCTTCAGATACACCCGCCCATCCTGGCCCACCACCGCGCTGTTGGCGCTCACCGTCCCGCGCTGGTTGATCAGCGCGCCATAGATTCCCGCCTTGCCGCCCTGTGCCAGCACCTGCCCCAGGTTCAACGCCCGGTTCTCCGGGGCGCTCAATACCACCTGCATTTCGGGATTGGCAGAATCCACCAGCTGCACCGTATGCCCTGCCGCAAGCAGCACTTCACCTTTGGGCGAGGTGATGATCCCGCTGTTCTCCACATTCGGTGCGATGAGGTACACCTTGCCGCCAGCCGGCGTCGTGATGCTGCCCTGGTTCTTCACGTCGCCCGCCACCGTGCCGGCCTTGAAGTTCAATCGGCCCGCGAGGAAGTCGTCGTTGGAAATGTTCAGCGTTGACGCCACCAGGCCATTCACGTCCACCTGCGCGCCTTGCCCGAACACGACGCCGTTGGGATTGACCAGGAACACGCGCCCGTTCGATTGCAGCGCCCCCAGGATCAACGACGGATCCTGTCCAAGGATGCGATTCAACACTGCGCTGTTGGGATTCTGCTGAATGAAGCGCGTGATTTCGCCCGGATTGATCGAGAAACCCTGCCAGTTGATGATCGCGCCGGGCGTGTTGGTGATCGACAGCAGGTTGCCTTGCGTGGAAAAGCCCGCTTGTCCATTGACTACCTGCGGCCCGACCGGATTGGCCATCGCCATGCCGCCGAAGCAGCCGGCAATCAAGACCGGCAAGGCGCGCCGGCGCAGTTGCGCTCCGCGCTGCGGGTGCGTTGCCCGCGTATTCGTGTTGTTCTTCATCTGTCCGTCCCTTGAAGCTTAGTACGACAAGCTCAACCGGAAGTGCATCCGGTTGTCGCCCTTGGCCTGCGTGACGCCGCCATCGACCACGTGGCCGACGTCGAGTTGCAAGGCCAGGTATTTGTCCGCGTTGACGCGCATGCCGACGCCCACGCTGCCGATCGAGGCGCTGGCCTGTTCGCCCGGGAGTGCCTTGTTGCGCGAGACATAGGCACTGTCGTAGAAGGCAAGCGCGCGGCATTGCATTGCGAAGCGTTCCATCGCGCCGCAGACGTTGGGCGTGTAGACCTCGGCGTTGACGAGGTAGCCGCTGTCGCTGGAGATGTCACGCTCCTGGAAGCCGCGCACCGAGCTGGCGCCGCCGGCGCCGAACTGCTCGCCCGGGACCAGTGCGTCGTTGCTGAGCTGGCCGGAAAGGTTCAGGCGCAGCTGCCAGTCCTGCGGCAGCAGGCGGGTGTAGCCGGCGGTGTAGCGCAGCAGGTTGTAGTCGGCGCGGGCGCCGCTGCGCACGCGGGTGAAGTCTGCTGCGCCGCCGCGGCTGCCGCCGGCGACGTTGTGCATGGCCGTGACGCTGAAGCTGGCTTCGCCGCCGGGCATGCCGAGCAGGCCGGCATAGGCCACGCTCAAGGGATGGACCGTCACGTCGTTGCCGAGCTGGACACCCGCGAGCGTGACGTTGTTCTGGTAGGCGCGATAGTCCACGCCGTAGATGAGTTTCGATTCGTAGTCGCCGATGCGCCGCAGGTTCTGGTTGTAGCGCGCGCCGGCGATGGTGCCGCGGCCGCTGACGAGCAGGTCGAAGATGCCGGCGGAAACGGAGCCGGAATCGACGTCGGAGTAGCTGGCGAAGACGTCGATGGAGTCGCCGAGGCTGTAGAGCGGGATGTGGTAGCCCGCGCCGTAGACGCTGACCTGGCTCGGCTTCTCGATCGTGGTCGTGTACTGCAGGCTGAGCACGTGGTCGAGGTCGGCGATGTTGGCGTGCTGGTACTGCACCGTGAGGTGCGACTTGCCGGTACTCGAGGTGCCGGTGTTGTCGACGGCCGCGCCGATCTTCCACGGCTTCTCGTCGGTCACCTTCAGCGTGGCGTCGACTTCATCGTCGTTCGCGCCGCTCTGCAGCTGCAGCGCCACCTTCTTGGCGGGATTCTCGTTGGCGAGCTTGAGGCTGGACGATGCCTTGCCGATGTTCGGCGTCGCGCCTTCGCGCAGCATGGGCAGGCTGCGGCGGATGTTCGCTTCGCTGAAGTACTGGTTGCCTTCGACCTTGAGTTTGCCCAGCCTGGTTTCGACGACCCGCAGCGTCACCACGCCCTTGTCGAGCTCCTGTTCCGGCAGCGTCACCACCACCACGTTGTAGCCCAGGCGGTGATAGACCTGTTCGAGGGATTCAAGCGCCTTCTGCACGTCGCCGAAATCGCGCCGCTTGCCGACGTAGGGCGTCACCGCCTGATCGATCGCAGGTTGCGGCAGCAGCGTGTTGCCCTCCACCTTGAAGCCGTTGATGTCGAAGCGCCCGATGCCGCCGGCGTCGTCGTCGGCCGCTCGCGCGGTCACGCTCAACATCGCCAATGCGGCTCCGGCAAGCAAGGGGAACAGTTGCCGTGCCATGGTGTTGTCTTGAAGGGTGATTGTTGTTTTGGCGCGGCAATGCGTTGTTGCCGGCGATTACGGCGAACTATATCGCAGGGAGTTGATAAATCTCAAAATTGTTATCAGATCTTCAGCAAAATTCCCATGGATATGGGGCGCTTTCCGTTGTTTCCGCGTCCGTTCGCGTAACGCTTCCGATGCGGCATGCACCAGCGCGCCGAAGACCGCTCCCGCCGCTTTGATAGCGTTCAAGGCGGGGCCTTTGCAGCGTGGCATAGTGACCCGTCGGCAGCACCTTGGCTGCCTTCCACCGGGATCGCGCATGCGCTCACTCATGCAATTCATCGGGCAGCCTGGCCGCGACGCGCGCGGCGGAGGCGAACGCGCCGGTATGCATGCGACGCGGCTCGTGCTGCTCGCGATCCTCTACTACTGCGTCGCGC
>SPQI01000002.1 GCA_004570315.1 Oxalobacteraceae bacterium OM1 | reverse complement strand
GACGGCCCCAACCGAAACCAGGACGGCCGCAAGCCGGGCGATGGTCCGCCTGATCTCGACCAGCTTTGGCGCGACTTCAATCAACGTCTCAATCGGCTCCTCGGCAGCAAGGGCGGTCGAGGCGGAGACGGCGGCGGTCTAGGGCCCGACTTGCGTGGCGCCGGGATCGGCGTCGGCCTGATCGCGGTCATCGTGCTTTTCCTTTGGCTGGTCAGCGGCTTCTTCATTGTTCAAGAAGGGCAGACCGGCGTGGTGCTGACCTTCGGGAAGTACAGCCACATGACGCCCGCCGGCTTCAACTGGCGCTGGCCCTATCCGATTCAGAGTCACGAAATCGTCAACGTGTCCCAGGTTCGCACCGTCGAAGTGGGTTACCGCTCAAGCGTGCGCAACAAGCAGCCGCGCGAGTCGCTGATGCTGACCGACGACGAAAACATTATCGACATCCAGTTCGCCGTTCAGTACAAGCTCAAGAACGCTTCGGATTGGGTCTTCAATAACCGCGACCAGGAAGAACTTGTGCGCCAGGTCGCCGAAACGGCAATTCGCGAGATCGTCGGCCACAGCAAGATGGACTTCGTCCTCTACGAGGGCCGCGAGAAGGTCGCCGGGGACGTCGCTCAGCTGATGCAGCAAATCGTGGATCGTTACAACTCGGGTGTGCAGGTGACGAATGTCACCATGCAGGGCGTTCAGCCGCCCGAGCAGGTGCAGGCGGCTTTCGACGATGCTGTGAAAGCCGGTCAGGACCGCGAACGGCAGAAGAACGAAGGCCAAGCGTACGCAAACGACGTCATTCCGAAGGCCCGCGGTGCGGCTTCGCGTCTGCTCCAGGAGGCCGAAGCCTATCGTGCCCGCGTGGTTGCCAATGCCGAAGGGGATGCCGCGCGGTTCAAGCAGGTCCTCGTCGAGTATCAAAAGGCGCCGGCCGTAACACGCGATCGGATGTACATCGAGACCATGCAGCAGATTTTTGCCAATACCACCAAGGTCATGGTGGACAGCAAGAGCGGTAACAACCTGCTGTACCTGCCGCTGGATAAACTCATCAGCCAGGCGTCGGCTGACAATGCTGCCCGCAATGGACAGACACAGCAGTCCCAAACCTCGCAGGCTGCGCCAGTGAATCCGCTACCGGAACCGCCTAACCAGACGATCGAGACTCGGCAGCGCGATTCCCGTAGCCGCGACAGCCGCGACTCCCGCGAAAGGGAGGTGCGTTGATGAACCGCCTCGTTTCTACAGTCATTGCCGTCGTCATTGCGCTCGCCATCCTGTTCTCGACGCTCTTCGTCGTCGATCAGCGCCAGTACGCAATCGTCTTCGCGCTTGGCGAAGTGAAGCAGGTTATCAAGGAGCCCGGCCTGCACTTCAAGCTGCCGCCGCCGTTCCAGAACGTGCTGTTCCTCGACAAGCGCATCCTCACCTTGGACACGCCCGAGGCCGACCGCTTCATTACGGCTGAAAAGAAGAACATTCTTGTCGACGCCTACGTCAAGTGGCATATCGTCGATCCGCGTCTCTATTTCGTCAGTTTTGGTGGCGATGAGCGCCGCGCTCAAGATCGCATGTCGCAGATCGTGAAGGCGGCATTGAATGACGAGATCACGAAGCGCACCGTACGGGAAGTGATTTCCGGCGAGCGCGGCAAGGTGATGAATGCCATTCGCATGAAGGTGGCCGACGAAGCCCGTCAGATTGGTGTCGAAATCATTGACGTCCGCCTCAAGCGCGTCGACTATGTCGAGCAGATTAACAACTCGGTGTACGAGCGGATGAAGGCCGAGCGTGCCCGGGTGGCGAACGAGCTGCGTTCGACCGGCGCCGCGGAGTCGGAGAAGATTCGTGCCGACGCCGATCGCCAGCGAACCGTGATCCTTGCGGAAGCCTACCGCGATGCCGAGAACATCCGTGGCGATGGCGACGCCAAAGCCTCCCAGATTTACGCACAAGCCTTCGGCCAGAATCCGGAATTCTTCAAGTTCTACCGCAGTTTGGAAGCGTATCGGGCTAGCTTCAAGAATCGGAGCGATGTCCTGGTCGTCGATCCGGCATCCGAGTTCTTCAAGTACTTCAAGAGCACCGGAGGTTCTGCCGAGCCGAAAGCCAAGAAGTAGTTCGCATGCAGTGGATCACACATGGATATTGGCGCTCGGCCTCGCGCTGCTTCTCGAAGGTGGACTGCCGTTTTTCTTCCCCAGGCAATGGCGTGAGGTCGTTAGCCGGATCGCCGCGCTCGCCGACGGCCAAATTCGTTTCATTGGCCTGATCGCGATACTATGCGGGTCGGCGCTGCTGATCCTGCAGACCTTACTTTCCTGAATGTCAAGTCATGCCTAATTGGCTTCTTCCCGAGAATATTGCCGACGTCCTGCCGTCCGAAGCGCGCAAGATCGAGGACTTGCGCCGGCTGTTGCTGGACAATTTCCGTCTCTACGGATACGAGCTGGTCATGCCGCCGATGCTCGAATATCTGGAGTCGCTGCTGACAGGTACCGGCACGGACATGGACCTGCGCATCTTCAAGCTGGTCGACCAACTGTCGGGCCGCACGATGGGCGTGCGGGCGGACATGACCACGCAGGTTGCGCGCATCGATGCGCACTTGCTCAATCGCAAGTCCGTGACGCGGCTCTGCTATGCCGGCAGCGTGCTGCATACGCGTCCTTCCGGCTTGCACTCGACGCGCGAACCCTTGCAAATCGGCGCGGAGATATACGGACACGCCGGGCTTGAAGCCGATGCAGAAATCCAGGAACTGGCGCTGGCGTCCTTGGCGCTTGCCGGGTTTTCACAGGTCCGCCTGGATCTGTGCCATGTGGGCGTGCTGCGCGCCATTCTCGCGATGGATCCGCAAGCCAAGGTGCGTGAGGCCGAACTGTTCTCGCTGCTTGAGGCGAAGGACGTTCCCGGAATTTCAGCAATAACGCGTGACCTCGCGCCTGCAACGGCGCAAGCGCTGTTGGCATTGCCTCGCCTGTATGGTGATGCTGCAGTAATCGGCGAGGCGCGCAGCGCGTTGGCAAACATCCCCGGTGCTGCTGCAGCGCTGGATGAACTGGACTTGTTGGTCAAGCTGGCGGGAGACGCGAGCGTGACCGTGGATCTGGCCGATCTGCGCGGTTACCACTATCACAGCGGCGTGATGTTCGCCGCTTATGTGCCCGGCCTACCGAATGCGGTGGCGCGCGGCGGTCGCTACGACCATGTCGGGGAGGCCTTTGGCCGCGCGCGTCCGGCAACCGGATTTTCGCTCGATCTGCGAGAACTCGCGCGGCTGATGCCCGGCGCGGAGCGCAAGCGGGCCATCCGTGCGCCCTGGGGCACCGACCCGGCATTGCGCGCAAAGATCGCCGATCTGCGGCGTGCCGGCGAGGTCGTCATGCAGGCGCTCCCGGGCCACGACAACGAACAGGATGAATTCGATTGCGACCGCGCAGTCGTCTTCCGTGACGGAATTTGGACTCTTGAACAATTAGGTTAAACCATGGCAAAAAATGTCGTCGTCATCGGCACCCAGTGGGGCGATGAAGGTAAGGGGAAGGTTGTCGATTGGCTGACCGACCACGCGAAAGGGGTCGTGCGCTTCCAGGGCGGACACAACGCAGGGCATACGCTCGTGATTGGCGGGCAGAAGACCGCGCTGCAGCTGATCCCGTCCGGCATCATGCGTGCCGGCGTGGCGTGCTACATCGGCAACGGCGTCGTGCTGTCCGTGCCGGACGTATTGCGCGAAATCGACAAGCTGCAGGGTGCAGGCGTCGAGGTGGAATCCCGCCTGAAAATCTCCGAGGCCTGCCCGGTGATCCTTCCGTATCACTCGGCACTCGACACGGCGCGCGAAGCGGCCCGTGGTGCCGCCAAGATCGGCACGACCGGCAAAGGCATCGGACCGGCGTATGAAGACAAGGTGGCGCGCCGTGCCATCCGTGTGGCCGACCTGCTGAACGAAGGCCGGTTCGCCGAAAAGCTGCGCGAAAACCTGGACTACCACAACTTCGTCCTGACCCAGTATTTGAAGGCGTCGGCGGTCGATTACCAGAAGACCTACGACGACGCGCTGTCGACCGTGCCGCGCATCCGTCCGATGGTCGCCGACGTTTCGAGCGCGCTCTATGCCGTGCACAAGGCCGGCGGCAACCTGCTGTTCGAAGGCGCGCAGGGTAGCTTGCTCGACGTCGATCACGGCACCTATCCGTTCGTTACTTCCAGCAACTGCGTCGCCGGCAATGCGGCTGCGGGTTCCGGTGTGGGCCCGAACATGCTGCATTATGTGCTCGGCATTACGAAGGCCTACACGACGCGTGTCGGGTCCGGACCGTTCCCGTCGGAGCTGCCGACGGACGAAGGAATCGGCAAGCACCTCGCAAGCGTGGGGCACGAATTCGGCACAGTCACCGGCCGTGCGCGCCGTTGCGGGTGGTTCGATGCGGCGCTGTTGCGCCGCTCGGTGCAGATCAATGGCGTGTCCGGCATGTGCCTGACCAAGCTGGATGTTCTCGACGGCCTCACGTCGCTCAAGCTCTGCACCGGCTACAAGCTCGACGGCAAACACGTGGACATCTTCCCGGTCGGCGCCGAAGATGCGGCCCGCTGCGAGCCCATCTACGAAGAAATGCCGGGCTGGTCGGAATCGACCGTCGGCGCCAAATCGCTGGATGCGCTGCCGGTTGCCGCACGCAATTACATCAAGCGCATCGAGGAGCTGGTTGGCGTGCCAGTCGACATGATTTCGACCGGTCCGGACCGCGAGGAAACCATCGTGCTGCGCCACCCGTTCGTCTGAGTCGGAGGAGGAGACATGAACGTATCGACCGACAAAGACCTGTGGGTAAGCTGGGAAGACTATGATCGCGCCGTCGTCAGCCTAGCGAGCATGGTGCACGAATCCGGCTGGAAATTCGACCAGGTGCTCTGCCTCGCGCGTGGCGGCCTGCGTCCCGGGGACGTGTTCTCGCGGATTTTCGACGTGCCGTTGGCGATCCTGTCGACCAGCTCGTATCGCGAAGAGGCCGGCAAGTTGCAGGGCGCGCTGGACATCGGTAAGCACATCACGATGACAAAGGGCAGCCTGGAAGGTCGAGTACTGCTGATCGACGATTTAGTCGATTCCGGAGTGACGTTGAAGCGGGTGCAGGAGCATCTCAAGCAGAACTTCCCGGCGGTGACGGAAGTGAAGTCGGCGGTCCTGTGGTGCAAGGCATGCTCGACGGTGCGCCCGGATTACTATCTGCAGTACCTCGAAACCAACCCCTGGATTCACCAGCCGTTCGAGGAGTACGACGGGCTGCGCCCCCATCAGCTGGCTGCCTGGCTGAAGAAGGGCGAACACGCGTGACGAACTTGCCAGGGCTTTGGCAATCCAAGGCCTTGGTGGCCGTTTCGAGCGCCGGAGAAAAAAGGCCCGCTTGGCGGGCCTTTTGTTTTCGTGCAATAACGGAGCGATGCGCCTAGCAAGGCTGCAGCGTTCGGTAGGAGGTATTCGGGACGGTGGTTGTAAAGCATTCCGCCGAACGGACCGGCTATGCAATCGATTGCAATTCGAGCACGGAAAAAGAAAAAGGCCCGCACGAAGCGGACCTTTTAAATTTTGGTGCCCAGAAGAGGACTCGAACCTCCACAGTGTTGCCACCGCTAGGACCTGAACCTAGTGCGTCTACCAATTCCGCCATCTGGGCGATGCGAAAGACCAAGATTATAGCGAAAATTTGGAGGAAGTCAAATCCGCCCTGCAACGACCTGCAGCAAAGTCGATGTTAGGACATTGCTACCGACCTCCGTTACACTAGTTGCCAGTTTTCGACGGCGTCCGGGGCGAGAGCCCTGCCGGTCGCCGGCGACCAGCTCGGTGCCATTCAATAATAATTAACCGAAGTACCCATTGAGCCAATATTCCTACATCATTCCCAGCCGTGAAGAGATTCTCGGCATCCTCCGAACCGCAGCCGAGCCGCAGGACATCGACACGCTTGCAGCGGCACTCGGCGTAAAACAAAACGAAATGGACGGGCTGACGCGCCGCCTGAACGCCATGGAGCGCGACGGCCAGATCAAGCCCAACCGCCAGGGCCGCTATCAGCTGGCTCACCAGCCGAACTTCATCGAGGGCCGTGTCGTCGGCCACCGCGAAGGCTATGGCTTCCTGGCGCCCGATGACGGCAGCGAAGACATTTTTCTCCCGGAGCGCGAAATGCAGAAGGTGCTGCACGGCGACCGGGTGCAGATTCGCATCGTTGGCACAGACCGGCGCGGCCGGCCGGAAGGCTCGATCGTCGAAGTGGTCGAGCGCGCGAATACGCATGTCATTGGCCGGCTGCTGAACGAAAACGGCGTTTGGGTCGTGGCCCCGGAAGACAAGCGCATCGGGCAGGACATCCTGCTGTCGGGGTCGCCCGGCAAGGCGAAAACCGGGCAGGTAGTCAGCGTGGAGCTGATCGAGCAGCCCTCGCGCTACACCCAGCCGGTCGGCAAGATCGTCGAGGTGCTGGGCGATATCGACGACCCCGGCATGGAAATCGAGATTGCGGTCCGCAAGTACGGCGTGCCGCACGAGTTTTCGGAAGACGCCAAGAAGCAGGCGGCGAAGCTGCCCGGCGAAGTGCGCGCGGCCGATCTGGCCGATCGGGTGGATCTGCGCGACATCCCGCTCGTCACCATCGACGGCGAAGACGCGCGCGACTTCGATGACGCCGTGTATTGCGAGCCGGTGAAGATCGGCCGCTCCAACGGCTATCGCTTGATCGTCGCCATTGCCGACGTCAGCCACTACGTGAAGCCGAACGACGCGCTGGATGCCGACGCGCTGGAGCGCAGCACCTCGGTGTATTTCCCGCGGCGGGTCATCCCCATGCTGCCGGAGAAGCTGTCGAACGGACTCTGTTCGCTGAATCCGAACGTGGACCGGCTGACGCTCGTTTGCGACGTCGTCATCACCGCGAAGGGCGAAATCAAGGCATACCAGTTCTATCCGGCCGTGATGCACTCTGCCGCGCGGCTGACCTACAACGAGGTTGCGGCAATCCTAGCCAATACCAAGGGGCCGGAAGCGGCCCGTCGGCCGGCCCTGGTCCCGCATCTGCTGCATCTGAACGAGGTGTTTCACGCGCTGCTGCAAGCTCGCCAGTCGCGTGGCGCGATCGATTTCGAAACCACCGAGACCTACATCGTCTGCAATGCCGCCGGGAAGATCGAGCAGATTCTTCCGCGCACGCGCAACGATGCACACCGGTTGATCGAGGAATGCATGCTCGCGGCGAACGTGTGCGCTGCAGATTTGCTGGAGCGGCACAAGCATCCGGCGCTGTATCGCATTCACGCTGTGCCGTCCAAGGAAAAGCTGAACCAGGTGCGGACCTTCCTCAAGCAGATGGGCCTGCATCTCGGCGGTGGCGATTCGCCGACGGCGTCCGACTACGCCGAGCTGCTGCCCAAGATCAAAGCACGGCCCGATGCCGTGCTGCTACAGACCATGCTGCTGCGCTCGATGCAGCAGGCGGTCTACAGTCCCGACAACATCGGTCACTTCGGCCTCGCGTACGAAGCGTATGCGCATTTCACCAGCCCGATCCGACGTTATCCCGACCTGCTGACGCACCGCGCCATCAAGGCTGTCCTGCAGGGCAAGCGCTACCAGCCCAAGGGTCTGGACACGAGTCAGTTGAACACGATGCTGTCGCCGGCGGCGCGGCGCATGGCCGCCGAGGACAAGGCTGCCGGCAAGAAGCGCAAAGAGGGCGATCTGGCGGTCTGGGAGGCGCTCGGCATTCATTGCTCGGCGAATGAGCGGCGCGCGGACGAGGCGTCCCGTGATGTCGAGGCTTGGCTGAAGTGCTACTTTGTTCGGGACAAGCTGGGCGAGGAATTCACCGGCACGATTTCGGGTGTCGCGCCGTTCGGCATTTTTGTGCAGCTCGATGCGCTGTTCATCGAGGGCCTTGTCCATGTCACTGAACTCGGTGCCGACTATTTCCAATATGACGAGATTCGCCACGAGCTGCGCGGTGAGCGCACCGGCATCCGCTATCAGCTGACCGACCGCGTGACGGTGCAGGTCAGCCGCGTCGATCTCGATGCGCGCAAGATCGACTTGCGCCTCGTGGCCGAGCAAAACTTCAAGGCGCTCATCAAAGGTGAAACCCGGCGCGCGGAATCCGACGCGCCCCGTGAGGAGAAGGCCCGCAAATCGGCAGCGAAGAAGACGGCCGCCGCGCCGGCCAAGCCCAAGCGTGCCAAGAGCGGCGCAAAATCGCGCACACCGCGGGCGACGAAGGGGCATGCAAAGACGGCCCGCAGGAAACGATAAGAATGAAAAGCAAACTGATTTTCGGCTTTCATGCCGTGACGGCGCGGATGCGCCACGATGCATCCTCCATCCAGGAAATCTATGTCGATGCAAGCCGGCACGACCGGCGCATGCATGATCTGCTCAAAGCCGCGGAAGCGGCGAAGGTACGCATCATCCAAGCCGAAGGCGGACGCCTCGACGGCATGGCGGGTACGCGGCGCCACCAGGGTGTCATCGCCGTCGGCGGCGACATCTCGCTGGCGCGCAATCTCGACGAACTCCTCGATGCGATCCAGGGGCCGCCCTTGCTGCTCATCCTTGATGGTATCACCGATCCGCACAATCTCGGTGCCTGTCTGCGAGTGGCCGACGGCGCCGGCGCCCATGCCGTGATCGCCCCGAAAGACCGTGCTGTCGGACTGAACGCAACGGCCATGAAGGTGGCAAGCGGTGCGGCCGAGACCGTTCCTTACATCACCGTCACGAACCTGGCGCGCACTATGCGTGAATTGAAGGAACGTGACATCTGGCTGATCGGCACGGACGACGAGGCCGAGCAGAACCTGTATCAGGCGGATTTCAAGGGCGCGGTCGGCCTCGTGATGGGTTCGGAAGGCGAGGGCATGCGCCGCCTGACCCGCGAGAATTGCGACATCCTCGTCAACATCCCCATGCTGGGCGCAGTGGAAAGCCTGAACGTGTCCGTGGCCTCTGGCGTCTGCCTGTACGAGGCGCGCCGCCAGCGTCTGGCGGTCTGATGACTATCGGCCCCCACGCCGTCTGATTGGAGCTCCGTCGACAGGGAAGATCGTCTCAGTCATGTTCAAGCGCATACGCGAAGACATCGCGAGCATCATCGAACGGGACCCCGCGGCGCGCTCCGCCTGGGAAGTGCTCACCTGTTATCCCGGCTTGCATGCCGTGATCATGCATCGCTGGGCGCACTGGTGCTGGCGGCATGGTTTCCGGTGGCTGGGGCGGTTCATCTCTCATCTTGCCCGCATGGTGACAGGTATCGAAATTCATCCTGGCGCGCAGATCGGACGGCGCGTCTTTATCGATCACGGCATCGGCGTGGTCATTGGCGAGACAGCCGTGGTCGGAGATGAGTGCACCATCTATCAAGGTGTGACGCTGGGCGGCACCTCGCTGAGCAAGGGCGCAAAGCGGCATCCCACGCTGGGGCGCGGCGCCATTATCGGGGCCGGTGCCAAGGTGCTCGGCAGCTTCACGGTCGGCGAAGGTGCGAAGGTGGGGTCCAATGCGGTGGTGGTGAAGGAAGTGCCGGCCGGCGCGACGGCTGTGGGCAATCCGGCGCATATCGTGCAGAAGGACGCGGGGCGGGAACGTGACGACGCCGCAGCGAGAGTGTTTGCCGCCTATGGTGTGACGCAGGCGGGCGACGATCCGCTGGCGACCGCGATGCACCGGCTGATCGACCATGCAGTCGCGCAGGAGCGTCGCATCGAATACTTGATCGGTGCGCTCCATGCGGCCGGCGTGAAGTGCGACGATCTGCCGTCTGGCGGGCAGCTCGACGTCGCGCAATTGAACAAACTGGTGGAGTGAGGAAGTCGTGAGCGACGAGAGCGTGCAGGAACAAGGCGATGGCGTAGACCAGCTGGACGACATCGAAGTCCGGGTGCTGGCTGTCCTTGCCGAAAAGGAGGCATTGACGCCGGATGCGTATCCGATGAGCCTCAACGCACTGGTCAATGGCTGCAACCAGCTGTCGAGCCGCGACCCGGTGATGGCGCTGAACGAGTCGGATGTCGTTGCCGCATTGGATCGCCTCGTCGCGCGTCGACTGGCTGCAGAAGTGCGTCAGGCTGGCGCGCGCGTGGTGAAGTACGAACATCGCATGCGCATCATGTGGACGCTGGAGCCGGACAAGCTGGCTGCCTTGGTGCTGCTCATGCTGCGCGGTCCGCAAACGGCGGGCGAAGTGCGTGGCCGCGCCGGCCGCGTGCACGAGTTCAAGACAGTGGCAGATGCCGAGGCGGCGCTCCAGTTCCTGATCGACAAATATCCGCCTCTGGTGGCGCGTCTGCCTGTGGCGCCGGGCACCAAGGAAGCGCGGTATGTGCATTTGCTGAGCGGCGAGGCACCGGCAGAGGCGATCTCCATGCGCGCGGAAAGTTCGCGGCAGGACCGGATTACCGCACTGGAATCGGATGTCGCGACGTTGCGCGCGAACCTGGAGACACTGCGGGAAGAAATGCAGCGCTTCAGAGCGCAGTTCGAGTAAGAGTTTGCCCGGCGTTGCGCGGCTGGCTGCCAATGTGACGGGCTGACGGTTCGTTTCCGTGTCGCCCGAGGCAGTTCGCTCAAGGACTTACCTGATGGCCAATCCGTCCAGGTCGTAACGCGTCATGGCGCCGTCCGCCGCCAGACCCAGCCAACCGCCACGCTTTGCCGCGCCATCGCAATCCCAGTCGGGCAAGACGTAGCGAACCCGGCGCTTTCCTTGTACGTCAAGCACATGTTCCCCCGGCCGGTGGGTATGCCCGTGGACCATGACGTCGGCATCCGTTACACCGAACAAGGCCGCGATGGCGTCGGCATTCACGTCCATGATCTCGTAAGATTTCGTCTGTTGCGCGGCACGACTGCCGCTGCGCATGCCGTCGATGACGGCTTTGCGCTGCGCCAGCGGCATGGCGAGGAACTGCTGCTGCCACGCCGGTGTGCGGACCTGCTCGCGGAAAAGCATGTAGCCGGTGTCGTCCGTGCATTCGGCATCGCCGTGGACGAGCACGATGCGATGACCCGCGAGTTCGACGACATACGGCTCTTCCAGCAAGCTGAGTCCGCAGGCCGCGGCAAAGCGTTCGCCGGCGAGGAAGTCGCGATTCCCGCCGATCCAGTAACAGGACGTGCCCGCAGCGCCGACCGCCTTGATGGCATCGGCGATGCGGCGATGAAAAGGGTCGTCCAGATCGTCGTCCCCCGCCCAGTATTCGAACAGGTCGCCCAGGAGATACAGGCGTTGCGCGCCGGTTGCGTGCCGCTGCAGAAAATCGAGGAAGGCTTCTGCGGTATGTGTCAGGGAAGCCTGCAGATGAACATCCGAAACAAAAAGCGCAACCGGTCCTGGTTGCGCTTTCTGGGATTGCGCCACGTCGGCTTGCATGGTCGTGCGAATCACGAGATTCAGACGACTTCCGCCTTCTCGATGATCACGTCTTCGACCGGCACGTCGGCATGCATGCCGGTGCGGGTGGTTTTCACGGACTTGATCTTGTCCACCACATCGGTGCCCTCGACCACCTTGCCAAACACGCAGTAGCCCCAGCCGTCCTGTCCAGGATAGTCGAGGAAGCTGTTGTTCTTCACGTTGATGAAGAACTGGGCCGAAGCGGAGTGGGGCGCCGAGGTGCGCGCCATGGCGATGGTGTAGGGCTCGTTCTTCAGGCCGTTCTTCGCTTCGTTCTCGATCGGCTCGTTGGTCGGCTTCTGCTTCATGCCCGGTTCGAAGCCGCCGCCCTGGACCATGAAGCCGTCGATCACGCGATGGAAGATCGTGCCGTTGTAGTGGCCGGCGCGGACGTAGTTCAGGAAATTTTCAACCGTCTTCGGTGCCTTGGCGGCGTCGAGGTCGAGCTTGATGTTGCCGTGGTTGGTGGTGAGCAGGACAGCCATGGGAATTCCTATCTGTGTGAATGGTTATTTGACGATGGTGGCCGATTCGATGACGACCGGCGTGAGCGGTACGTTCATGTGCGGAGCTTTCGGACCGGTTTCCACTTCCTTGATCTTGTCGACCACTTCCATGCCTTTGACGACCTTGCCGAACACCGCATAGCCCCAACCGTCGTGGCCCGGGTAGTCGAGCTTGGCATTGTCGACGACGTTGATGAAGAACTGCGCCGTCGCCGAGTGCGGGTCGGCAGTGCGTGCCATGGCGATCGTATAGGCTTCGTTCTTCAGGCCGTTCTTGGCCTCGTTTTCGATCGGCGCCTTCGTCGGGCGTTCCTTCATGTTCTTGTCGTAGCCGCCACCCTGGATCATGAAGCCGTTGATGACGCGATGAAACACGGTGCCCTTGTACTGGCCGCTCTTGATGTACTGGAGGAAGTTCGCCACCGTTTTGGGCGCCTTGTCGGGATAAAGTTCGAGGACGATGTCGCCCATGCTGGTCTTCAAGTCCACCTTCGGATTGTCGGCCGCGATGGCGCCATGCGAAAGCAGACCGATGGACGCGGCGGCGGCGAGTTGCAGCAGATAACGGCGGGAACGTTGCATTGCGTTTCCTTTTCTCTTTACAGGGGGATTGCGTTTCGGTATCTTGCCACTCCCTCACGGAAGACCGGCGTCTGAGGGCTTGCGGCCGCGGTGATATACTGCGGCGAAAGCGTGCATTTTAACAAAAGATGCATGAATAAAGGACATCCCGGCGCACCCGCGCGGTGCCGCGGCGGTGTCCCGACCCGAGGAGAGACGCTCGGCCACCGCATCATCCGCGCCGACACGGAAACAACCCATGACCGCACTCAAAATCTACAACACGCTTGCGCGTGAAAAGCAGCCTTTTGTTCCGATGCGGCCGGGCCAGGTCCGGATGTACGTCTGCGGCATGACCGTCTACGACTACTGCCACCTCGGCCATGCGCGCGTGATGGTGGTGTTCGACATGGTGCAGCGCTGGCTGCGGGCCTCGGGCTTCGATGTCACCTACGTGCGCAACATCACGGACATCGACGACAAGATCATCAAGCGCGCCGTCGAGAACGGCGAGACCATCGGACAGCTCACCGCGCGCTTCATTGAGGCCATGGACGAGGACGCCGCTGCGCTTGGTGTGCAGAAGCCGGATCATGAGCCGCGCGCCACTGAATACGTCCCGCAAATGCTGAGCATGATCGGCCGGCTTGAGCAGAATGGCCTAGCGTATCGCGCGAAAGATGGCGACGTGAACTATTCGGTCCGCGACTTTCCCGGCTACGGCAAGTTGTCCGGCAAATCGCTGGATGACCTGCGCGCCGGCGAGCGTGTCGATCTCAACACCGTCAAGCGCGACCCGCTCGACTTTGTTCTGTGGAAGGCCGCCAAGGAATCCGAGCCGGCCGAAGTCAAATGGGAGTCGCCCTGGGGCAAGGGGCGGCCCGGCTGGCACATTGAGTGCTCGGCCATGGGCTGCGAACTGCTCGGCGAGCAATTCGACATCCATGGCGGCGGTGAGGACCTGCAGTTCCCGCACCACGAAAACGAGATTGCGCAATCCGAGGGCGCGAACGGCAAGACGTTCGTGAACTACTGGATGCATAACGGCTTCATCCGCGTGGACAACGAGAAGATGTCGAAATCGCTCGGCAACTTCTTCACGATCCGCGACGTGCTCAAGGAGTATGACCCGGAAGTGGTGCGCTTCTTCATCCTGCGTGCCCACTATCGCAGTCCCTTGAACTACTCCGATGCGCATCTCGACGACGCCAGGCATGCGTTGAGCCGGTTGTACACCGCGCTCAAGGATGTGGCGCCGGACGACCAGCCGCTCGACCAGAGCGAGGCGCATGCCGTGCGCTTTGCCGAAGCGATGAACGACGACTTCAATACGCCGATCGCCGTCGCGGTGCTGTTCGATCTGGCCAACGAAGTGAACAAGACGAAGTCCGCCGCGCTCGCCCGCCAGCTGAAGCACCTTGCGGCGATCATCGCACTGCTGCAGCGACCGCCCAAGGACTTTCTGCAGGGCGGTCCGGGTACGGCGCTGGACGAAGCGGCCATCGTGGCCCAGATTGACGCCCGTGCCGCCGCGAAGAAGGCGAAGAACTTTGCCGAGGCGGACCGCATTCGTGCCGACCTGCTTGCCAACGGCATCGTCCTCGAAGACAAGCCGGGCGGCGTCACCGAATGGCGCAAGGCGTAAGCGGCATGGCGACGTCCCGAACGGCCGTGCAGCCGATGGCCGCGCCCGCGTACTGGCATGACGCCAAGGAAGAGCTGATGAAGCGCGACCGCATCATGCGGCGCCTCATTCCGCAATTTGGCGATATGCAGCTGACGGCGCGCGGCGAGGCCTTCGAAACGCTGGCGCAGTCCATCATCAGCCAGCAGATTTCCGTCAAGGCCGCCGAGACGATCTGGGGCCGGGTGCTCGAGCTTTGTCCGAAATGTACGCCGGCGCAGGTCCTCAAGATCGGCGCTGAGAAGCTGGCCACTTGTGGCCTTTCGAAACGCAAGGCGGAATACGTGATCGACCTGGCCGAGCACTTCAAGGCCAAACGTGTCCATGTCGACAAGTGGATCGACATGGATGACGAAGAGGTGATCTCTGAACTGATCCAGATTCGTGGAATCGGACGCTGGACAGCGGAGATGTTTTTGATATTTAATCTGCTCCGGCCGAATGTCCTGCCCTTGGACGATCTCGGATTGCTCAAGGGAATCAGCATCAATTATTTCTCGGGCGAACCGGTTTCCCGCAGCGACGTGCGCGAGGTCGCAGCGAATTGGGAGCCGTGGCGCACTGTCGCGACGTGGTATCTTTGGCGCAGCCTGGAGCTGCAGCCCGCGGCATAACCCAACAATCATCGCGTGTTGTCATAGGAGTCACGATGGGCAAGAACACATTCCTCGATTTCGAGCAACCGATTGCCGAACTTGAAGGAAAGATCGAGGAATTGCGCTTCGTGCAGGACGATTCCGCGGTCGACATCTCCGAGGAGATCGACCGCCTCTCCAAGAAGAGCCAGCAGCTCATCAAGGAAATCTACGCCAAGCTGTCGCCGTGGCAGGTCTCGCAGATCGCCCGGCATCCCCAGCGTCCGTACACCATGGATTACGTGAATGAAATCTTCACTGACTTCCATGAACTGCACGGCGACCGCATGTATGCCGACGATCTCTCCATCGTTGGCGGCCTCGCGCGCTTCAACGGCCAAGCCTGCATGGTCATCGGCCACCAGAAGGGCCGCGACACGAAGGAGCGCGCAATGCGCAACTTCGGCATGCCGAAGCCGGAGGGCTACCGGAAGGCCATGCGCCTAATGAAGCTTGCCGAAAAATTCGGCATCCCGATCTTTACCTTCGTCGACACCCCGGGCGCCTTCCCGGGCATCGATGCCGAAGAGCGCGGGCAGTCCGAGGCAATCGGCCACAATCTGTACGTCATGGCCGAACTGAAGGTGCCGTTGATTGCCACCATCATCGGCGAGGGCGGCTCGGGCGGCGCGTTGGCGATTGCCGTCGGTGACGCCGTGCTGATGCTCCAGTATGCGACCTATTCGGTGATCTCCCCGGAAGGCTGCGCTTCCATCCTCTGGAAAACCGCGGAACGGGCGGCCGATGCCGCAGAAGCACTCGGTCTCACCGCGCATCGCCTCAAGGCCATGGGCCTGGTCGACAAGATCGTCAATGAGCCGCTGGGCGGCGCGCATCGCGATCCGAAGCAGATGGCCGCGATGCTCAAGCGCGCACTGGCCGACTCGCTGCGTCAATTCCAGGGCATGAAACCGAAGGAGCTGATCGCCGCACGCCACGAAAAGCTGATGTCCTACGGCAAATTCAAGGAAATTTCCTCGCCGGAATAGCCGTGAACGGCAAAGCTGCCGCATCGCTACGCGATGCTTTTGAACGCGCGTTGGGAGAGATCCTGGCGCGCGTTGTCGTTTCCGGTCCCGCCAGGCTTGCGGTTGGGTTCAGCGGCGGACTCGATTCCTCAGTCCTCCTGCGGCTGGCCAGCGATTGGGTTGCGCGGCATGGCGGGACCTTGTTCGCTTTTCATGTGCATCACGGGCTGAGCCCGAACGCCGGTCACTGGCTGGCGCATTGCACGGACGCGGCCTCGTCGTTAGGTGTTGTCTTCGATGCGCGCCGGATTCAGGTCGATGACGTTGCCGCGCATGGCGTCGAACAGGCGGCTCGCCATGCCCGCTATGCGGCGCTGGGCGAGATGTGCCGCGTCCATGGCGTGCCACTGCTGCTGACCGGCCATCATCAGGACGACCAGGCGGAAACCGTGCTGCTGCAGCTGCTGCGCGGATCGGGAATCGCCGGTCTGGGCGGAATGGAGGCTGCCAATGCCGCACCCGACCTTCTCGGGGACACCGGTACGCAAATCGGGCGGCCGCTACTTTCGGCAACGCGTGCTGAACTCGAAGAGGCGGCGGTCGTATTCAGCATTGCGCATGTGGATGACGAATCGAACGCCGACACGCGCTATGCCCGGAATGCCTTGCGCCACGCAGTCATGCCGGCATTGCGTGCGCATTTCCCCGGCTTCGAGGCACGGCTTGCGCGCGCGGCAGGACATGCCCAGGCGGGGCAGCGGCTGCTCGATGCGCTCGCCGCTGAGGACCTCGCCCGCTGTGCCACAAAGAGCAGCCTCGATGTGGCGAAGGTGGCCGCGCTCGATGCGGACCGGCGCAACAATCTGCTGCGGCATTGGTTTGCGATCCACGGCATCCGCATGCCGTCCGCAGCGTGGCTCGAGCAGTGCTGGCGACAAGTCAGCGTGGCGCGCGACGATGCCCGCGTGCGCGTGACGCATGCGGACTGTGAAGTCCACCGGTATCGCAATCAGGTGCATCTCTCGAAGCGCTGGAATGACGACTCAGTCGAGCCGATGCGATTCACTTGGAATGGCGAGTCGCGCGTGCCGTGCAAAGACTTCGACGGCGCGATCCTTTTCAACGAAGCGGAAGAGGGCATCGATCCGGAATGGCTGCGTCAACAGCCGCTGTTGCTCCAGCAGCGGCAGGGCGGCGAGCGCCTCAAGCCAGGCGCCGGCCGACCGACACGCCCCTTGAAGCTGCATTACCAGGCGTTGGGCATTCCCGAGTGGGAGCGGCCGCGCCTGCCCTTGCTCCATGCGGGCAAATCCTTGCTGTTCGCTGCCGGCATCGGCATGCATTGGCAGCCTGAGGTCCCTCGGTCCTCGCCGGGCATCGTCATCGCGTGGGAACGGACCGCCGGAGCGGCATTCACGCCAGTGTGAAAGTTTTTTCAGGGACGGCTTCATACTTGCCATCCCGCGTTGCAGCATGTAAAGTAAGGGGTTGATTTATATAAAAAATCTTCATCCCTCCAGCGTTTTCCCAACCCTCCTATGGCTTTAATCGTCCACAAATACGGTGGTACGTCGATGGGCTCGACCGAGCGCATCAAGAACGTTGCCAAACGCGTCGCCAAATGGCACGACGCCGGTCACCAAATCGTTGTTGTTCCTTCGGCCATGTCCGGCGAGACGAATCGCCTGATCGGTTTGGCCAAAGAGATCATGCCGCAGCCGGATCCCCGCGAGCTCGACATGCTGGCTTCCACCGGCGAACAGGTCTCGGTGGCACTGCTGTCGATGGCCTTGCAGACGATTGGCAAGCAGGCGGTGTCCTACGCCGGCTGGCAGGTTCCGGTCAAGACCGACTCCGCCTTTACCAAGGCCCGCATCCAGTCGATCGACGATGCGCGCGTGCGCGCCGATCTGGCCGCCGGCAAGATCGTAATCATCACCGGATTCCAGGGCGTGGACGATCAAGGCAACATCACCACGCTCGGTCGCGGCGGTTCGGACACTTCTGCAGTGGCGGTTGCTGCCGCACTGAAGGCCGCGGAGTGCCTGATCTACACCGATGTGGATGGCGTTTACACCACCGATCCGCGCGTCGTTTCCGAAGCGCGTCGCCTGAAGACGGTGACCTTCGAAGAGATGCTGGAGCTGGCTTCGCTGGGCTCCAAAGTGCTGCAGATCCGTTCGGTGGAATTTGCCGGCAACTACAAGGTGCCGACGCGCGTGCTGTCGTCGCTCACCGATCCGCTCATGCCGCTGGAAGAGGAAGCGAACTCCGGCACCCTGATTTCGTTTGAGGAAGATACACACATGGAACAAGCCGTCATTTCCGGTATCGCGTTCAACCGCGACGAAGCGAAGATCACCGTCCTCGGTGTGCCCGACAAGCCGGGCATCGCTTACCAGATTCTCGGCCCGGTCGCGGATGCGAACGTCGAGGTCGACATGATCATCCAGAACCAGTCGGTGGACGGCAAGACCGACTTCACGTTCACCGTGGCCCGCGGTGAGTACGCCAAAGCCATGGACGTGCTGAACAAGACCGTGAAGGAGCACATCGGCGCGGCCAGCATCAACGGCGATGCCAAGGTGTCGAAGGTCTCTGTGGTCGGCGTCGGCATGCGCAGCCACGTGGGCATCGCTTCGCAGATGTTCCGTACGCTGTCGGAAGAGGGCATCAACATCCAGATGATCTCGACGTCCGAGATCAAGATTTCGGTGCTGATCGACGAGAAGTACATGGAACTGGCCGTACGCGCGCTGCACAAGGCATTTGACCTTGAGAAAGCTTAAGCAACCGCGAGTATTCCTCCGGTTGCATTGACCAAGTTCCCGCCACCGGCTATCATGCGGGACTTCATGAGGCGACTGGCAACAGCGCCTGGCGTGTGGAGACGTGGCCGAGAGGTCGAAGGCACTTCCCTGCTAAGGAAGCATACGGGCTTAAACCTGTATCGAGGGTTCGAATCCCTCCGTCTCCGCCAAAAACACAAAAGCCCCGTAAGGGGCTTTTTTGTTTTTGACGGAGGCGGGAGCGCGCACTGCGCGCGATCGGGATTCGAAGCGGCGGGCCTGCGAGCCCGCCGCCGGGAGAATCCCTCGTCTCCGCCAAAAACACAAAAGCCCCGTAACGGGCTTTTTTGTTTTTATCGCACGCATTCAACAAATCGCCTTCAACAGAGCAGCAGTGCTGTCGTTGCGACCACTTCTTCCCGCAACGCTCACGCCACTGCCTCGCACTCTTGACTGCGCGATCAGCGCATCACTCCGTCGCCGCCATCGTCAATCCTTCAATTACATGCGCCTGCTCGATGAACTCCAGTTCATGAACAATGCGGCATGCAAGGTGGCGACGCACCTCTGCTGGCAACGCGTCGTGGTAGGGCTGGGTAACCTGCAGGTCGTGATGCTTCGCGTTGTTGGCTTCCGGACCATCCACACCGAGCACGAAGACGGGACGTGCCTTGTCCGAACGATTGGCCGTGCCGCGATGGATGGTCAGCGCGGAACGCGCCGAGATGTCGCCCATCTGCGGAAGCTTCGTCTGCGCACGTGCCTCGTAGCGCGGGTACAGCGACTTCGGTGGGAACATCGCGTCGCCGTGCGCTGCGATGTCATCCCATTGCGTGCCCGGCGCAATTTGGAAAGGTCCCATGTCTTCGGTGACATCCACGGTCGTGATGTTGAAGGCCAGGGAAGTCAGGCGCCGGCCCTTCAGGGTCTCGGTCGGCGACGCGAAATCGCGATGCCACGGCTGGGTCAGGGCGCCCGGGCCGGGAATGTCGAACCCCGCCTCGACGATCGAGTAGTCCGGGCCGAGGACGGCTTCGCACACCGCGACGACCCACGGATGCGTGACGAGATCCAAGAAGCCGCGAATGCGTTCCGGATGGATCTCGACGTAGAAGCGATTCGGTCCGCGCGGCAGAAGTCCGCCAGGACGCGCCTGCGCTTCAGCGGTGAGCACATCGATATCTTCGCGGAGCCGTTCCACCCAGCGGCGCTCGAAGGCGCCTTTGAGGCCGATGATGCCGTCGCCGTACAGGCCGCGCATGATGTCGGCGGCGTCGAACAGGGTAGGTTGTGGTTTAAGCACTACGTTCATGTTGTGTTGCTTTCCTTGAATTGGCGCACGTCGGTCGGTCTCGTCCCGGGCGGCGAGGCCGCTCGCCCAGCATGCGGACGCGCAGGCATGCCGTGCAGGCTGCGACAGGTGCGTAGCGGAAAAGTGCCTTGAGGCGACGAAATTTCGCTGGACGCCGGTCCGGAAAGGCACAGGCGTTTCCATTTGTGCAAGGAAACAAAGATGTAACGCTCTGTTTCCCGTCAGAACTTTCCAAAAATATTTTTCTCAGAACCCTAAAGTCGGCAACTCACCCGCCGATAACGGTTGCAAGGCGAGCAAAAAAGTTAAAAAAAATTTTTCGCGAACCCTAAAGTTGGGCAAAACGCTGCCGATATACAACATAGAACGACGTCGAATCTCTCCCTCGGCGGCGTTTTAAAGAAGAAGAACGTAGCAAGAACTACAAGGTTTTCTCCCTTACTCCTTTCGCCAGAAGGGGTAGTGCAGGAAGGCTCGCCAGGCCTGAAAGCCAGATCACAAGCCAGTTTGAGCGCTTTTTGACAAGCGCGCACCACAGGTCGCCTGGAGTTTGTCGGACAAACTCCTACAGGCGGCCTAGACGCGTCTCCGACGCAAAATACCGACGAGTCCCTATTTCCGCTCGGAAATCTCCCGCGCAGAATGCATCTCACTGGCGATGCAAAACTGCAAAACGTGATCCACGTTTGGCAACATAAGGGAGAGAGAAAATGAACACGAACGACATGATGGCCGAGATCCGGGATGCCAACCTGAGCTACCTGATGCTGGCCCAGCAGATGATCCGCGCCGACAAGGCGACTGCGATCTTCCGCCTCGGTCTGAGCCGCGAAATCGCCGACCTGATCGAGGGCCTGAACAACGCCCAGATTCTCAAGCTCGCCGGCACCAACATGATGCTGGCCCGTTTCCGCTTTGACGACGGTGCCATCCTCGGCATGCTGACCAACTACAACAAGGACCGTGAACTGGCGCATTCGCACGCCGCGATCCTGATGGCTTGCCAGCCGGTGGAAGAGATTGCTTAACGCAATTCCGGCTCACGGCAACACGTAGTACATCGGTCTGCAAACACAAAGGTTCATCATCATGGCGAAGAAAAGCGTCGTCACGGAAGCCCAGGAAATCCAGCTCGCGATCGAGCTCATCAACCTCGGTGCGCGTCTCCAGTTGCTCGAAGCGGAGACCTCGCTTTCGCGGGAGCGCCTCCTGAAGCTCTACAAGGAGCTCAAGGGCGTGTCGCCGCCGAAGGGCATGCTGCCGTTCTCGACCGACTGGTTCATCACCTGGCAGCCGAACATTCATTCCTCGCTGTTCATCAACATCCACAAATATCTCGTGGAGCACGCGCAAATCAGCGGCATTCAAGCCGTGATGAAAGCGTACAAGCTCTACCTTGAGCAGGTCGAACCCGGCCCGGACGGCGAACCGGTGCTGTCGCTGACGCGCGCCTGGACGCTGGTCCGCTTCTTCGAGAGCAAGATGCTGGAGACCGCCTGCTGCAGCAAGTGCGGCGGCGACTTCGTCGTGCATCGCCTCGATCTTCATAACGACTACACCTGCGGCCTGTGCCACATGCCGTCGCGTGCCGGCAAGACCAAGAAGGCCAAGGAAGAGGCGGCTGCTGCAGCTGCCGTCGCCGCGACCGCCTGATCGCGACATTCTGGATGC
>SPQI01000076.1 GCA_004570315.1 Oxalobacteraceae bacterium OM1 | reverse complement strand
CGGCATGACCCTGGGCGTCGGCGCCGGCCAGATGAGCCGTATCGATTCCGCGCGGATCGCGTCGATCAAGGCACAGAATGCGGGCCTGTCGCTGGCTGGTTCGGCGGTCGCTTCGGACGCCTTCTTCCCGTTCCGTGACGGGCTGGACGTGGTGGTGGACGCGGGCGCGACTTGCGTGATCCATCGGGGCGGCTCGATGCGCGACCAGGAAGTGATCGATGCTGCCGATGATCGCGGCGTGGTGATGCTGTACACCGGCACCCGTCACTTCCGTCAGTAAACCGGCGCAGTGACGTAGGGTGCGCACTCCGTGCGCACGCGGACGCTAACTTCGCACAGCCGTACCGCGTGCGCACAGGTGCGCACCCTACGATGGTCCGCATTCAGCCACCCTGACATTCCTTATTTTTTCGCGCACGCAAAGCCGTACAGCGCGTCCAGCACGGCGTCCGGCTGCTCTGCCATCATCTGATGCCCAGCGTCGACATGAACGACGCTTGCGTGAGCCATCGCACTGGTGAGCAGCTTGGTAGAACGGGGCGGGGTCATCACGTCACGGGTGCCGAGGATGAACAGTGCCGGGCAGCGCGCTGCCGTAGCAGCCGCCTCGCCGTGAACATACGCGTTACAGGCGGTGAAGTCAGTATAGAACAGGTGCTCAGGATTGAGTTGCGACATCCGCTGCATCAAGCGCTGCGAGCCGCCCATCACTGAAAAACCGGGACCGGGACACGAGGGCTTGGGCGCAATCGTAGAGTGCGACCAGATGTTCACCATGTCGATCGCGCGCGATTCATCGCTGCGCGAAGTCTCGAGCAGCGACTCGGACACCTTCATCGGATAAGTGGTGCCGAGCAGCGCAAGGCCCGTAACCCGATCGGGCGCGCGATGGGAGGCTTCGAGCGCAATCAGCGACCCCATGCTGTGGCCGGCGAGCAGCGCGCGCTCTACGCCTGCCGCGTCCAGCAATGCCAGCAGCCAGTCGGCCATCGCCTCCACGCTTTCGAGTGCCGGACCGCTGCTGCGCCCGTGGCCGGGCAGGTCGAGCGCCAGCACGCCGAAGCCATGGTGGGCAAAGTAGCGGGTCTGCAGCGCCCAGACCGAGTGGTCGTTCTGCGCGCCGTGGATGAAGACGGCGGTCGGTAGTTCGGGGTTGAAGGTCTTGCCGCCGGTATAGCAGTAGGCGGCGTGTCCCTGGACGTCGAGCAGCATCTCAGGCTCCTTTCTGCGCGGCCTTCAGCCCGCGTGCGAGGTCTTCGATCAGGTCGTCGGCGTCTTCCAGGCCGATCGACAGGCGCATCGTGCCTTCCGTGATGCCGGACGCGGCAAGCTGCTCGGTCGGCACACGGAAGTGCGTCGTCGAAGCCGGGTGGATGACGAGCGACTTCGCATCGCCGACGTTGGCCAGATGCGAGAACACCTTGAGCGCTTCCACGAAGCGGCGGCCGGCTGCGCGGTCACCCTTGATGCTGAACGAGAACACGGCGCCGCAACCCTTGGGCATCAGTTCGCGGGCGAGGGCGTGGTCCGGGTGGCTGTCCAGTTCCGGATAGGCGATCGATTCCACGGCGGCATGGCCGGCGAGGAAGTCCACGACCTTGCGGGTATTGGCGACATGGCGGTCCATGCGCAGGCCGAGCGTTTCGATGCCTTGCAGGATGGCGAAGGCATTGTGCGGGCTCATCACCGCGCCGAAGTCGCGCAGGCCTTCGCGGCGGGCGCGCAGGGAGAAGGCCGCGACCGTCGATTCCTCCGTGAAGACCATGCCGTGGAAGCCGTCGTACGGCTCGCACAGTTCGCCGAAACGGCCGGTCTTCTCGTAGGCCTGCTGCCAGTCGAACGTACCACCATCGACCAGGAGGCCGCCAATCGCTGTGCCGTGTCCGGACAGAAACTTCGTGGCGGAATGGAAGACGAGGTCGGCGCCGAGATCGAAGGGGCGCATCAGGTAGGGCGTGGTGAAGGTCGAGTCCACCATCAGCGGCAGGAAATTCTCATGCGCCAGCTCGGCCAGTACCGGGATGTTGAGCACGTCGAGTCCGGGATTGCCGAGCGTCTCGCCGAACAGCGCCTTGGTGTTGGGACGGATGGCGGCGCGCCAGGCGTCGATGTCGCGCGGGTCCACGAAAGTCGTTTCGACGCCGAAGCGCTTCATCGTGTAGGCCAGCAGGTTCTGCGAACCGCCGTACAGAGCGCGCGAGGCGACGATGTGCGAGCCGGCGCCGGCAATGGTCGCCAGGCCGAGGTGCATGGCCGCCTGGCCGCTGGCCGTCGCGATGCCCGCCACGCCGCCTTCCAGCGCGGCGATGCGCTCTTCGAATACGGCATTGGTCGGGTTCGAGATGCGGGAATAGACGTGGCCGGCGCGTTCCATGTTGAACAGCGAGGCGGCGTGGTCGGAGTCCTTGAAGACGAAGGAGGTGGTCAGGTAGATCGGCGTCGCGCGGGCGCCGGTAACCGGGTCGGGCGCCGCGCCTGCATGCAGGGCGAGCGTATCGAAGCCCGGGTATTTCGGGGTGCTCATCGGCTCTGTCTCCTCGAGGGATGGTTTCCCTCTGTTAAATCCCCGCAATCGTAGCATCGAAGGCCGTGTTGAGCCCCGTCGTGACCGGGGAGCGGCTTGCTGGATTTTTCATGCCGCTTCGGCTACATTTCAAATGGATTGCCGCAGTAAAACTCTCCGAATTCCACAGGACAGCCTCCCATGAAAGTCTCTGAAATCCTCAAGGTCAAAGGCGATATCCTCTATACCGTCACGCCTGAAACGCCCATTGCCGAGGCCGTCAACACCATGGCGGAACGGGACATCGGTTCGCTCGTGGTCATGGAGTACGGCGAGCTCGTCGGCATGCTCACCTTCCGCGAAGTGATGAAGACCCTCTACACGAACAAGGGCAGCATCGGCGACGAGACCGTGCGCAAGCACATGGACGACCACCCGATCACCATCACGCCGGATACCGACATCAACGAAGTGCGCCGCCTCATGCTCGAGCGCCACGCCCGTTACGTGCCGGTGGTCAACGCCAAGACCCTGATGGGCGTCATTTCGTTCTACGACGTGGCCAAGGCGGTCTTCGAAGCGCAAAGCTTCGAGAACAAGATGCTCAAGGCCTACATCCGCGACTGGCCGGCCGAAGGCGACGAGTAAGCCGTACCGGTTCCGCACGAAGCCGTCCGAGGCGGGCCGCCCGGGCGGCTTTTTGTTTTCCGCGACCGCCGGTATCGTTTCCTACCACCGCCGCGGGAACCGCACACAATCTGCACCGCCTCCTCTACACTTGCCGCAACAAAACGGACGCCCGCCGGGCCTCACCGCTTTGGACGCCTCTTCGATCCCTGCTTGGAACCCTGCTTGGAACCCAACCATGAGCCAATCCAGTCAATCCAGCCAGTTTGCCTTGCTGACGCAGCGCCGCTTCGGCCCGTTCTTCTGGACGCAGTTCTTCGGCGCCTTCAACGACAACGTCTTCAAGACTGCGCTGCTGACCATCCTGACCTACGACGCCCTGAGCTGGACGTCGATGAGCCCGAGCCTGCTCAACAACCTCATTCCCGGCCTGTTCATCCTGCCCTTCGTCCTGTTCTCCGCGACGGCCGGGCAGCTTGCGGACAAGCTCGAGAAGTCGTCCCTCGCGCGCTATGTAAAAGTTCTGGAAATCGCCATCATGGCGCTCGCCGCAATCGGTTGGATGACGCACCAGCTCTGGCTGCTGGTTGGCGCCGTGGTGGGCATGGGCCTGCATTCCACGCTGTTCGGCCCGGTGAAGTACGCCTACCTGCCGCAGCAGCTCAAGCCGGAAGAGCTGGTCGGCGGCAACGGCGTGATTGAGATGGGCACCTTCGTCGGCATCCTGCTCGGCGAGGTGCTGGGCGCGCTGCTGGTGTCGCACAAGCCCTGGGGCATCGAGCTGGTTGCCTTCGGCACCATCGCGATAGCGGTCCTTGGCTGGCTGTTCAGCCGCCGTATCCCGCTGTCGCCGGCGCCGGAACCGGAGCTGAAAATCAACTGGAACCCGTTCACCGAAACCATCCGCAACATCGCCTTCACCCGCCAGAACCGCCCGGTCTTCCTCTCGGTGCTCGGCAACTCCTGGTTCTGGTTCTACGGCGCGGTCATCCTTGCGCAGTTTCCGGTCTACGCGAAGGATTACCTGCACGGCGACCACAGCGTCTTCGTGCTGCTGCTCACGGTGTTCTCGCTCGGCATCGGCGCGGGTTCGCTGCTGTGCGAGCGCCTGTCCGGCCACAAGGTGGAAATCGGACTGGTGCCGTTCGGTTCGATCGGCCTGTCGGTCTTCGGCCTCGACCTGTACTTCGCCAGCCTGCAGTACACCAACACGGCGCTGGTGGACATCGCCGGTTTCGTCGCGCAGCACGGTGCCGTCCGCATCCTGTTCGACTGCGTGATGATCGGCGTCTTCGGCGGCTTCTACATCGTCCCGCTGTTTGCCGTCATCCAGACCCGTTGTGATCGCAAGCACGTCTCCCGCACCATCGCCGGCATGAACATCATGAACGCGCTCTTCATGGTGGTCGCCGCGCTGTTCGCCATGGTGCTGCTCAAAGCAGGACTGAGCGTACCGCAGCTGTTCATGGCCACCGCGCTGCTGAATGCGCTCGTCGCGCTCTACATCTTCTCGCTGGTGCCGGAGTTCCTGATGCGCTTCCTCGCCTGGCTGCTAATTCATACCATCCACCGCGTGCACGCTGTCGATACCGACCGCATCCCGGAAGAGGGGTCGGCCGTGCTGGTCTGCAATCATGTGAGCTACGTCGACGCCATCGTGATCATGGCCGCGAGCCCGCGCCCGATCCGCTTCGTGATGGACCATCGCATCTTCAAGATTCCGCTGCTGTCGTGGATTTTCCGCACCGCCAAGGCCATCCCGATTGTGCCGGCGAAGGAGAATCCGTGGCTGATGGAAAAGGCCTTCGTCGATATCGCCCAGGCGCTGCATGAAGGCGAACTGGTGTGCATTTTCCCGGAAGGCAAACTGACGTCGACCGGCGAGATCAACGCGTTCAAAGGCGGCATCCGCAAGATCGTGGACCGCACGCCGGTGCCGGTGATTCCGATGGCATTGCGCGGCCTGTGGGGCAGCCTGTTGACGCGCGGCCCGGGCAATCCCTTCGAGCGGTCCTTCCGACGCGGACCGTTCTCGCGTCTCTCTCTGGTGGTGGGGCAGCCCGTCGCGCCCGCCGCTGCGACGCCGGAAGCCCTGTACGCACAGGTCAGCGAGCTGCACGGGGATTGGAAATAAGCAGGCGTACGCTCAAGCCACGGTGGACTGGGCGCGCATCGCTTCTTCTTCGATCTGCTTGAGCGGTGCCACCACCGGCATGGTGAGGATGAACGAGGTCCCGGTGCCGACCTCGCTATGCACGCGGATGCGCCCGCCCAGTACCGCAGTCACGATGTTGTGCGTGATGTTCAGTCCCAGTCCTGAGCCGCCGGCGCCCAGTTTGGTGGTGAAGAAGGGATCGAAGATGCGGCTGAGATTCGCAGTCGGAATGCCGACGCCGTTGTCGCTGACCGACAGCTCGACGGAGCCGTCATCGATCCGCACTGCGGTAATCGAAATGACACCCGACTTGCGGCCCTCGAAGCCGTGCAGCAGGGCGTTGTTAACGAGGTTGGTGATGACCTGGCCGAGCGGACCGGGATAGCTGTCCATCTGCAAACCTTCAGGCACCGTCTGCTGCACCCGGATCGCGCTTTTCTTGAAGGTCGGCCACAAGGTCAGCATGATCTCGGCCACCAGCTCGTCCACGTTGAACTTGCGCCGCTGCGAACTCGTCTGGTCGACGGCGACCTGCTTGAAGCCGGTCACGAGATTGGCGGCGCGCTGCAGGTTGCGCACCAGGATGTCGCCCGCCTTGCCGGCATCACCAATGTAGGCCTCCAGCGTCGACCGCTTGAGCCCGTTGTTCTGGAAGTTGTGCGACAGCGTCCGGGTCTGGTCGGTCAGGGTGCTGGCCACCATCAGGCTGTTGCCGATCGGCGTGTTCAGTTCGTGCGCGATGCCTGCCACCAGCGAACCGAGCGCCGCCAGTTTTTCGCTGCGCACCAGCTCTTCCTGTGCCATGTTCAGCGTCTGCAGGGCATGCGCCAGTTCCTTGTTCGCCTGCTGCAGCTCTTCGGTGCGCTCCACCACGCGCTGCTCCAGCGTGGCGTTGAGTTCGCGGATTTCGTTTTCGATGCGGCGCTTGTCGGTCACGTCGGCGCAAGCAAGAATGCCGTAGCGTTCACCGGCGAGGGTGAAGGTATGACCGGAGAACTGCACCAGCACCTTGGTGCCGTCGCCGCGCCACATCCAGCATTCCGGCGCGTCGTCGGTGGTGCCGGTGCGCTTCAGCTCGTCGATCAGGGCGCTACGGTCATTGATATTGCAGTACAGATTCAGTTCCGCGGTGTTCCGGCCAATCATGGATTCGCGGCTGCGCGCGAACAGCCGCTCGAACGCGCTGTTGACGTCCTTGACCACGTAGTTTCCGCGCACCTGGGTCACGAACATCGCTACCGGCGACGACTGGAAGATCGTCGAGAAGCGCAGTTCGCTGCTGCGCAATTCCTCTTCGGCACGCTTGCGCTCCAGCTCCGCGGACGCCCGCTCGCTGAACACCTGCAGCAGCGACTTCACCAGATCCGGATTGCCGATGGCGGCGGAATGCATCACCGCCAGCACGCCGATCGTATTGCCCGCGCTGTCGCGCAGCGGCGCTCCCGCATAGCTCTGCCAGCCTTGCTCGACCATTGCAGCGTCACCAGGGAACAGGTCCTGCACGCCCGAGGAGAAGATCGCGATGTCGCCTTCCAGTGTGCGCTCGCAGGGCGAGCCGGTGCTGACGTATTCGAAATTGTCGATCGTCTGTCCGCGACGGTGCGCGGCGATCGTCAGGATGCGGTTCTGGGCGCTCGCCATGCGCAAGCCGATGAAGGCGCTGTCCATGCGCAGTGCAGATGCCAGGTCGGCCATCAGGAGCTCAAAGAACAATTCGCCGGCCATGTCGTGCGTTCCCTGGGCGAGACGGAGCAGGGCGCGTTCCGCTTCGGCCTTCTGTTCCTCCATCAGACGCTGGTCGGTGACGTCGCGGATCACCGCGAGCATGTAGCGTTCGTTCCCCGCGCTGAAGACCGTGCCGTTGGTCAGGCAGCGGCGCAGGTTGCCGTACTTGGTGCGCATCTCCCAGGCATAGTTGCGCACCACCTTGTTGCTGCGCAGCTCCCGGTACAAGCCTTCGCGTTGTGCCGCGTGCACCCAGAGACCGAGCGCAATTGACGTCTTGCCTACCGCCTCCGTGCGGCGATAGCCGGTGATGCCTTCGAAAGTTTCGTTGATGTCGATGATCACGCCGTCGCTCATGCGGACGATGCCGATCGAGTCCGGATTGCACTGGAATGCACCGGCGAACTTCGCTTCCGACAGGCTCAGCGCTTCCTCGGCGCGCCGCTTCTCGGTAATGTCCTCGGCGATGGAGAGCAGGCGGTCGGAGTGCCCTTGCTCATCCGTGATGTGGGTATGGCTCCACTGGCAGGTGATGATCTGGCCATCGGCACGCCGGTTCGGGCTGATGTTGCGGGTATCGCGCCGCTCGGCGGTGATCCGCCGGAAGACCGCATTGACGGCCTCGCGGCTCGCTCCCGGCGAAATGAAGCTGGCGTGCTTGCCGATCGCCTGTTCGCGCGGATAGCCGAAGATGCGTTCGGCCGCGGCATTCCATTCGATGACCTGATGGTTCTCGTCCCATTCGATGATCGCGATCGGACTCTGTTCCACCAGTGCCCGGAAGCGCGCCTCGCGTTCGTACAGCTCCTGCTCGACGCGCTTGCGCTTGTCGATGTCCTGCTCCAATTCCTGGTTCTTGCGGTCGAGCTCTTCAAACAGCTTGCGCAAGCTGATGCGGGTGTCCTCCATGCGCCGGCTCAGCATGCCGATTTCATCAAGGCGGTTCCAGGTGAATGGCACGTCCAGCCGCCGCTCGGCGAGATGCTCGGCGCCCGCGCCCAGCCGTTGCAGCGGACGCACGAGGCGCCGGTCGAGCAGGATCAGGATGAGGATGATGGATAGCGTCGCCTGTGCCAGCACCGCCGCCATGGATTCCAGCAGCCCCTTGACCATGATGCGGCGCAGCCGCGCGCTGCCGACTTCAATCTTGACCGAGCCGATGGTGCTGCCGCGGTAGACCACCGGCCGTTCCGTGGTGGCGGTGAAGCCGTCGCGGCGCTCGGGACGTTCGCCCGCCACGAACACACCGAGCGCGTTGTCGCGCACCTCGATGCGGACGATATCCTCGTTGCGGTTCATCATCGCCTCGAGCAAGGCGTTGCCGCTCTCCTGGTTGATGTTCCAGAGCGGTTCCTGCATGCCATTGGAGAGCACGTCGGCATTCTGCTGCAGCACTTCCTCCGTCTGCCGCCGGATGTCGTCGTTGTAGCGCTTGAACCAGGAATAGCCGCTGATCATGAGCGCCGGCACGAGCAGGCCGAGCACCACTACCAGCACGATGGCGCGACGCAGAGTGAGGGTACGTGAAGTGAACATCGTTCGACACCGTTTCGGAACAAGCCGGCGGCGCCGGCCGCGGCATCAAATGGGAATTACCGCGGGAAGTTACCGCGCGCCGTTCTGCTTCAGCCAGGTCCGCAGCTGATCGACCGTCATCGGTCGCGCGAACAGATAGCCTTGCGCCAGCGGGCAGCCGAGCGCTTCCAGAATGCCGGCCTGGCGCTCGTCCTCGACGCCCTCGGCGACCACCGACAGCCCGAGGTTGCGGCCGAGCTGGATCACCATTTCGGCAATGCTGCTGCCGCGCGCCGAGCTCGTGATTTCGGTGACGAAGCTGCGGTCGATCTTCAGGCGGTCGGCTTGCAGGCGCTGCAGGTAGCTGAGCGAGGAAAAGCCCGTGCCGAAATCATCGATGGCAATGCTGATGCCGGTCTGCTTGATCTGGCCGAGCAGGCGGATGAGCGCATCCGGCTCCTCCATGGCGATCGACTCGGTGATTTCGAGTTCGATGCGGGAGGCCGGCGCCTGGGTCTCGTGCAACACGTCGCGCACCATGTCGAGGAAGCGCGGATGCCGGAACTGCACTTGCGACACGTTGACCGACATCGTGAAGTCCTGGAAACCGAGCTGCTGCAAGCGCACCAGTTCCAGGCAGGCTTCGCGCAGGACGCGCTCGCCGATCTCGATGATCAGACCCGAATATTCGGCGATGGGAATGAAGCGGTCCGGCGGAACGAAGCTGCCGTCCTTGGTCTTCCAGCGCAGCAGTGCCTCCGCGCCGACCGGGCGGCGGCTGGCGAGGTCGATCTGCGGCTGGTAGACAACGAACAGCTCATTGTCTTCAATCGCGGTCCGCAGCGCGTGCATCATGCGCACGCGCTCGCGGATGTCCACACCCATGTTGCGGGAGAAATAAAAGTGGCCGGCGCGTTGCAACAGCTTGGCGCGCTTCAGGGCGATGTCGGCGTCCTTCAGGGCATCGGCGCCGCCGCCTTCGTAATCGGCGAGGCTGACAAGGCCGGCCGTTGCCGACAGCTGCACGTCCTGGCCGTCAATGCTGAACGGCTTGTCGAACAGTCGAAGCAGTACGCCCGGATTGACCAGCGCGGTATCGCCCAGCACGCCGAAGGTGTCACCGCCCACGCGGCCGATAGTCAATTGCTCGCCCAGTTCGCCCTGCAAGCGCGCCGCGACGCTCAGCAGCAGCAGATCGCCGAACTGGTGGCCGAGCGCATCGTTGGTCTCCGCGAAGTGGTCGATGTCGACCAGCGCGAGCGCGATCCCTTCACGATTCCCAAGGGACAGCGATTCATCGAGGATCTCGCGCAGGCGCGTGCGGTTCGGGAGCTTGGTCAGCGGATCGTAGAACGCGGAGTTATGCAGGCGTGACACCAGCATGACATTGTCAAGGCCGACTGTGATGTGCCGGGCGAAGACCTCGAGCAGCCGCTGCTGGATTTCTCCCAGCGGCGCGCCGGTGCGGATGTAGGCCGCGAAATCGCGGCTGCCGTTGCCAGGAAAATACAGTACCGCGTGCTGCGCTTCGAACAGGTGGTGGCGTGCGCCGAACGAGCCATCGACCGCGCGCGCGATCGCATGGTCGCCGATGCCGTAGGCGGCGTTGCGCGAGAGGCCCTCGCAGGCGCCCAGCGTCGCAATGATGAAGAGCTCGCCATGGTCGTTGCCGCCTTCGCGGACACAGACCAGGCCGTCCGGCTCGCATTCGAGCAGACCGGCTACCTGCTGCAGGATGCCGGCGGCGAAGTTGTCCAGGCCATGCAGCGCCATCAGTTCGGTGCTTGCGCGGACGATGCGGTCGAGGCCGCGGCGGCTCGTGTTGATCGCACGGATCTGCTCATACGAACGAATCGCTGCCGTCACCGTCGTGTACAGCTTGATGCGCGTGAGTTCGGACTTGGTCTTGTAATCGTTGATGTCGAAATCGCGGATTGCATCGATTTCGGGCGCGTAGCCGGGCTGGCCGGTGCGGAGGATGATGCGCGGTTCCGACAGTTTCAGCACGTCGCGGATGTGGCGCACGAGCTGCAAGCCGGAGTCGTCCTGCTCCATTACGACGTCGAGCAGGATGACGGCGATGTCGCGCTCGCGGGCGAGGATCTCGCGCGCTTCGGTGGCGGAGTAGGCATGCAGGAACTCGAGCGGACGCTGCTGCATCTCGAGATTGGCCAATGCAAAGGTGGTGGCCGAGTGCACGTCGGCGTCGTCGTCCACGATCAGCACGCGCCAGACGCCCTCGGCGCCGGAGCGGGCGGCCGTTGCGGCGGCATCATGTGCCTCGTCGAGGAATACGATGTCGTCGTCTGCAGGCATGCCAGCTGGATTCATGGTGTGCTCCGAGGCGACGGAGAGCAGGGAATGCGCAGCACCGGGCAGGACGGCAGCCGGCACGGCGCGCGCCCGTGCCGGGCGGGCGGTGCGACTGTTAGCGATTTGCCATGAGTGTGCAGCATCGTCCTGCGCCAGCGGCCCGATGGGCGCCGGCGCTTGCTCCGGGTGGTGATTCTTTGTTGATGTTGCACCATATTTTGCTGCCGTGCAATCGTCGTACGGTGCCTGCATGTTTCCCGCAGTTGCACAGAGGCCTGGGCTAGAATCTAGCCTTTCCGATCAGTTCTCCAGCGCATCCATGTCCGGCAATACCTTCGGCACTCTCTTTACCGTCACCACTTTCGGCGAATCGCACGGCCCGGGCATCGGCTGCGTGATCGACGGCTGCCCGCCCGGCATGGTGTTGTCGGAAGCCGACATCCAGCCTGAACTGGACCGGCGCAAGCCCGGCACCTCGCGGCACGTGACCCAGCGCCAGGAGCCGGACACCGTGGAGATCCTATCGGGCGTCTACGACGGCAAGACGACCGGCACGCCGATCGCGCTCCTGATCCGCAACCAGGACCAGCGCAGCAAGGATTACGGCAACATCCTCGACACCTTCCGCCCCGGCCATGCCGATTACACCTACTGGCACAAGTACGGCATCCGCGACCCGCGCGGCGGCGGCCGCTCGTCGGCCCGTTTGACCGCTCCCGTGGTCGGCGCCGCGGCCGTGGCGCGCAAGTGGCTGTTCGAGCAGTACGGCGTCACCTTCCACGGCTGCATGAGCCAGCTGGGCGAAATCGCGATTCCGTTCGAATCCTGGGATCACGTCCCGAACAATCCCTTCTTCGCCGCCAACGCCGCCATCGTGCCGCAGCTGGAAGCCTATATGGACCAGCTGCGCAAGGACGGCGATTCCTGCGGCGCGCGCATCGACGTCGTCGCGCGCAATGTGCCGGTCGGTCTGGGCGAGCCGATCTACGACAAGCTCGACGCCGACATCGCCTACGCCATGATGGGCATCAACGCAGTCAAGGGCGTGGAAATCGGCGCAGGTTTCCGCTCCGTGGCACAGCGCGGCACCGAACATGGCGACGAACTCACGCCGCAAGGCTTCGCCAGCAACAATGCCGGCGGCGTGCTGGGCGGCATCTCGACGGGGCAGGACATCACCGTCTCCATCGCCATCAAGCCGACGTCCAGCATCCGCACGCCGCGCGAGTCGATCGACAAGGCGGGCAATCCCGTCAACGTCGAAACCCATGGCCGGCACGACCCCTGCGTGGGCATCCGCGCCACACCCATCGCCGAGGCGATGCTGGCACTGGTGCTGATGGACCATGCGCTGCGCCATCGCGCCCAGTGCGGCGACGTCCGTGTCGACACGCCGCGCATCCCCGCGCAACGCTGATCCTTGCGCCCCGGTCCACAGGGGCGGGCGGCCCGCGCGCCGCCATCCCTCCTCCGTCGTTCTCCCTTCGCAGCCGTGACGTCTTCTTCCTGGCCCAAGCAGTCCTTCGCCTTCGCGTTGTTTTTCTTCGCGTACTACGGCTACATCGGCGTGTTCTCGCCCTACGCCAGCCTGTACTTCGCCGACAAGCACATGAGCGCCGCCGAGATCGGCGCCCTCATGTCGCTCATGCAGGTCATGCGCATCTTCGGTCCGGCGCTCTGGGGCTGGGTCGCGGACCGCAAGCAGCAGCGCGTCGTGGTGTTGCGGCTCACCGCCTGCGCGGCGGTCGCCGTCTTCGGCGGCATCTTCGCCGGGAACACCTTTGCCCAGCTCTTCATTGCGATGGTCGCGGTCAATTTCTTCACCAGCGCGCAGGTGCCGCTGTCGGAGGCACTGATGCTGGCTGAGATGCGGGGCGACCTGTCCAACTACGGCCGCCTCCGCGTCTGGGGCTCCATCGGCTTCATTCTCGCCGTGACCCTGGCCGGGCCGCTGCTCGATGCCTTCGGCATCCGTCTCGTGCCCTGGATCTCCGTCGCACTGCTCGCCCTGGTATTCGGCGCGACCGCGAAGATGCACGAGACGCCCGCGCATCACGCTGCGCAGAAGATGCCATCGGTGCTCGAATTGCTGCGCCGTCGCGAGGTGATCGCCTTCTTCGCCTCAACGTTCCTGATGATCGCCGCGCACGCCTCGCTCTACGTCTTTTACTCGCTCTATCTGGCGCGGCTCGGCTACAGCAACACCGTGATCGGCCTGATGTGGTCCGTCGGCGTGCTGGTCGAGATCGGATTTTTCTTCTGGCAGGCACCCATCTTCCGCCGCTTCGGCGTGCGCCGCATCATGGTCGCCAGCCTCGTCATTGCGGTTGCGCGCTTCCTGCTCATCGGCCTTGGCGCAGCGTCGGTCTGGCTGCTGCTGATCGCGCAGCTCATGCACGCGGCTACCTTTGCCGCGCATCATTCGGCCTCGATCGCCACGCTGCAACGCTGGTTCTCCGGTCCGCTGCAGGCCCGCGGACAGGCACTCTTCACCAGCATTTCCTATGGGCTCGGCGGCACCCTGGGCGGCCTTGCGCTAGGCGAACTCTGGGATACATTTGGTGCGCAAACAGTCTATTTAGCAGCAGCAATGTTTTCGCTGGCGGCAGCCGGTGCCGCGGTCTATTCCTACCGGTGGCAGTCCCGAACCCCATAAGGAGAACAAGACATGCGACTGACTCGACAGACCTTCCGCAGCATCGCCGCCGCCGCAGCGCTGAGCGCGCTGGCCGCGTGCCAGACAGTCCAGACCACGCAAGGCGGCGTCGTCGGCATCGACCGCCAGCAGCGGATGGCCGTGGCCCCCGAAGCCATCAACCAGGCGGCCGCGCAGGAATACGCCCAGGTCATTGCCGAGGCGCGCGCCAAGGGGCTGCTCAACACCAAGCCCAGCGAAGTCCAGCGTGTACGCGCCATCGCGGCGCGGCTGATACCGCAGACGGTCGCGTTCCGCCCGGACGCGGTGCACTGGGCTTGGGAGACCAATGTGCTGACGTCGAACGAGGTCAACGCTTGGTGCATGCCGGGCGGCAAGATCGCGGTGTACTCGGCGCTGATCGAAAAACTGCAGGTGACCGATGACGAACTGGCTGCAGTCATGGGCCACGAGATTTCGCACGCACTGCGCGAACATGCGCGTGAACGCGCGTCTGAACAGGCGGTTGCCGACCTCGGCCTGCAAGTCGGCGCGGCGCTGCTCGGCCTGGGCGACATGAGCCAGCAAGTCGCGCAGTACGCCTACATGGGGCTGGTCGGCCTGCCGCATTCCCGTGCGCAGGAGACCGAGGCCGATCGTCTCGGCGTCGAACTCGCGGCCCGCGCCGGCTACGATCCGCGCGCCGCCGTGACGCTGTGGCAGAAAATGCAAGGTCTAGGCGGCGGAGCTCCCGTCAAATTCCTGTCCACCCACCCAGCTCCGGCCGAGAGGTTGCAGGATCTGACGGCGTACTCGCAGCGCGTCATGCCGCTTTACGAGCAGGCGCGGCGTCGCTGAATCGACGTCGTCCGCAAGCAAACGCCCGCGCCACCCCGCGGGCGTTTTCGTTTTGGCGCATGTCCGCTTCCGATGCGCTTTTGCAGTGCACAACTATGGCATAATCGAAGACTCCCCTTTCCGTCCCGCACTGCTTAGCACGCTGTCACCATGGCTCGCACGCTCTACGACAAACTCTGGGATTCCCACGTCGTCCATACCGAGGAAGACGGCACGGCCATCCTTTACATCGACCGCCACCTCGTTCACGAAGTCACCAGCCCGCAGGCTTTCGAAGGCCTGAAGCTTGCTGGCCGCAGACCGTGGCGGCTTTCCGCCAACCTGGCCGTCGCCGACCACAACGTGCCGACCACCGGCCGCGAGGAAGGAATCGCCGACCCGGTGTCCCGCCTGCAGGTCGAGACGCTCGACGCCAACACCAAGGAATACGGGCTGACCTATTTCAGCATGCGCGACAAGCGCCAAGGCATCGTCCACGTGATCGGTCCGGAGCAGGGCGCAACCCTGCCGGGCATGACGGTGGTCTGCGGCGATTCGCACACCTCCACGCACGGCGCTTTCGGCTGCCTCGCGCACGGCATCGGCACCTCCGAGGTGGAACATGTGCTCGCCACGCAGACGCTGCTGGCGAAGAAATCGAAATCCATGCTGGTCCAAGTCGATGGCGCGCTGCCCGTAGGCGTGACGGCCAAGGACATCGTGCTGGCGGTCATCGGCAAGATCGGCACGGCCGGCGGCACAGGTTACGCCATCGAGTTCGCCGGTTCGACCATCCGTTCGCTGTCGATGGAAGGCCGCATGACCGTCTGCAACATGGCCATCGAAGCCGGCGCGCGTGCCGGCATGGTCGCGGTCGACGACACCACCATCAATTACGTCAAGGGCCGTCCGTTCTCGCCGGCGGGGCCGCACTGGGATCGCGCGGTCGAGTACTGGCGCACCCTGCATTCCGACCCGGGCGCAAAGTTCGACATGGTCGTGACGCTGAACGCCGCCGAGATCAAGCCGCAAGTCACCTGGGGCACGTCGCCCGAGATGGTGGTTGCAGTCGACGATCGCGTGCCCGATCCGGACAAGGAAAAGGATCCCGTCAAGCGCGATGCGATGGAAAAGGCGCTGGTGTACATGGGCCTCACGCCCAACACCGCGATGTCCGACATCCGCATCGACAAGGTCTTCATCGGCTCCTGCACCAACTCGCGCATCGAAGACCTGCGCGCGGCGGCTGCCGTCGTGCGCGGCAAGTATCGTGCCTCCAACGTGAAACTGGCGATGGTCGTGCCGGGTTCCGGGCTGGTGAAGGAGCAGGCCGAGCGCGAAGGACTCGACAAGATTTTTAGGGACGCCGGTTTCGAATGGCGCGATCCGGGTTGCTCGATGTGCCTGGCGATGAACGCCGACCGCCTCGACCCGGGCGAGCGCTGCGCATCGACCTCGAACCGCAACTTCGAAGGCCGCCAAGGGCAGGGCGGACGCACTCATCTGGTCTCGCCGGCGATGGCCGCCGCAGCCGGTGTGATGGGACATTTCGTCGACGTGCGCGCCATCCGCTGAACGAGTTTCAAGGGAGGACAACAACAATGAAAAATGCCGCTTTCGTGAAAGTTCTGTTCGTGCTGCTGGGTGCGATGGCCGTTCTGTCGGCCTGCAACACCATGCAAGGCATCGGCAAGGATGTCAAACGCGCCGGCGAAGTCGTCGAGAACGCCGCGAAGAAATAACTGAAGGATGGGTCGCAAGAGCGGCCCGCACAGACCATGGATAAATTCACCGTACACGATGGACTGGTCGCGCCGCTCGACCGGGCGAACGTCGACACCGATGCCATCATCCCGAAGCAGTTCCTGAAATCGATCAAGCGTTCCGGCTTCGGCCCGAACCTGTTCGACGAATGGCGTTACCTCGACCACGGCGAACCGGGCATGGACAACAGTCAGCGTCCGCTGAACCCGGATTTCGTCCTGAACCAGCCGCGCTACCAGGGCGCATCCATCCTGCTGACTCGGAAGAACTTCGGCTGCGGCTCGTCGCGCGAGCATGCGCCTTGGGCGCTCCAGCAATACGGCTTCCGCGCAGTGATTGCGCCGAGCTTCGCCGATATCTTCTTCAACAACTGCTTCAAGAACGGCGTGCTGCCGATCGTTTTGTCCGAAGCGCAGGTCGACCAGCTGTTCAACGAAGTGAAGGCATTCCCCGGCTATCGTCTGGTGATCAACCTCGAACAGCAGACCGTCGACACGGTTAACGGCAGCGCCGTGTATCCGTTTGAAGTGGATGCCTTCCGCAAGTATTGCCTGCTGAACGGCCTGGACGACATCGGCCTCACGCTGCGCCAGGCAGACAAGATCCGCGCCTTCGAAGAGCGCCATCTCGCGACCCAGCCCTGGCTGGCCAATACGATCTGACATCGAAGAATAACGAATGAAAATTGCCATCCTTCCCGGCGACGGCATCGGCCCGGAAATCATCGAACAGGCCGTCAAGGTCCTGAGCGCGCTCGGCGAGTCGTTTGAAATGGAAACCGCGCCGGTTGGCGGCGCCGGCTACGAGGCGCACGGCCATCCGCTGCCGGAAGGCACCCTGAAGCTGGCCAAGGAAGCCGATGCCGTACTGTTCGGCGCCGTCGGCGACTGGAAATACGACACGCTCGAGCGCGCGTTGCGTCCGGAGCAAGCCATTCTGGGTCTGCGCAAGAATCTGAACCTGTTCGCCAACCTGCGTCCGGCGATTCTCTATCCGGAACTGGCGGGTGCGTCCACGCTCAAACCCGAGGTCGTATCGGGACTGGACATCCTGATCATTCGCGAACTGACCGGCGACATCTATTTCGGCCAGCCGCGCGGCGTCCGCACCGCGCCCGACGGCGCCTTTAAGGGCGAACGTGAAGGTTTCGACACCATGCGTTATGCCGAATCGGAGATCCGCCGCATCGCCCACGTCGCCTTCCAGGCCGCCCGCAAACGCGGCAAGCGCCTGACTAGCGTCGACAAGGCGAACGTGCTGGAGACTTTCCAGTTCTGGAAAGACATCGTGACCGACGTCCACAAGGAGTATCAGGACGTCGCGCTGGACCACATGTACGTCGACAATGCCGCCATGCAGCTGGTGCGTGCGCCGAAGAAGTTCGACGTCATCGTGACGGGCAACATGTTCGGCGACATCCTGTCGGACGCCGCCGCCATGCTGACCGGTTCCATCGGCATGCTGCCGTCCGCGTCGCTGGACGCGAAGAACAAGGGTTTGTACGAACCGTCGCACGGCTCGGCGCCGGACATTGCCGGCAAGGGCGTCGCCAATCCGCTGGCGACCATCCTTTCCGCCGCGATGATGCTGCGCTATTCCCTGAACCGGGCCGAGCAGGCCGACCGCATCGAGAATGCGGTCAAGAAGGTGTTGGTGCAGGGATTGCGCACGCCGGACATCTATGAGGAAGGTACCCGCAAGGTCGGTACCGTGGAAATGGGCGATGCCGTCGTGCAGGCGCTCCAATGAACGTTTTGATGCGAAGTGATTAGAGGGAGAAAATCGTGAAGTTAGTCGGTCTGGTCGGTTGGCGCGGTATGGTGGGTTCGGTCCTGATGCAGCGCATGCAGGAAGAGGGCGACTTCGCCCATATCGAACCGGTGTTCTTTTCCACGTCGAATGCGGGCGGCAAGGCCCCGGCGATGGCCAAGAACGAAACCACCCTGAAGGACGCGAACAACATCGATGAGCTCAAGAAGTGCGAGATCATCATCACCTGCCAGGGCGGCGACTACACGACCGAAATTTTCCCGCAATTGCGCGCCGCCGGCTGGAACGGCTACTGGATTGACGCCGCTTCCACGCTGCGCATGAAGGATGACGCGATCATCGTTCTCGACCCGGTGAACCTGAACGTCATCAAGGATGCACTGGCGCGTGGCGTCAAGAATTACATCGGCGGCAACTGCACGGTGTCGTGCATGCTGATGGGCCTCGGCGGCCTGTTCCAGAAGGATCTGGTCGAGTGGATGACTTCCATGACCTACCAGGCGGCATCCGGTGGTGGCGCGCAGCACATGCGCGAACTGCTGACCCAGTTCGGCACCATCAACGCCGACGTCAAGGCGCTGCTCGACGACCCGGCCTCGGCCATTCTCGAAATCGACCGTAAAGTGCTGGCCAAGCAGCATGCGATGTCGGTAGAGGAAACCAAGCAGTTTGGCGTTCCCCTGGCCGGCAATCTGATTCCGTGGATCGACAAGGACTTGGGTAACGGCGTGTCGCGCGAAGAGTGGAAGGGCGGCGCGGAAACCAACAAGATTCTCGGCCGCGGCGAAGGTTTCGGCGCATCCGCCAAAGCCGCCATTCCGGTCGATGGCCTGTGCGTGCGCATCGGCGCCATGCGTTGCCATTCCCAGGCCCTGACCATCAAGCTGAAGAAGGACGTACCGCTCGACGAGATCGAAGGCATCATTGCCGACACGAACCAGTGGGCCAAGGTCGTGCCGAACACTCGCGAAGCGTCCATGAAGGACCTGACGCCGGCCGCCGTGACGGGCAGCCTGACCATCCCGGTCGGCCGCCTGCGCAAGATGCAGATGGGCGGCGAATACCTGTCCGCCTTCACCGTCGGCGACCAACTGCTGTGGGGCGCGGCCGAACCGCTGCGCCGCATGCTGCGCATCGTCCTGGATAACTAATATAGATAGCCAGGCAGACAGATAGGCCCAAAGGGCCGGACCGGGTGCCTCGCCCGGCCGGCCCTTCGTCATTCTCGTGGCGTTGTGCTCGCACAACACGGCATCGGTGACGCAACGGCGCGCGCCCGCGCCGGCTGTACCGGAGTTAGCAAGTTAGTTACACTTGCGCGCCTAAGTCCATGATGATATGGTGAAAGTTCCCCCCAACAATGTTAAATTGGCGCGGTGACCGCTCCACCATCCAATTCGGAATGCTCCCTATGCGATCCAAAATGCATGCAACTCCGCGCCCCAGCTTCGGCTCGCTGACATTGAAAACCCTGAGTGCGGCCGTCGCGTCGGCGCTGCTGTTTTCGCATGCGCATGCCGCCGGACTGGGCCGGCTGACAGTTCTATCGTCGCTCGGCCAGCCGCTGCGCGCCGAGATCGAGCTGACCACCGTGTCGCGCGACGAGGTCGGCGCGCTGAGCGCCAAGCTCGCATCCGCCGAAGCGTTTCGCCAAGCCAATGTGGAATACAGCGCGGCGCTCTCGTCTTTGCGCTTTGCCGTCGAGCAGCGTGGAGACCGTCAGATCATCCGTGTAACATCGGCGCAGCCGCTGAACGAGCCCTTCGTTGACATGCTGCTGGAGCTCGCTGGTCCCAGCGGCCGGCTCGTCCGCGAATATACTTTCCTACTGGATCCCGCAGACCTGCGCACCACGCAATCGGCGCAGGTTGCGCCGGCCAACGTGCCCGAAGCCGCCGCGACATCTCAATCCGCACAGGCTCCTGTTCCCGTTGCTGCGGAACGTCCGGCCGCCCGGCGCGCGCCGGCGCCAACGCAGCCCGTGCCGGTGCGCCCGGCCAAACCCGTTGCGGCACCGGACGCCACAGCAGCTGCGCAAGACAATCAATACCAGGTGCGCAGCGGGGATTCGCTTGCACGCATCGCGAGCCAGGTCAAACCGTCCGGCGTGTCGCTCGACCAGATGCTGGTGGCGCTCTTCCAAGCCAATCCGGATGCCTTCGTCGGCGAGAACATGAACCGCCTGAAGGCGGGTCGTATTCTTTCCGTGCCGAGCGCCGAAACCGCGCGGTCCACGGGCCAGGGCGAAGCTCACGCAATCGTGGTGGCGCAGTCGGCCGACTTCAGCAACTATCGCAATCGCCTCGCCGGCCAGGTCGCTGCCGGTGCGCCGCGCAAGGCCGGAGAAACCGGACAAGCCGCGAGCGGCAAGATCACGGCAAAGGTCGAAGAGAAATCCACACCGGCCGCCGAGTCGAAGGACAAGCTGAAGCTGTCCAACGCCACTGCCGCCCCGGGCGCCGATAAGGCGGCCGGCAGCATGAGCGCCGAGGACCGCATCGCCAAGGAAAAGGCGCTGAGCGAGGCGAATGCTCGCGTCAAGGAACTCGAGAAGAACGTGAATGACCTGCAGCAGATTCTGGAGGTCAAGAACAAGGGACTCGCCGAACAGCAGAAGCAGGCCGAAGGCAGCAAGGGCGACAAGGCCGCGGCGCCTGCCGCTGCCGCATCGGCACCGCAAGCCGCTGCTCCTGCAGCCGCTCCCGCCGCATCGGCTGCTGCTCCTGCTACGGCAGCGTCCGCACCCGCGGCATCGGCCGCCCAACCTGCTGCATCCGCCGGGGAGGCTGCCTCTGCCAAGCCGGCCGCTCCGGTGAAGCCGAAGGTCAAGGTCGCGCCGCCTCCGCCGGCGCCCGAACCGAGCTTCATCGATGAACTGCTGTCCAATCCGATGGTCCTGCCGGGCCTCGGCGCACTGCTGGTCGCACTCGGCGGTTATGGTGTGTACGCGGCACGCAAGAAGAAGCAGGGCAAGCAATTCGAAGACAGCCTGATTACCGATTCCAGCCTGAAGGCAAATTCGCTCTTCGGCTCGACCGGCGGCCAGAGTGTCGACACGAACAACAGCGTCTTCAATTCGAGTTTCTCGCCGTCCGCCAACCAGCTCGACACCAACGAGGTTGATCCGGTCGCCGAAGCCGACGTGTACATCGCGTATGGCCGCGATGCACAGGCCGAGGAAATCCTCAAGGAAGCGCTGCGTACCCAGCCCGAGCGCAATGCCGTTCGCCTGAAGCTGCTCGAAATTTATTCCAACCGCAAGGACCTGCGCGCATTCGAAGTGCTGGCCACCGAGCTCTACGGCCTGACGAAGGGCGAGGGCGAGGAGTGGGCACAAGCCGCCGCGATGGGCGTTGCCATCGACCCGAACAATCCGCTTTATGCAAACGGCAAGTCGGCATCCGATGCGTCGGCCTCCATGGTCGCGCCGACGCAGCCGCTGGACGAGCAGGGTTTGGCCACGCTGCTGTCGACGACGCAGCCCGGCCCGTCGACCGAAGCCAGCATGGACGACATGTCCTTCCTGGATGAACCTGCGCCGGCTGTCGATGCGCCTGCCGCGCCGTCCATCGAACCGGAGCCGCTGCTCGCCGCCGAACCTGCCGTGGAACCGGAGCCTGCCACGCCGTCTTCGAATGACCTCGACTTCGACCTTGAAGGCTTGAATCTGCCCGAGCCAGCAGCTAGCACACCGGCGGCTGCCCCGATCGAGCCGCCAGCCGAACTGGCCTCCATCGACTTCGACTACCTTGAC
>SPQI01000187.1 GCA_004570315.1 Oxalobacteraceae bacterium OM1 | reverse complement strand
TCACCACGGTACCGCGGCCCGAGATCGAGAACACGTCTTCCACCGGCATCAGGAATGCGCCGTCAACAGCACGCTCCGGGGTCGGGATGTAGGAGTCCAGAGCGGCAGCCAGACGCACGATGCAGTCTTCGCCCATTTCGCCCTGCTGGCCTTCCAGCGCCATACGTGCCGAACCCTTGATGATCGGCAGGTCGTCGCCCGGGAACTCGTACTTCGACAGCAGTTCGCGCACTTCCATTTCGACCAGTTCCAGCAGTTCCGCGTCGTCGACCAGGTCGCACTTGTTCAGGAACACGATGATGTAAGGAACGCCAACCTGACGTGCCAGCAGGATGTGCTCGCGGGTCTGCGGCATCGGGCCGTCAGCTGCCGAGCAAACCAGGATCGCGCCGTCCATCTGCGCTGCGCCGGTGATCATGTTCTTGATGTAGTCGGCGTGGCCCGGGCAGTCAACGTGCGCGTAGTGGCGGTTTTCGGTTTCGTACTCGACGTGCGCGGTGTTGATGGTGATGCCGCGCGCCTTCTCTTCCGGAGCCGCGTCGATCTGGTCGTAGGCTTTTGCTTCGCCGCCGAACTTCTTCGACAGAACGGTTGCGATTGCAGCCGTCAGGGTGGTTTTGCCGTGGTCAACGTGACCGATGGTGCCGACGTTCACGTGCGGCTTGGTCCGTTCGAATTTTTCCTTTGCCATTTTAGACTCCTAACGATCCTAACGATTTTTGAAAATTACCAGGCACACCTGACAGCCGGCTCAGTTGCTGCCGACGACAATAAATTCTGGTGCCCTTGACGTGGATTGAACACGTGGCCTCTCCCTTACCAAGGGAGTGCTCTACCACTGAGCTACAAGGGCATCGGGTTTTGAACCAACGACTTCAAAACCGGTTGTCCGTAATTGCTACGTCCAACATGAAACTGTGGAGCGGGTGAAGGGAATCGAACCCTCGTCTTAAGCTTGGAAGGCTTCAGCTCTACCATTGAGCTACACCCGCAAGGATCTTCACCTCAACCGCTTCTTCGCCTGACGGGCCAGAAAACTGGTGGAGAGGGCTGGATTCGAACCAGCGTACTCGTTAGAGGGCAGATTTACAGTCTGCTGCCATTAACCACTCGGCCACCTCTCCGCAGGGAACCCCAAACTATAGGCTAAGCACTGATGTCTGTCAACCTGAAATTGTGATTCGGGGGAAGATTTTCCGCGAAAGCGCGCATGATACACGCTAGAAGCGGGTTTCGCGTGCCGCCGCGAGAAAATCGTCGAGGATTGGCGTGCAATCCAACAGTTCGGCGCTGCCGGCGCGATGGAATTCCGGATGCCATTGCAAACCCATCACGAATCGCGCCTTCCGGTAGCGGATCGCCTCGACGATGTTGTCCTTCCCGGAGACGGCTTCGACCACGATATCGCGGCCGAGATCCTTTACCGCCTGGTGGTGGATGGAGTTGACGATCGCTTCGGTCCGGGCCGGGTAGAGCCGGCCGAGGCTGGAGCCTTCCGGGAAGTGGACAGCGTGGTAGTGGCTGTCGTACAGGTCGTTGACGTGCTGGATGGCGGTCGGGACGTCGGTGGCGATGTCCTGGAACAGGGTCCCGCCGAACGCCACGTTGATGAGTTGACAACCGCGGCAGACGCCGAGCACCGGCTTGCCGGCTTCGACGAATTCATGCAGCAGCTCCAGTTCGTACATGTCGCGCGCACGGTCGCCGCTCCACTCGGGCCGCGTGGCAACGGAGGCGTAGCTCTTCGGCGACACGTCCGCTCCACCTTGCAGGACCAGGCCATCGAGGTGCTTCGCGTAGTCCCGCAGGCGGATGTTGCTGGGATGCAGGAGTCCGTTGGTGTTCACGGTGGGGATCATGAACACCAGCACGTCGCGCGACATCACCCACTGGGCGATGGACTCTTCGAGGTATTGCAGGGTCTTGCTGCGCAGGCCCTTGGCGCCGGCCTCGGGATGAAAGATGCGGGCGGAGACGCCGATCTTCAGCGTGCGCTGCGTGAGGCGGCGCAGGACCTTGTCGGACATTGCACGAAAGCGCGCGGCGACGATGCGCTGGGTCTGCGCCCAGGGCGTTTCTTCGCGGCGGGCCGCGTCGTGGAAAGGCGTTTCGGGAGGTAGCTTGACGGACATGACACTCGGACAAGGCGCGGGATGCGCCCGAAAATATTGACTCAGACCTACATTTCCGAAGGCCGGTTCAATCGAATTTCCGATGCCGCCAGTGCCGCCGGTGCTGGTTTATCATCGGCGTCCCGAAGAAGGAGCTTTGCATGATCACGATTTACCACAATCCCCGCTGTTCGAAATCGCGCGAGGCGCTGGCCCAGGTGCAGGCGCATGCAGAGCGCGTCGGCACGTCGTTGACTGTCGTCGATTACCAGAAGACGCCGCTGGATCTCGCGCAGTTGCGTGAATTGCAAGCGAAGCTCGGCGTGCCGGTGCGCGAGATGGTACGCACGGGCGAGGATGCGTACGCCGAACTGCAGTTGAACGATGCGGACGACGATGCGCTGCTGGCGGCGCTCGCTGCGCATCCCATCCTGCTGCAACGGCCGGTGGTGGTGTCCGGCGAGCGCGCGCTCATCGCGCGGCCGCCGGCGGACCTGAACGTCTTCCTCGGGTAAGACTCAGGCGCCGGCCGGCGCCTTGATGTTGTACTTCTTCATCAGCGCCTGGTAGAGCTCGCCCAATGCGACGAGGCGCGGGTTGTTGGCGTCGAGACGCCGTACCGTCTCGATGTGGCCGCGAGCCTGCTCGGCGAGGCGGCCGTCCCAGCCGACGTTCTCGATGAACTTGAGGTTGGCCAGCGCGGCGTTGAAAACGACGTGCGGGTTTTCCGGCAGGCGGCGCACGGCGGCGGTCATCAGTTCGACCGCGCCCTGGAAGTCGCCGGCCTTGGCCTTTTCCGCGCCGCCGGAGACCAGCTGCACCACCTGGCGGCGGCTTTCCTTCGCCACTTCCTCGGCCAGCTGCGCGCGGCCGGCGTCTTCGAAAACGCGCATCGCCTTGGCGAGCGCGGCATCGTCGGAAGCGTTGCTCATCACGTCGCACATGACTTCGGAAGCGCCGGCATCCATGTCGCGCTCCAGGCAGTTGCGCGCCAGCTCCATGCGCAGGTCGTTCGATAGCCCGAGCGTCGTGCGGCAGGCGACGACCGCCGCCTCCAGTTCCTGCGCCGCGCGGTCCTGGTTGCCGTTGAGCGCATGCACGAGCGCGGCGGACAAGGCGCGGCAGGCCGGCGTCTTTTCGAGGCCGGACAGCGATTTTTCGAGATCCCGCACCATGGCCGCCGCCTGCTGCACGTCGCCCTTCTTGACGAGCGTGCGCACCAGGCGAACGTGGTCCTCGGGGTCGCGGAATTCGGAATACTTCGCCTTCGAGACCACCTTCTGAAACGACTTCTCGGCGGTATCGACGTCACCCGCCTCCAGCGCCACTTCGCCGAGGCGGCGCAGCCGGCGCACGGCGTGCGGCGACACGCTCACCGCGCCTTCGAGCACTTCCTTGGCTTCGGCGACGTTGCCGATCGCTTCCTTGGTCTTCGCCAGCCAGTCGTAGGCATCCATGTAGTGACTGTTCTCGTCGACCAGCGATTTCAGGATGTCTTCGGCCTCGGTGAATTTCTGTTGCATGAAGAGCGTTTTTGCGAGACCGAGGCGGGCCCAGGCCACCGCCTTGGATTCGAGCAGCGTCGTGTAGATCGCTTCCGCTTCCGGCGCCTCGCCAAGGATGACGTGCAGCTCGGCGCGCAGGCGCATGAAATCGAGTGCATGCTTCTTGTACTTCTCTTCGCCCAGCTTGCAGACTTCGATGGCTTCGTGCAGGTCGCCGTGCTCCATCAGGTGGTAGACCGGCAGGAAGGCGGCGCGCTTTTCGACGGCGCGGGCGATGCGATCGAGCAGGTTATCGGCGGTGAACGGTTTGAGCAGGTAATCGCTTGGAGCGAGCTCGGCAGCGCCGACCACCTTCTCGTACTTCCGCTCGGCGGTGACGATGATGAAGATCGTCCAGAGCGGGATGATCTTGTTGTGGCGCAGGTCTTCGAGCAGCTGCTGGCCGTCCTGCCCTTCGCCGAGGTCGTATTCACAGATGATCAGGTCATAGGCCTTGTTGCGCAGCGGGCGGATGGCCGTGCCGGCGCTGACGGCGTGGTCGATCTTCGTGATCTCGCAGAGGTTGAGCATGTTGTGCATGCTGGCGCGCATGCTGTTCTGCGGATCGACGATCAGGGCGGTGAGATTGCGAAGCGGTGACGCCATGGTGTGCATCCATCTTGCTGCGGGGAAAGTCCCCCAACGCGCAAAATACCACTCCGGCGTGCAAATGCCAAACCGGTTGCGGCCCGCTTGCAACTCAGGCCGGTCGGCGCTCCGGCGTCATCCGCCAAGCCGCGACGACCGCGAGCCCGCACAGCAGCGCGACGAAAATGAAGGTTTCGTTGAAGGCCGCAACCTGCCCGCCGGCCTGACCAGCGCGGAGGCCGAGACGCCATTCGAGCACGATGCCCGAGAGGCTGACGCCGATGGCGCCGCCCAGCTGGCGCAGGAAGTTGATGGTACTGGAGCCCTGGGCGATGAGGTCGGTGGAGATGCCGCGCATCGAGCCCAGGCTGAGTGACGGCAGCACGAAGCCCAGTCCGATGCGGCCGACGATGGCTAGGCCCATGAGCGTGAAGAAGCCGCTGGCGATGGAACCCATGGCCATCAGGCCGAAGGAGACGGCCAGCAGCGCGAGGCCGAGCGAGACCAGCACATTGGGCGGGATGCGGTCGGCGAGCTTGCCGGCCCACATGATGGTGAGCGCCAGCGCGATGCCGGCCGGCAGCAGCACCAGGCCGGCGTGCGAGGGCGCGTAGTGCAGGCCCATCTGCATGTAGACCGGCAGCAGGTAGGTCGAGCCGAACAGGCCGGCGCCGTAGATGAAGGCGACCAGCGCGCCCATGGCGAACTGGCGGTAGCGGAAGAGTTGCATGTTCATCAGCGCGTCGGTCTTGCGCAGCTGGTAGAACACGAAGGCGACGAAGCAGGCGATGCCGAAGGCGAGCACCAGCAGGCCGCGCGCGACGTCGTGATGCAGGTCGACCAGGCCGTTGAGCACGCTGTTGATGCAGACGCCCGCCAGTACCAGGCCCTTCCAGTCGAGCGCGCCGGACGTGCCCATCAGCGGTGAATTGACGGCGAGGTAGCGGCGGATCAGGCCGAGCACGATGAAGCAGAACGGTACGACGATGAAGAAGATCGAACGCCAGCCGAAGTGCTCGACCAGCACGCCGCCGATACTGGGGCCGAGGGCCGGCGCCAGCACGACGCCGAAGCCGAAGATGCCCATGGCCTTGCCCTTTTCCGACGAGTCGAAGGCGCGCAGGACGACGATGGACGGAATCGGCTGGATGATGCCCGCAGCGAGGCCTTCGGCGACGCGCATGGCGATCAGCATCGGGTAGTTGAAGCTGAAGCCGCCGACCACACCGCCGGCGAGCAGCAGCAGGATCGCCCCGGTGTAGGTGCGGCGCAGGCCGTAGCGCAGCAGGAACCAGGGCGTGGTGAGCATCGACAGCGTCATGGCCTGCATGAAGGCGGCGGACACCCATTGCGCGCGCTCCTGGCCGAGCGCGAAGTCGCGACTCAGGTCGGGCACGGCGACGTTGACGATGGTGGACGACAGGATGGAGGACATGGTGCCGACCATCACGGTCAGCAGGATCAGCCATTTGTAGCGGGCGCCGTGGCGGGCCCGCAGTTCTTCTAATGTATAGGCCATGAATGCTTATTTGAGGACTTCGGCGAGCACGAAGGCCAGCGCCGACCACAGCACCGTCGAGCCGAACGGCAGGCACAGCACGACGCCGTTGAGCCGGAAGCGCACGTCGCCCGGCAGCCGCCCGACGCCCAGCTTCTCGAGCCAGGGCAGCAGCGGATAGAACACCATCAAACCAAGAAAGATAGCGGCAACCCAGCGGATCATCGTTGACCTTTTCGACAACTCAGCGCAGCAGCCGCACGACGGCGAACAGCACGAGCGAGAGCAGGATGGTGGAGGCGAACGGCAGGAAGATCGTTTTTCCGAACAGGGTGAAACGGACGTCGCCCGGCAGACGGCCGACGCCCAACTTTTCCAGCCAGGGCAGCGCGGCCGAGAAGACGATCAGGGCGAGGAAGATGGTGAGGGTCCAGCGGATCATTGCGCGCTTGTCATTGTCTTACAGGCGGTGGCTTCGGTCGGCACGCGCGAAACGTTCCGGCAGCGCGGCGTCGATACCGACGGCGAGCACCTTGAACAGCTCGCCCATCTCGGCCGGCGAGACCAGCTTCTGCAAGGCGTTCGCCTGGGGCAGGTAGCGCATCGGGTCGTCGGGCGCCGTGCGCAGCAGCAGTTCGCCGATGCCGGCGTCGAGCAGAAAAGCGGCCTGGCTGGTGTAGCCGAGCAGTTCCAGGCCACTGTCGACGGCAGCGCGCGCCATCACGGAGAAGTCGACGTGGGCGGTGATGTCCTGCAGGCCGACGTGATAGAACGGGTCGGGATGCGCGTGGTGGCGGTAGTGGCACATCAGCGTGCCCTGCGCGCGCTGGGCAAGGTAGTACTCGTGGGCGGGAAAGCCGTAATCGATAAGCAGTGCAGCGCCGCCGCGGCCATCCGCCTCGTAGCCGGCAGCGAGCATCGCGGAAAGCGAACGCATGAAGCCGATGGCGGTCGGGTGCACTTCGGTGAGGTAACCGGCGGGCAGGTCGGCGGCATCGGGAACCTGGGTGATCAATGTCGGATCGGCCGGACGGTCCTCGAAGGCGAAGCCGTGTTCTTCGACGCGCACCCCACGCTCGTGCCAGCCTTCGCTTGTCTTGACGACAAGGTTCACCGGCATCGCGTCCAGCACTTCGTTGCCGACGACGACGCCGGAGAAGGCCTCGGGCAGGCGATCGATCCAGCGCACCTGCGGGAAACCGGCAAGCAGTTCCTGCTGGCGGGCGCGCAGTTCGCCGGAGAGCTCGACGATGGTGTAAGTCTCCACTTCCACGCCGGCACCTATCAGTTCGGTGAGGATGTCGCGCGCCAGCTTGCCGGTGCCGGCGCCGAACTCGAGCAGGCGCGGGGTGGTCTGGGCCATGAGCGCGGCGCAAACTTGCGCCAGAGCGGCGCCGAAGAGCGGCGTGATTTCAGGGGCGGTTGTAAAATCTCCGTCTTTGCCGAGCTTGGCGGCGCCACCGCTGTAATAGCCGAGGCCGGGCGCGTAAAGCGCCAGTTCCATGAAGCGCGCGAAGGGAATCCAGCCGCCGCTGTTGCGGATGTCGTCCGCGATGCGGGCCTGCAGGGCGCGCGATGCAGCGAGCGCATCGGCGGAAGGTTCTGGCAAGTGCAGTTGCATGCCCGCTATTGTGTATGAAATCTGGGTGCAATGCGCTGGCAGCACCGCGCCGTGATCCCATCTTCAAAAACGACACCACTTCCTATGACCAACGAACTTGCAAAAGCGGCATTGGTGACCGGCGCCGGCAAGCGCATCGGGCGCGTCATCGCGCTCGCGCTGGCACAGCGCGGCTGGGACGTGGCGGTGCATTACAACCGCTCGCGCGACGAGGCGCTGGCGACGGTGAGCGAAATCGAGGCGCTCGGGCGGCGTGCGGTCGCCGTGCCCTGCGAGCTGGCCGATGAAGCGGCGGTGCGCGAATTGTTGCCGCAGGCGGCGCAGGCGCTCGGCGCGCGCATCGGCTGCGTGGTGAACAACGCCTCGCTGTTCGCACAGGATGGCGCGGCGACGCTGTCGTACGCCAGCCTCGATGCGCACATGCATGCGAACCTCGCCGCGCCCATCCTGCTGGCGCACGCGCTGCATGCGGCCACGCCGGACGGTGCGCAATCCGTCGTCGTGAACCTGCTCGACCAGAAGCTGTTCAACCTGAATCCGGATTTCCTGTCGTACACGCTCTCGAAGGCGGCGCTGCACACCGCGACCACCATGCTCGCGCAGGAACTGGCGCCGAAGCTGCGCGTGGTCGGCGTCGCGCCCGGCATCACGATGGTGTCAGGCGAGCAGTCGCCGGAAGCCTTCGCCAAGGCGCACCGGGTGACCCCGCTCGGCCGTTCGAGCACGCCCGAGGATGTCGCTTCCGCCGTCTGCTTCGCCGCCGAGAACGGTTCGCTCACCGGCACCACGCTGCTGGTGGACGGCGGCCAGCATCTGATTCCCCTGCAACGCGATGTGATGTTCATCGCCACATAAAGACCTCACCATGCTCTCTTCGCTTTCCCATCCCAAACTGGCCGATTGCCGCCGCCTCTTCCTGCGCAACTACGAGGTGATGATCAACATCGGCGTGCACGAATTCGAGAAGAAGGGCGAACAGCGCGTGCTGGTGAACGTCGACCTCTTCATTCCGCTGGCCGAATCGACGCCGAAGGGCGACCACCTGCATGAAGTGGTCGATTACGACTTCATGCGGGACACCATCGGCCGCCGCATGGCGCAGGGCCACATCCACCTGCAGGAAACCCTGTGCGACGACGTGGCGCGCGCGATGCTGGCGCATCCGAAGGTGCGCGCCGTGCGCGTGTCGACCGAGAAGCCGGACGTCTATCCCGACTGCGACAGCGTGGGCGTCGAAGTCATTCACATCAAATAAGCCTTGCCATGACCGACCTATTGCACGACGGCGCCGAAGTGGGTACCGAACTCAGCGCCGAGCTCAGCACCAAGAAGGCCGAGAAGATCGCCTATGAGAACAACAAGCTGCACAAGCGCCTGTGCCGCCTGGTGGGCCAGGCCATCGGCGACTTCAACATGATCGAAGACGGCGACAAGGTGATGGTCTGCCTGTCCGGCGGCAAGGACAGCTACGGCCTGCTCGACATTCTGCTGACCCTGCGCGAGCGGGCGCCGATCCACTTCGACATCGTGGCGGTCAACCTCGACCAGAAGCAGCCGAATTTTCCTGCCCATGTGCTGCCCGAATACCTGACGAAGATTGGCGTACCTTTCCACATCGAGAACCAGGACACCTACAGCATCGTCAAGCGCGTGATCCCGGAAGGCAAGACGACCTGCTCGCTGTGCTCACGGCTGCGGCGCGGCATTCTGTACCGCGTGGCCGACGAGCTGGGCGCGACCAAGATCGCGCTCGGCCATCATCGCGACGACATCCTCGAAACCTTCTTTCTCAACATGTTCTTCGGTTCCAAGCTGAAGGGCATGCCGCCGAAGCTGCAGTCGGACGACGGCAAGCACATCGTGATCCGGCCGCTGGCTTACGTGAAGGAAGCGGACATGGAGCGCTATGCGGAAGTGAAGCAGTTTCCGATCATTCCGTGCGATCTGTGCGGGAGCCAGGAGAATTTGCAGCGCAAGCAGATCAAGGCGATGTTGCGCGAGTGGGAGAAGAAGCATCCGGGGCGGGTGGAGAATATTTTCTCGTCGCTGGCGACGGTGGTGCCGTCGCATCTGATGGATCGGGAGTTGTTCGGGTTTGCGGATTTGAAGGCGACCGGCGAGGCGGTGGCGGATGGGGATATTGCGTTCGACGAGGAACCGTGTGCGCCGCCGGCGGGGAATGTGATTCGGTTTGAGGGATGAGGTCGGGTCTCGCCACGCGTGCGTGGCGCCGACCGAATCGGCTGCGCTTGCAAGCGCAGCCGTGGAAAGGTTGTCAGCGTACTGGGATGACCGACTTGGCTTGTGCCAGTTAGGCATCTCTGGGTTCCCGCCTTCGCGGGAACGACAGGTCGTTTATTGAAAGGCTTTCGGTTCTCCGACTTTCCCGCGCAGGCGGGAACCCGGGTCGGGGAGGTAACGCTTCAAGAATCGACGTCGGATGCCACGGCCGTTTCCGACAATGCATGCACAGCTCACGCCACTGGATTCCGGCGTTCGCCGGAATGACGGGGATCTTGGCGAGATGCGGCGGGTGCGGCGGATTACGTTAGAACATCTGCCGCGTCACCACCGCCCCTCACTGCCGCGCTGCCAAATTCTCGCAATCCTCGATGTACTTCTGCAGCCGCTTCATCGCATGCGCCTTCTGCTCCGGCGTGGCGACATTGATGATGATCGCCACCATCCCCGCCATGCCGTTGCGCGTCGCATCGAAGAACTCCTTGTGCTCGCGGTAGATAAACCCCTCGAAGCCCAGGTCCGCATACTCCTTCAGCATCGCCGTCACCTTCTCGCGCGGCGGTTTTTCCGCCTGGATCTTTTTCAGCATGGCGATCATCATCTGCTGGCGGCGGATGCGTTCCTGCATCCATAGCTCGTTGTCGAGCGGCCGGGCGTTCGAGGCAGCGCGAATTTCATCCTCCTGTTGATGGCTGAAATCGCCGAACCAGTACTCCGCCTGTTTCATGACCTTGCGGAAACGGTTGTCTTGACGATACTCAAGATCGCCCCGAAGGTTGTCCCTACGATACGTATCGTTATTGGCGTCAAACTTGCGTTCCAGGTGGGAAATCTGCTCGGGCGTGATGGAGAGCGCCAGGTCGGTCAGGTGCGGCAGTTCGTGGTCGATGGTGACGCGGGCGCGCTGCTTGACCGCAGCATAGATGTTGAGCACATCGGCTCCGCTGACGTGGCCCTTGATCTGCTGCTGGGTGCGCGCGAGCAGCTGGGCGTAGTCGCGCAGCTGGGTCTTGCGGTGCCACTGCATGAAGTCGGCGATGTGCTCCTTGACCCAGGGTTTCTGTTCGTCGCGGAAATCGACGTAACCGTCCAGCCACCAGTAGAGAAAGGTCTCGCCGTTGGCATAGCCGATGCGCACCGCACTGCAGCCGGCGGCCAGTAACAGCATGCCCAGGGCGACCAGGCGCACGAGCCAGTCGCGTTGGGAGCGCGTGATAAACTTTTGCATCACTTCCTATCGTCTTCCATGAATATCGTCATCCTCGCCGCAGGCATGGGCAAACGCATGCAGTCGGCGTTGCCGAAGGTCCTGCATCCGCTGGCGGGCAAGCCGCTGCTCTCTCATGTTATCGATACCGCGCGCGCCCTGTCGCCGACGGCCTTGTGCGTTGTCTATGGCCACGGCGGCGATGCGGTGCCGCAGGCGCTCGGCGCGCCGGATCTGTCATTCGTGCGCCAGGAGCCGCAGCTCGGCACCGGCCATGCAGTGATGCAGGCCGTGCCGCATCTGGACGACACCGTGCCGACGCTGGTGCTCTACGGCGACGTGCCGCTCACCACGGCGCAGTCCCTGCAGCAACTGTTGGACAGCGCCGCCGGTAATAAGTTGGCAATCCTCACTGTCGAACTGCAAGATCCGACTGGATACGGACGCATCGTGCGGCGCGGCGGCAAGATCGTCGGCATTGTCGAACAGAAGGATGCCAGCGAGGAGCAACGCGCGATCCGCGAAGTGAACACCGGCATCATGGTCGTGCCGACGGCGCATCTCAAGCGCTGGCTGGCCGGCCTCTCCAACGACAACGCCCAGAAAGAGTATTACCTCACGGACATCGTGGCGAAGGCGGTGGCCGACGACGTGGAAGTCGTGTCGGCGCAGCCGGCGGCCGTGTGGGAAACGCTGGGCGTGAACAGCAAGGTGCAGCTGGCGGAGCTGGAACGGATTCATCAGACGAACATCGCCCAGGCGTTGCTCGAGCGCGGCGTGACGCTGGCCGATCCGGCCCGCATCGATGTGCGCGGCACGCTGACCTGCGGACGCGACGTCAGCATCGACGTGAACTGCGTGTTCGAGGGCACAGTGGAAATCGAGGACGGCGCACGCATCGGCGCGCACTGCGTGATCCGCAATGCGAAGATCGGCCGCGGCGCGGAGATCAAGCCCTTCTGCCATATCGAGGAGGCGATCGTCGGCCCGCAATCCGCCATCGGGCCGTATGCGCGACTGCGCCCCGGCACGGAGCTCGGCGAGGACGTCCACATCGGCAACTTCGTCGAAGTGAAGAACAGCCAGATCGCGGCGCACAGCAAGGCCAACCACCTGGCCTACGTGGGCGATGCGACTGTGGGCTCGCGTGTGAACATCGGCGCGGGCACGATCACCTGCAATTACGACGGCGCGAACAAATTTCGGACGATTATCGAAGACGAAGCCTTCATCGGCAGCGATACGCAATTGGTGGCGCCCGTCACGGTCGGCAAAGGCGCGACGCTCGGCGCCGGCACGACACTGACCAAGGACGCGCCGGCCGGCAAGCTGACCGTGTCGCGCGCCAAGCAGGTCACGATCGAGGGCTGGACCCGGCCGGTGAAGATCAAGAAGTAAGTGCAAGTCCGGCTACACCGCGATGCGGGTCTCGAACTTGCTGCGGTGAAGCGAAAAGAAGCTGCGCACGTTGCGGATGTTGGCCTGCGTGGCGAAGAGCCGGTGCGCCAGCGCGTGGTAGGCCGGCATGTCGGCCACTTGCACGATGAGCACGAAGTCGGGGCCGGGCGAGACGCGGTAGCACTGCAGCACGGCCGGTTCGGCGGCGACCAGCGCCTCGAACTCGGTGTAGCGCTCGGCGGCCTGGTTGTCGAGCGTGATTTCGACGATGGCAGTCAGGGCCGCACCGACTTTTTCCGGTGCAAGGATGGCCACCTGGCGGGCGATGATGCCGGCCTCGGTCAGGCGCTTCACGCGGCGCAGGCAGGTCGGCGGCGAGGCGTGGACGATGGCGGCAAGCTCGTTGTTCGTGCGTGACGCATCGGCCTGCAGCGCGTTCAGGATGCGGCGGTCGAGGTCGTCCAGTTGGATGGCATCGTCTTTCACGGAATATCGTTTCATCGAAATGGTTTCCGTGAAATTTTATTCCATGCGTCTCAGAACACGAAATTTCCGTTCACATCGTCTGAAATTCCGCAAACTTATTTCAGATTGCCTCGCCTAGCATAGAAGCACTGTTTCCCTCTGCTAAGGAGCTTCCCATGTGCGGCATCGTCGGCGCCGTCGCCCAACGCGACATCACTCCCATCCTGATCGAAGGCTTGAAGCGCCTGGAATACCGCGGCTACGACTCCTGCGGCGTCGCGCTGCATGTGGACGGCACGCTGCAGCGTTCGCGCAGCACCTCGCGCGTCGCCGACCTGCAGGCGCAGGTCGAGAAGGCGCATCTGCAAGGCTTCACCGGCATCGCCCACACGCGCTGGGCCACGCATGGCGCCCCGGCCTCGCACAACGCCCACCCGCATTTCTCACGCGAACGCATCGCGCTGGTCCACAACGGCATCATTGAAAACCATGACGAGCTGCGCGCCGAGCTAACCGCCGCCGGCTACCGCTTCGAGAGCCAGACCGACACCGAAGTGATCGCCCACCTGGTTGATCATCTCTACACCGGCGATCTGTTCGAAACAGTGCAGCAGGCCGTCAAGCGCTTGCAGGGCGCCTACGCGATCGCCGTGTTCTGCCGCGACGAGCCGCACCGCGTAGTCGGCGCGCGCCAGGGATCGCCGCTGATCGTGGGCGTGGGCAAGGGCGAGAACTTCCTCGCCTCCGACGCGATGGCGCTGGCCGGCACCACCGACCAGATCATCTACCTCGAAGAAGGCGACGTGGTCGACCTGCAGCTGCAGCGCTACTGGATCGTCGATGCGAACGGCCAGGACGTGAAGCGCGAAGTGCGTACCGTGCTGGCCCACACCGGCGCCGCCGAACTCGGCCCGTACCGCCATTACATGCAGAAGGAAATCTTCGAGCAGCCGCGCGCCATCGGCGACACGCTCGAAGGCGTCACCGCGATCATGCCGGAGCTGTTCGGCGACCAGGCCTACAAGGTCTTCAAGCAGATCGACTCGGTGCTCATCCTCGCTTGCGGCACCAGCTACTACGCCGGCCTGACGGCGAAGTACTGGATCGAGTCGCTGGCGCACATTCCGGTCAACGTGGAGATCGCCAGCGAATACCGCTATCGCGACAGCGTGCCGAATCCGAATGCGCTGGTGGTGACGATCTCGCAGAGCGGCGAGACGGCCGACACGCTGGCCGCGCTCAAGCACGCCCGCTCGATGGACATGGTGAACTCGCTCACCATCTGCAACGTATCGACCAGCGCAATGGTGCGCGAGTGCATGCTGTCGTACATCACGCGCGCCGGCGTGGAAGTCGGCGTCGCCTCGACCAAGGCATTCACCACCCAGCTGGCCGCCCTCTTCCTGCTGACGCTGTCGCTGGCGCAGGTGCGCGGCCATCTGAGCGAGGAGCAGGAAGCCGATTACGTGAAGCAGATGCGTCACCTGCCGTCTGCCATCAGCGCGGTGCTGGCGCTGGAGCCGCAGATCATCGCCTGGGCGGAGGAATTCGCGCGCAAGGAAAACGCCCTCTTCCTGGGCCGCGGCCTGCACTATCCGATCGCACTCGAAGGCGCGCTCAAGCTCAAGGAGATCTCCTACATCCACGCCGAAGCCTATCCGGCCGGCGAACTCAAGCACGGTCCGCTCGCGCTGGTGACGAACGAGATGCCGGTGGTGACGGTGGCGCCGAAAGACACGCTCATCGAAAAGCTGAAGTCCAACATGCAGGAAGTGCGCGCCCGCGGCGGCCAGCTCTACGTGTTCGCCGACGCCGACTCGAAGATCACGCCCAGCGAAGGCGTGCACGTCATCCGCCTGCCGGAGCATTACGGCAAGCTGTCGCCGATCCTGCATGTGGTGCCGCTGCAGCTGCTGGCGTATCACACGGCGCTGGCGCGCGGGACGGACGTGGACAAGCCGCGCAATCTGGCGAAATCGGTGACGGTGGAGTAAAGACGGAAGACCGTGGAACGGACTGGTCGTTTGCAATGAAGTCCGTTTCGCGGATTAAGTCAGTTTTGGCTGGCCGCATCGAATTTCTTCGGCGTGACGGGCACATCGTCCCTTCCTATCGGCCTGCTCTTGTTCAATGCGAGAAGACAAGTGCGAGCCTCGTGCGGCGACCGGTAACGAATGGCCGGAGATCGGTCGCTGGCACGGCACTCTTGTCCAACTCACGGAATAACGGATTATTGCGTCGCCGCGCAACGGGCTTCAATCAGTTCGCGAAGTCGATGCGAAAGCCGAGCGTTCTGCCGGTGCCACTGAGCCCATTCCGCACTCACGATGGCAGCCTCCGTTTCCCGATGTGCATCCCTGCTCAGCGCGTCCAGCAAGGCCCGCAATTCGTGTGGAAAGAGGTTTGTCGAAAACCAGTCCATGTTTTGGATCTTCCTATGTAAGGTGTGACTCTTCAATGGAAACAAGCGTACCTGGCCACGAGGACGGTGGTGTACACCCCAGCTAACGATCGACTCGTCAAGACCTGCGCTCACCCCGGATCGTCACAGTAGGCGGCCAGACAGCCAAACCGGCCAAGCCCAAGGCGAGCTGTCCAAGCGCAAGATGGAATAACGAATGCTGCAGTGCCGGGGCGAGCACCGCTGTCGCAAGCGCCGCCAGCATGACCATCGTGAAGGCCTGCATCGATGCCACGACACCGCGGAAATCCGGGAACAAGTCCAGAACCATCAAGGTGAGCGGCGGTGAGGCGATGGACATGCCAAACGCATAGAAGAAAATCGGCGTGACCGACCACGGAAGGGCCGGAGGCATCAACCCATGATATGCCGCATTGAACGCTGCGGCCGCCAGCAGGAGAGTGAAACCGAGCGCAGTCTGGCCGCGGTATTCCAGCTTGCCAGCCAGACGGTTGGCCGCCAACGATCCCAGGAAGATGCCACCCACCATCGGGACAAACTGCCATCCAAACTGATTGGCAGACAGTCCAAGATGCGTTCCGAGAATCACAGGCGCCGCTGCGACGAACAAAAACAGACCGGCAAAATTGAAGGCGACTGCACCTGCCGCGTACTGAAACGTCAAAGACGTCAACACCCGGAGGTAACTACGCAGCAGACTCGCGGGCGCCAGCGACTGACGTTTTGCCGGCACAAGCGTCTCCGGTAGCGCCCGAAGGCTATACGCGAGTAGCCCCAGCGTATAGATGCTCAGGAACGCAAAGATGGCGCGCCACGCGAACACAGTGACGATCCAGCCGCCAAGGATTGGCGCCAGTGCGGGCGAGAGCGAAAAAATCATGCCTACCATCGACAGCATGCGTGCCGCCGAGGTGCCTTCGTACAGATCCCGGACGATGGCCCTGCCCACAACCGTACCCGCGCCCGCTGCCACCCCTTGCAGAATCCGGAAGCCGGACAGCCAGTACACGTCGGGAGCCAACGCGCAGCCAATCGAGGCGCCGGCAAAGACCGCAAGCGACACCAAGACGACTTTGCGGCGCCCCAATGCATCGGATAGCGCCCCGTGCCACAGGCTCATGAACGCGAAGGACGCCAGATACGCAGTCAGCGTGAACTGGACTGCCCGGGCTTCGACATGCAAGTCCTGCTGGATGCTTTCGAAGGCCGGCAGGTATGCATCCACGGAAAGCGGGCCGAGGAGCGCCAGTCCGCCGAGTAGCCACATGATGGCGCGCTGGCTGGGTGCCGGCGATGTGGAGGATGCTTGCCCAAGCGAGCCGGAAGACATGGCACGTCCTTAAATCATTGGCACGGCCATGCCGCGCTTGACCGCAGGACGGCTCGCAATCTTTTGCATCCACCGATGCAGCGCCGGCTTCGAGGCAATCCGGGCTTCCAGAACATCGCCGAGGAACGTCGTTGCACTGACGACCCACGGGTAGGCAGCGATGTCGGCGATGCTGTAATCGCTACCGGCCAGGTATGCATTGGTTTCAAGCTGCTTATCCATCACGATCAGAAGACGGTCTGCTTCCGCAATGAAGCGCGCGCTTGCCGCGGGGACCTTTTCAGGGGCGAACTTTTCGAAGTAGCCCAGCTGACCGAGCATCGGACCGAGTCCACCGACCTGCCAATGAAGCCATTCGAGGGTTTTGAAACGGGCCGGCCCCGAAGCCGGCAGCAACTGACCGTACTTTTCGGCGAGGTACGTCAGGATGGCGCCGCTTTCGAAGACGGATGCGACTGCGTCCTCGGTCTCATCGACGATGGCCGGAATCTTGTTGTTCGGCGAGATTTTCAAAAACGATGGGAAGAACTGCTCACCCTTGCCAAGGTTGACCGGGTAGACCTCATAGTCCACGCCCAGCTCTTCGAGCATGATCGATACTTTGCGACCGTTCGGCGTCGCCCAGGTGTACAGGGAAATCATATGTCTGGCTTTGATTAGGCGGTGCTCGAAGCCCTTCCGCATCAATCGGGAAACGCTTCGAGCGCCGCGGCGACTTCGGTAAGTCAATAGATGTTCGATGTGTGGGAGGCGCACGCCGCGGACAGCGCGGCGTGCGCAAGCGCATCAGACCTGGGCCATGCCGCCGTCGACAAACAGCTCGATGCCGTTGATGAAGCTGCTGTCGCTCGAGGCAAGGAAGCTCACCGCCTTCGCAACTTCACTGGGTTGACCCATGCGCCCGACGGGCACCAGGCTGGCCAAGTGGGCAAGCAAGCCTGCTTGATGTTCAGTGGGAACGAGGCCTTCGACGCCCGGGGTGTGAATCGGCCCGGGGCTGATAACGTTCACGCGGATGCCGCGCGGTTTCAGGTCGAGCAGCCAGGAGCGCGCGAAATTGCGAACCGCAGCCTTGCTGGCACTGTAGACGCTGAAATTTTCAGTTCCCTTCACCGACGTGGTGGAGCCGGTCAAAATGATCGAGCTACCGTCCTTCAGCAGCGGCAGCGCTTTTTGCACCGTGAACAGCGTGCCCTTCACGTTGCTGCTGAGGATGCGGTCGACATGCTCTTCAGTGACGGCAGCCAGCGGCATCATGTCGCCCCCGCCTGCGTTCGCGAAGAGAATGTCGAGGTGACCGACTTGCTGTTTGATCTGGGCGTAGACCCGGTCCAAGTCGGCCAGGTTGGAAATGTCGCTACGGATGCCGATGGCCTGTGGGCCGATCGTCTTGACTGCGGCGTCGAGCTGTTCCTGGCGGCGGCCGGTGACAAACACGGTGGCGCCCTGGGCGGCGAGTTCCTGTGCCGATGCGAGGCCGATGCCGGTCGTGCCACCGGTGACGAGGGCGATTTTTCCTTCCAGTTTCTTGCTCATGGTTGTGACTCCTTTGAGATGGGGATTGGCGGACTGCGCCAATCGCGGTGGGGATGAGTCACTGTAGGACAGCGGGATTATTCGATAAAGGCGTAAAATTCGAAATCACTATTCATATATAGAAATAAAAGGCAGCGTCATGGACCAGCTTGCGGCAATGCGGGCGTTCACGCGGGTAGTCGAAGCGGGGACATTTACCAAAGCGGCAGACTTGCTCGACATGCCGAATGCCACCGTGACCAAGCTGGTCCAGAGTCTGGAACAGCACCTGCGGGTCAAGCTGCTGCAGCGCACGACACGGCGCGTATCCGTTACGCCGGAGGGCGCGACTTACTACGAGAAGGCGGTGCGGCTGCTTGCCGAACTGGACGATATCGATAGCGGATTCCAGGCGACCCAGAACCGGCCGCGCGGGCGTCTGCGCGTCGACATGGGGAGTTCGACTGCGACATTGCTGGTGATTCCGGCGCTACCCGAATTCCTCGCGCGCTATCCGGAGATTCAAATCGATGTCGGGATCAGCGACCGCCATGTCGACCTCATCAGCGATAACGTGGACTGCGTGATCCGTGGTGGCGAGTTGACCGATCTATCGCTGGTCGCGCGCCCGATTGGAAAGAGCGCGTGGGTCACATGCGCGTCGCCCGGCTATCTCAAGGAACGCGGAACACCACGTCATCCAAGCGAAATCGAGCAGAGCCACTTGGTTGCCGGTTATGTGTCGACGCGGACCAGCCGTGTGGTCCCGATGCGCTTTGCGCGCGGGGCAGAGGAGCACGAGATCATTGGTACGCCGGGGATTCGGGTCAACGAGAGCAATGGGCACGTCGCGGCAGCCCTGGCCGGGTTGGGCATTATCCAGACGTTCTGGTACATGGCGCGGTCCCACGTTCAGGCGGGGACATTGGTGCCGATACTCGACGAATGGCGCCCTGCCCGGTATCCGTTTTATGTGGTGTATCCGCCGAACCGGTATGTGAGCAACCGGCAGCGCGTCTTCATTGATTGGCTCGCGGACCGCTTTGGATCCATGTTGGTGTAGGCACTGCGGTTGCGGGTGCTAACGAAAATCAGCACCCGCGTGAGCCTCACTTCAGGAACGTCTCCAGCTGGGACAAGGTTTCGGCCGGTGCTTCCTCGGCCATGAAATGGCCGCTGTTGATCTTCACCGTACGCGCGTCGGTCGCGTACGTCGACAGGAAACCGTTCAGCCAGCCATAGCCGGGACCGGCAATGCCAAGTACCGGCACGGCGACCTTGGCGTAGGTCTTTTGATCGGCGATATCCTGCGTGAAGCTCTGATACCAGGCATTACCCGCGCGGATCGCAGCCGGCGTCTTGTACGCATTCGCGTAGACCGCACGGTCGAACGACGACAGCACCGACTCGTCTTTCATCAGGTAGGTAAAGATCCATTCCTGCTCCAGATGCTCTCGTCCCGCAAGCAGCTTCTCGGGAAGCCCTTTGACCTGGTGAAAGGCAAACCACCACGGGAACGGCGCCTTTTCATCGATCTTCTCACTGGCACCGAATGTCGTTGTCGTTGGCACGATCGGCCATTGGAACAAGCTCACGTCGGAATGCGGCACATCCATCATGACCAGCTTTTGCACCACCTCGGGATGGTTTGCCGCCAACGCCCACGCTACCTGGGAGCCAATGTCGTGGCCGGCGACAAAGGCCTTGTCGTAGCCAAGTTGGCCAATCAGCTGCTTGACGTCTTCGGCCATGGTTTTCTTGTCGTAGCCACCGGCGGGTTTTGCCGAACTGCCTTGGCCCCGGATATCGACGGCAATGACCGTGTAATGCTCCGCCAGCTTCGGCATGATTTTGTTGAATTCCCACCAGGTCTGCGGCCAACCGGGCAGCAGAACGAGCGGTGCGCCTTTGCCGCCCATGACGTAATGCAGCGTAGTGCCATTGACGTTGGCAGTGTGATTAGTAAAGCCAGGGAGACGCCGCACCAGCGCGGCGTCGTCGGTGGGAGCTTTGCTGTACGTGACGGGAGCGGCGGCGGCGCCAACCATCGTAGCGGCGGCAGCAGCAGCAAGAGTGGTGCGGATTACGGTGTGGGCTTGGATAAGCATGGCGGATCTCCTAGAGTCGATAGCGCGGCGGTGGCCGTGGAAAACACTCTAGTTCGGCGGCATGCTTCGATAAAGCTGCAAACGGCGAATGCAATCTTTCTGCATATGAATAATTGCCTTATCCCGCTCGGGTGTCATGCGGGAACAGGACGCTGCGAGGGATCAAGGTAGTGCAGGCGGCCGGCAGAGCAATTCGGCACGGCAAGCTCTCAATAGAACGGCCGCACCTCGACCGGTGCCCGGCACGCAATCGCTGCCTTTTGCCCCCATGCCAGTGCCGCGTCCCGGTCGGCGACCTCCAGCAGCCAGAACCCGCCGATGTGCTCCTTGGTCTCCAGGTACGGGCCGTCGGTCACACGCACCTTGCCGTCCGGCTGCACCCGCAGCGACGTGGCGCTGCTGACCGGACGAAGGCCGCCGGCGAAGCGCCTGACGCCGGCAGCGATCATTTCCTCGTTGAGCACGTCGATATCGCGCGACATCGCTTCGTCCTCGACGGCGGGATCGTAATCGTCCGGGTGGTGAATTGCGACGAAATACAGCATGCTGGCTCCTCTCATGGTTCGGGCAGATCGCTTGTCCTGCCTGCACCATACGACGAATGGACGGGGCGAAATTCGACACGCCATCAGTCCGCCTTCGAAAAGGCGCCGGCCGACCATTACACTAAAGATTTCCCGCCCTCGATCTGCTTCCATGAGCGCACGCCCTCTCGCCGATCCGAAACCCGAACCGCCGCGGCAACCAGAACTCGAGGAGTGCTGCGGCAGCGGCTGTTCGCCGTGCGTGTTCGACCGGTACGAGGAGGCGATGGAGCGTTATCGCGACGCCTTGCGGGCATGGGAAGCGCGGCAGGCTTCTCCCGCACGCCGCCGCGCCAAGACGTCCTCCGGCACGAAGCGCGGAAAGTAGCGCCGGCCCGCTCAGCTTGCCGGCGTGATGACCACCGAAGGCGCTGAGCGGTCGGCCGGGCCGTGGAAGACCGCTTCGATGTTGTTGCCGTCCGGATCGAGGACGAAGGCGCCATAGTAGCCGGGATGATAGCCGCGTTCGCCGGGCGGGCCGTTGTCGCGGCCGCCTGCGGCCAGCGCAGCGGCATGAAAGGCATCGACGGTCTGGCGGTCGGGCGCCTGGAAAGCCAGATGCACGCGCGACACCGGGCCGTCGGCCTGGTCGACCCAGAGTTCGTCCGCAGAAAAGTGCGCCTCGCTTTCGCGGTAGACGTTGCTCTTGCCGAGCGCGTCAAGCACGGCCCGGTAGAAGCGCTTGCTCGCGTCGAGATCGGCGACGCGCAGATGAATGTGATCGATGAGCCTGCCGACGTGGAACTGCATGGGTCCTCCCTGCACTCGAAGTCCTGATCGCGTCTATTTCCTCGCCAGCCGCCACAGCGACGTCATTTCCTTCGACCGCGCCGCATGCAGCGGATCGCTCGGGTCCGCCGCCTTTCCGTGCCTCGGCTTCGTATCGATCCGTCCCGTCACCCGCAGATGGCCCGCGTCGATCCACGACAAGAGCTCATCGCGCGAACGCAAGCCGAGATGCTCGGCGAAATCGGACAGGATCAGCCAGCCTTCCCCTTTTTCTTCGAGATGATCGGCCAGCTGCGCGAGATAGCCGCGCAGCATGCGGCTGTCGGGGTCGTAGATGGCTGACTCGATGGGCGAGCTCGGACGGCCCGGCAGCCAAGGCGGATTGCACACCACCAGTCCCGCGCGCACGGCGGGGAACAGATCGGACTGCTGCAATTCGACGCGGTCGTCGACGCCAAGGCGATGGAGGTTCTCGCACGCGCAAGCCAGCGCGCGTGGATCG
>SPQI01000203.1 GCA_004570315.1 Oxalobacteraceae bacterium OM1 | reverse complement strand
CGCACTTGACCGTCATCGCGGCATTGGAGCGCACGATGGTCGCTTCGCCCGGCGTCTTCACCCGCCAGCTTCCCTTGTTGTTGCTCAGGACGCATTCCGCGCCGGCCACATCCTTGCCGCCCTTCTCGGCGGCGACGACGATCATCGACTGGACATTGCCGCCCGTGACGGATGCACAGCCGCTGACGAAGGCGGCTGCAGCGGGAGCGAGGGAAAGACGGCGAAGACGCATGGAGACTCCTGGTTGAGGTGGACGCTCGCGCATTCTAATCATTCCGACAACATTGCCCTCCAAAAACGGGGCAGCCGGGGAATGGAGAACGGTGCGCGTCCTGTCCACAACGCAGTCCTTACATCCGGAACACGCCGAACTTCGTCTCGGGAATCGGCGCATTCAGCGACGCGCTCAGGCCGAGGCCGAGCACCATGCGGGTATCCGCCGGATCGATGATGCCGTCGTCCCACAACCGCGCCGACGCGTAATACGGATGGCCCTGGTGCTCATACTGCTCGCGGATCGGCGACTTGAACGCTTCCTCTTCATCCTTCGACCAGCTGCCGCCCTTGCCTTCGATGCCGTCGCGCTTGACGGTGGCCAGCACCGACGCCGCCTGCTCGCCGCCCATCACCGAGATGCGCGCATTCGGCCACATCCACATGAAGCGCGGCGAGAACGCCCGGCCGCACATGCCGTAGTTGCCGGCACCGAAGCTGCCGCCGATGATCACCGTGAACTTCGGCACGGACGCGGTCGACACCGCCGTCACCATCTTCGCCCCATTGCGCGCGATGCCTTCATTCTCGTACTTGCGGCCGACCATGAAGCCGGTGATGTTCTGCAGGAAGACCAGCGGGATCTTGCGCTGGCAGCACAGCTCGATGAAGTGCGTACCCTTCAGCGCCGATTCCGAGAACAGGATGCCGTTGTTGGCGATGATGCCGACCGGCATGCCGAAGATATGCGCGAAGCCGCACACCAGCGTGGTGCCGTAGCGCGCCTTGAATTCGTCGAACTCGCTGCCGTCGACGATGCGGGCGATCACCTCGCGCACGTCGAAGGGCTTGCGCGTATCGGTCGGGATGACGCCGTAGAGTTCCTTCGGGTCGTACTTCGGCGCGACCGGTTCGCGCAGCACCAGCTGCTGCGGTTTCTGGCGATTGAGGTTGCCGACGATCTTGCGGGCGATGGACAGCGCATGCATGTCGTTCTGCGCCAGATGGTCCACCACGCCGGACAGGCGCGTATGCACGTCGCCGCCGCCCAGGTCTTCCGCGCTCACCACCTCGCCGGTGGCCGCCTTCACCAGCGGCGGACCGCCGAGGAAAATGGTGCCCTGCTCCTTCACGATGATGGACTCGTCGCTCATCGCCGGAACATAGGCGCCGCCCGCGGTGCACGATCCCATCACCACCGCGATCTGCGGAATGCCCTTGGCGGAGAGGTTGGCCTGGTTGAAGAAGATGCGGCCGAAGTGGTCGCGGTCGGGGAACACGTCGTCCTGGTTCGGCAGGTTGGCGCCGCCGGAGTCCACCAGATAAATGCACGGCAGGTTGTTCTGGTCCGCGATCTCCTGCGCGCGCAGGTGCTTCTTCACCGTGACCGGATAGTAGGTGCCGCCCTTCACCGTCGCGTCGTTGCAGACGATGACGCACTCCTGCCCGGCCACGCGGCCGATGCCGGTGATGATGCCCGCCGCAGGCGCTGCATTGCCGTACATGTCGTAGGCCGCCATCTGCGACAGCTCCAGGAAAGGCGTGCCCGGATCGAGCAGCATCTGCACGCGGTCGCGCGGCAGCAGCTTGCCGCGCGCGGTGTGCTTCTTGCGCGCCTCCTCGCCGCCGCCCTGGGCGAGCTTTTCCACCTTCGCCTTCAGGTCGTCGACCAGGCGCTGCATGGCTTCGGCGTTCCCCTTGAAATCCTCGCTGCGCGGATTGAGCTTGCTTTCGATGTGCGGCATACGTTTTCCTTATGGTCAGGCTGTCTTGTCTTCTTCGAGATGGAGGTCCTGCTTCATCTGCTCGCGGATGCGAAACTTCTGCACCTTGCCGGTGACGGTCATCGGAAAGGCGTCCACGAAGCGGATGTATTTCGGGATCTTGTAGTGGGCGATCTGGCCCTGGCAGAACGCGCGGATCGCGTCCTCGTCGGTCTGCATGCCGGGACGCACGACGATCCAGGCGCAGAGTTCCTCGCCGTATTTCTTGTCCGGCACGCCGACCACCTGCACGTCCTGAACCGCCGGATGGCGATAGAGGAATTCTTCGATCTCGCGCGGATAGATGTTCTCGCCGCCGCGGATCACCATGTCCTTGATTCGACCGACGATGTTCACATAGCCTTCCGCATCCATCGTGGCGAGGTCGCCGGTATGCATCCAGCTGTCGGCGTCGATGGCCTCGGCGGTCTTCTCCGGGTCGCCCCAGTAGCCGTGCATCACCGAATAGCCGCGCGTGCAGAGTTCGCCGGTCGCGCCGGGCGGCATGGGCGCACCGGTATCGGGATCGGCAATCTTCACTTCCAGGTGCGGCTGCACCTTGCCCACTGTGGACACCCGGCGCTCGAGCGGTGTATCGGTGGTGCTCTGGCAGCTCACCGGACTGGTCTCGGTCATGCCGTAGGCAATGGTGACTTCCGACATGTGCATGTCGCTCACCACCCGCTTCATCACCTCGATCGGGCACGGCGAACCGGCCATGATGCCGGTGCGCAGCGTCGACAGGTCGAATTCCTTGAAGCGCGGATGGTCGAGCTCGGCGATGAACATCGTCGGCACGCCGTGCAGGCCGGTGCAACGCTCCTGCTGCACCGCCTGCAGCACGCTGAGCGGCTCGAAGGCATCGTTCGGATAGACGATCGTGGCGCCGTGCGTAAGACAGGCGAGGTTGCCGAGCACCATGCCGAAGCAGTGGTAGAGCGGCACCGGAATGCAGAGCCGGTCCTGCGGCGCCAGGCGCATGGCTTCGCCGATGAAGTAGCCGTTGTTCAGCACGTTGCGGTGCGTGAGCGTGGCGCCTTTCGGAAAGCCGGTCGTGCCGCTGGTGAACTGGATGTTGATCGGGTCGGTCGCCTTCAATGTGGCGGCGATCTGCGGCAGGCGCGGGTCGTCGGCGGAGCCGCGCTGCATCAGGTCGGCGAAGCGCAGCATGCCGGGCACGTCCTCGTCGCTCAGCTGGACCACCAGCTTCAGTTCCGGCAGACGCGCGGCCTTCAGTGCGCCCGGCTTGGCGCCGTCCACCTCGGGCGCCACGGCGCGCAGCATGTCGAGATAGTTGCTGGTCTTGAACGCCGTCATCGTGATCAGCGCCTTGCAGCCGACCTTGTTCAGCGCGTATTCCAGCTCGGCAGTACGGTAAGCCGGATTGATATTGACGAGCACGATGCCCGCCTTCGCCGTGGCCAGCTGCGTGATGAGCCACTGCGCATTGTTGTGCGACCAGATGCCGACCCGGTCTCCGGGCTTGATGCCGCTTTCCAGCAAGGCGCTGGCAAGGCGATTCGATTCGCGCTGCAAGTCGCGGTAGGTGTAGCGCAACTGCTGATGGCAGGACACGAGCGCCTCGTTCTCGGGCACGCGCGCCGTCATGGCATCGAAGAAATCACCGATGGTCTGCTCGATCAGCGGCTGATCGGTCGCGCCGCGGTCGTAGCTCGTCTCCAACAGGGTCGTCATAGCGGACTCTCCACTCATGCGTTTTCCGGAAACACGCCGTCGACGTAATACCAACGGCCCGCCTCGCGCACGAAACGGCTGAGCTCATGCAGCCGCTGCGCGCGCCCCCCTGTCTTGCAGCGAGCGACGAACTCTACGGTCGCCTCCTCGCCGGCCGGGACGTGCTTGCGCACTTCGAGTCCCAGCCACTTCAATCCGTCTTCCTGCGCCACGGGCTCCGCGGGGCGCGTGCTCGCATGCCATGTCGCTTTCAGATACGCATCGTCATGCCGCGTGTAGGCGGTGTAGCGCGAGCGCATCAGCTGCTCGGCGGTCTGCGGAATCTCACCGCCGTCGATGAAGCGGCCGCAGCAGCTGGTGTAGTCCTTGCCGCCGCAGGGACAGGCCGTCGTAGTCGTCTTGCCCATCAGAGCACCAGCTCGGCAAGGCGTGCCATGTCATCGAACACTTCGACCGCACCCGCGTCGCGCAACCGGTGCGCATCCATGCGCTCGGCATAGCCGTAGACCGTCATGCCCGCCGCAATGCCGGCCGCGATGCCGGTCGGCGTGTCTTCGATCACCACGCAGCGCGCCGGATCGGCGCCGAAGGCCCGCGCCGCCGCGAGATAGACGTCTGGCGCCGGCTTGGTGCGCGCCACTTCCATGCCGCTGAACATCTTGTCTTCGAACAGCGGCAGCAAGCCCGTCTGTCCAAGCGTGATGTGCATCTTGGCGCGGTCGGCGCCTGAGGCAACGCAGAAGTCCACCTCATGCGCGACCAGTGCATCGAGCGCCGTGCGGATGTTGCGTACCGGTTCTACGCCTTCCAGCAAGGCCGCATTGCGCCGCTCCACGAAGCGCGTGTAGAAATCCGCCGGCATCGTGCCGCCGATGTTCGCCTCGATCATCGGCAATTCGTCGCGCACGAGACGGCCGACGAAGATGCGCATCGCCTCCTCGGTCGTGAGCTTCCAGCCGAGCTCGCCCAGCATCGCGGCCAGCACGCCGCAGGTCACCGGCTCGGTGTCCACCAATACGCCGTCGCAGTCGAACGCGACCAACTCGAAACGTGCCATCAGCCCTTCTTCGCTTTCTCGGCCACCGGTCCGCCCGCTGCCTTCCAGGCGGAGAAGCCACCCTCGATGTGGGCGACCTTCTCCATGCCCATGTCCTGCACCGTCTTGGTCGTGAGGGCGCTGCGCCAGCCGGCGGCACAGAAGAAGATGTATTCCTTGTTCTCGCCGAACACCGGCTTGAAGTACGGCGAATCGGGATCGACCCAGAATTCGATCATGCCGCGCGGCGCCGGGAACGCGCCCGGAATCACGCCGTCGCGCTCCAGCTCGCGCACGTCGCGCACGTCGACGAACTGCACGTTCGGATCGCCGAGCTTGGCCTTCGCTTCCTCGACGCTGTAGGTCTTCACCTGCGCCATCGCCTCGTCGACGAGGGCTTTGTGGCCTTTCTTCATCGTCATGGCCGTCCTCTCAAAGTTTGCCGTGCTTCAGGAAGTGTTCGAGCTGGTCGAAGCGGTCCACGCCCCAGAACGGCTCGCCGTCGGCGATGACGAAGGGGGAGCCGAACACCTTGCGCTCGACGGCCTCTTCCATCGCGACCTTCATCTTTGCCTTCACCGGCTCGCTGTTGGCGCCGTCGATCATCGCGGCACCGTCGATGCCCAGGCGCGTCGCCAGCGGGATCAGCACCTCGGCTTCGGTGATGGTCTTGCCATCGACGAAGTAGGCCGCATACACGGCCTTGGCGAACTGCACGCCCTTCTCCGCGCCAAGGTGTTCCTGCACCCACAGCATGGCGCGGGCGGCCAGCTGCGTCGGAATCGGAAAGACATCGGGACGCGCATAGGGAATGTTGTAGAAGCGGGCGCAGCGCTCGAAGTCGCGATAGACGTAATCGCCCTTGAGCGGCACCATCGGCAGCGGCTGGCCGCCGGTGATCTTGAAAACCACACCCAGCAGCAGCGGATGCCAGTTCACCGTGCGGCCGTATTTCGCGGCGAGCGCGTCGATGCGCGCGGCGGCGAAGTAACCGTACGGAGACGAGAAATCGAAGTAGAAATCGATTGCGCCTTGCGAGTCTCCTGCCATGCCTGTCTCCTTGTTGTAATGGCTCAGGCGAGTGCCCGGCCGATGAGGATCTTCTGGATGTCGCTGGTACCTTCGTAGATCTGGCAGACGCGCACGTCGCGATAGATGCGCTCCACCGGGAAATCGCTCACGTAGCCGTAGCCGCCGTGGACCTGGATGGCGTCGGAGCAGATGCGCTCGGCCATTTCGCTGGCGAACAGTTTCGCCATTGCCGCTTCCTTCAGGCAGGGCTTGCCGGCGTCCTTCAGGCTGGCCGCATGCCAGATCAGCTGGCGCGCGGCTTCGAGTTGCGTCGCCATGTCGGAGAGCTTGAACTGCACGGCCTGATGCTCGAACAGCGTCTTGCCGAAGCTGGTGCGCTCCTTTGCATAGGCCAACGCCGCCTCGAACGCGGCGCGCGCCATGCCGACCGATTGCGCCGCGATGCCGATGCGCCCGCCCTCGAGGCCGGACAGCGCGATCTTGTAGCCCTGTCCTTCCTCGCCGATCAGGTTGGCGGCGGGAATGCGGCAGTTCTCGAACAGGATCTGCGCGGTGTCCGACGAATGCTGGCCCATCTTCTCTTCGAGGCGCGCCACCACGTAGCCCGGCGTGTTCGTCGGCACCCAGAATGCGCTGATGCCGCGCTTGCCGGCCTCGCGGTCGGTGACCGCCATGACGATCGCCACGTCGGCGTATTTGCCGCTGGTGATGAACTGCTTTACGCCGTTCAGCACATACTCGTTGCCCTCACGCGTGGCGGTCGTGCGCAGCGCGGAAGCATCGCTGCCGACATGCGGCTCGGTGAGGCAGAAGGCGCCGAGCATGTCGCCGCGCGCCAGCGGCTTGAGGAAGCGTTCCTTCTGTTCGTCGTTGGCGTACATCATCGCGATGCTGCACACCGGGCAGTTGTTCACCGAGATGACGGTGGAGGTGCCGCCGTCGCCGGCCGCGATCTCTTCGAGCACCAGCGCCAATGAGAGATAGTCGAGGCCTGCGCCGCCCAGCTCTTCCGGCACCGCGACGCCGAAGGCGCCCAGTTCAGCGAGACCTTTCAGTTCTTCCTTCGGGAAGTGATGTTCCTTGTCCCAGCGCGCGGCGTTGGGCGCGAGGCGCTCCTGCGAAAAAGCACGCAGCGCGTCGCGGATCATTTCATGCTGTTCGGATAAAACCATGTCGCTTCCCTAGTCTGTTCTTGTCGAGGTCACCACGGCATCACGCTGCCGTCCGGCTCGCGCGCACCGCCGCTGTCCTGCGGCTGCAGCGCCGCAATCACGCGCAGCATGCTTGAAACGCTGTCCTGCACCGTGAGCGGCGCACTCGGCCCGCCCATGTCGGTCTGTACCCAGCCCGGATTCAGCACGACGAAGATCGCCTGCGGATAGTCGTGCGACGCGCTGTGCACGGCCATGTTGAGCGCCGCCTTCGACACGCGATACACCCAACCGTGGGTGTTGTCGGCGCTGGCGATGCTGCCCATGCCGCTGCTGATGAAGGCAAATCTCCCGCGCGCGGCTTCCACCATGGGTGCGACCACCGGAAGCGCCTGCATCGCGCCGAGCACGTTGGTGTGCATGACCTTGTCGAAGTCGGCGGCGCTGGGCGGTGCCGTCGCACCGGTACCCGGCCCATACACACCCGACACGTACACCGCAAGGTCCAGCTTCTCGCCGTCGAGCTGCCAGCCGAGGCCGGCGAGCGATTCCGGCTTGGTCACGTCGAGCCTGGTCGCTTCCGCGCCCTCGTTCTTCAGCGAGTCGATATCGGCATCGGTGCGCGCAGTGGCGAGCACGCGCCAGCCTTGGGCGCGCAGCTGGCGCACGTATTCGCGGCCGATGCCGCGCGAGGCGCCGAGGATGAGGGCGGTGGGCATGTGTGTTCGGTTAAAAGGTTGCAAAGCCTGCTCCCTCCCCTTCAAGGGGAATCGCCCGGGGTTTCGCGACGCATGCGTCGCGCCGGGCGATTCGGCAACGCTTGCAAGCGTTGCCGTGGAAAGGTTGTAAGCCGACTACTCCCTCCCCTTCAAGGGGAGGGTTGGGGTGGGAATGGGTTTGACGCCGGTTCACTTGCTATCGGAACCCATCCCCACCCTAGCCCTCCCCTTGAAGGGGAGGGAATTTCTCTATGAGCGGAACGCCTGCGGTCATGCAGGCAACAACGCCTTACACCAGCTCGATCGCCATCGCCGTGCCTTCACCGCCGCCGATGCACAGCGAAGCGACGCCCAGCTTGCCGCCGGTCTTCTTCAGCGCGCCGATCAGCGTGACGATGATGCGGGCACCGGAAGCGCCGATCGGGTGGCCCAGCGCGCAGGCGCCGCCGTGGATGTTGACCTTGCTGTGCTCGATGCCGTGTTCCTTCATCGCGGCCATCGGCACGGCGGCAAAGGCTTCGTTGATCTCGAACAGGTCGACGTCCTTGGTCGTCAGGTTCAGCTTCTTGTACAGCTTTTCGATCGCGCCGACCGGAGCGGTGGTGAACCAGTTCGGTTCCTGCGCGTGGCTGGCGTGGCCGAGGATGCGCGCGATCGGCGTGCAGCCCAATTTCTTGGCGGTCGATTCGCGCATCAGCACCAGCGCGGCGGCGCCGTCGTTGATCGAGGACGAGGAAGCAGCGGTGATGGTGCCGTCCTTCTTGAATGCCGGCTTCAGGCTCGGAATCTTTTCCGGCTTGGCTTTCAGCGGGCCTTCGTCCTTGTCGATCACGACGTCACCGGACTTGGCCGCCACCGTCACCGGCGCGATTTCCCACTTGAAGGAACCGTCGTTGGTGGCGGCCTGTGCGCGCTTCACGGATTCGACCGCGTAGGCATCCTGCTCTTCACGCGTGAACTGGTACTTGGCGACGCACTCTTCGGCGAAGGTGCCCATTGCACGGCCCTTCTCGTAGGCGTCTTCCAGACCGTCGAGCATCATGTGGTCGTACATCATGCCGTGGCCGATGCGATAGCCGCCGCGCGCCTTCGGGATCAGGTAGGGCGCGTTCGTCATCGATTCCATGCCGCCGGCGACGATGACGTCATTGCTGCCGGCCATCAGCGCGTCGAAGGCCATCATCGTGGTCTTCATCGCGGAGCCGCACATCTTCGACAGCGTGACCGCGCCGGTGGAGACCGGCAGGCCGGCCTTCAGCAGCGCCTGGCGCGCCGGGGCCTGGCCCTGGCCCGCCATCAGGCAGTTGCCGAACAGGACTTCCTCGACGAACTTGGGTTCGAGGTTGGCGCGCTCGACGGCTGCACGGATCGCCACTGCGCCGAGGTCCGACGCGGACAGCGAGGAAAAGTCGCCTTGGAAGGCGCCCATGGGAGTGCGGGCGGCGCCGACGATGACAATGGGATCGTTCATGTGATTCTCCAGGGATGAATGGCTAGGCCGCGAGATGGCTCGGCACCGTCGCCAGGGGTTTGTAACTGAAACGCAATTCCTGCGGATACGGGAAGACGTCTTCCACATGGCCGTCGAGGATTCTTTGCTTGGCCCGCTGCCACCACTCGGGCGTCAGCAGGTCGGCATGGTGCTTCATGAAGTGCCTGCGCACTTCGGGATTGCCGAGCAGGAAAGTGCCGAACTGCTCGGGGAATACGTCGTGCTTCCCGATCGGGTACCACGGCTCGCTCGACATCTCGTCCTCTTCGTTGCGCGGTTCCGGAATCGCGCGGAAGTTGCAGTCGGTGATGTACTCGATCTCGTCGTAGTCGTAGAACACCACGCGGCCATGCTTGGTCACGCCGAAGTTCTTGTACAGCATGTCGCCGGGGAAGATGTTCACGCCGACCATGTCCTTGATCGCATTGCCGTACTCGACGATGGCATGTTCCATCGCCGCATGGTCGCCGCGCTTCTCCGCCTCGGCGAGCCAGATGTTCAGCGGCGTCATGCGGCGCTCGATGTACACGTGGCGAATGATGACTTCGTTACCCTCTTCCGAGGTGATCGAGGGCGCCAGTTCCTTCAGCTCGGCGAGCAGCTCGTCGGCGAAGCGCGAGCGCGGGAAGGCGACGTTGGAATACTCCAGCGTATCGGCCATGCGGCCCACGCGGTCGTGGTATTTCACCAGCAGGTACTTGTCCTTCACCTGCTGGCGCGTGGTGTCCTTGGGCGGCGGGAAGTGGTCCTTGATCACCTTGAACACATAGGGAAAGGACGGCAGCGCGAATACCACCATCACCAGGCCCTTGATACCGGGCGCGATCTCGAAGCAGTCCGAGGAATGGTTGAGGTGGTGCAGGTAGTCGCGATAGAACGCCGCCTTGCCCAGCTTCTGCAGGCCGAGGATGGTGTAGAGCTCGCTGCGCGGCTTGTAGGGCATCAGCGAGCGCAGGAATTGCACGTAGGCGGACGGCACCTCCATGTCGACCATGAAGTAGGCGCGCGTAAACGAAAACAGCACCGTGATCAGCGTCGGATCGAACAGCACGGTGTCGAGGATCAGCTCGCCCTTGCGGTTGTAGAGGATCGGGACGACGAAGGGATAGATGCGGTTGCCGTTGATGCCCTTGCCGACGATGTAGGCGCCCTTGTTGCGGTAGAACAGGCTGGAGAGCACCTGGATCTGGTGGTTCGGCTCCAGCAGCTCGCTGCCGAACATGGCGCGCATGCGGCTTTCGACGAAGCCGATGTCGCGGTCGAGGTCGGCAAATTCCGCTTGCAGCTGGAAGTTGGTGACGATGCGCTTGAGCGTGAAGCGCAAGCCGTCCTTCGCCGGATAGTAAACGCGGTAGGTCGGCAGGCCTTCCGCCGGTTCGATGTATTCGGTCGATACCGCCGGCCGCACGAAGATGAAGTCGTTGTGGAAGTAGGTGCGGTTGAGGATGTTGCAGCACACCGAGTTGAAGAAGGTCTCGGCCAGTTCGGGCTGCTTGTGGTTGATCAGCAGACCGATGTAGTGCAGCTTCACCTCGCGCCAGACGTCGTCGGACAGCTCGGTGGGATCGTATTCGTCTTCCAGCAGCGCGATGTTTTCCTGCACGCGCTTATCGTAAAACGCGATACGTTCGCGCGCCTTCTGCTGCGCCGTCTTCCAGTCACGCTGCTCGAAGTAGCGCTTCGCATCCTGGCTCGATTGGCGGAACAGGCGGTAGTGCTTGTCGAAGCCGTCGAGGATCGTGCGTGCGATGTCGAACGCGATCTGGGACTTGAGGAGTTTGGGGAAGGCGAAGGACATGGCGGGCTCACAGGCGGAATTGCGATTTCCAGAGCGCTAGTTTAGCCAAGTCCACCCCGATGCCGCCGCAGACGACGATCAAGGGTTGGCGCGATTTTTCCAATACCGGCAGCTGCTGGTAGGCGACGGCCAGTGCCGCGCCGCAAGCCGGTTCGACGAGCGTGCGCATGTCGTCGGCGAATTGCAGAGAGGCATCGACGGCCTGGGCGTCGCTCACCACCACGCTGCGCACCGCGTGTCGCTGGGTCCATTCGAACGCGGCCGTCGCGGCGCGCTTGCTGCCGAGCGTCGTGGCGATGGAGGTAATCGCAGGCAGCGTGACCACTTCCCCGGCTTGCACGGCGGCATGCAGCGAGGCCGCGCCTTCGGTTTCCACGGCGATCACCGGGACGTTTTGCTTACCGTTGCGATGCAAGCCTTCCAGCACGCCGCACAGCAGTCCGCCGCCGCCGACCGAGCAGATCACCGCATCGAAGTCCGCGCCTTGCGACACCGCTTCGTCGATCAGCGTCGCGTTGCCGTCCCAGATGTCGGGATGATCGAAGGGCGGCACGTACAGCACGCCGGGTTGCGTGCATAGCCGCAGCGCTTCCTCGTTGGCCTCGTCCCAGACGGCACCATGGACAATGAGATTGGCGCCGATGTCGCGAATGCGCTGGCGCACCGATTCGTGCGTCGTCTCGGGAACGATGATGGTGGTGCGCACGCCGAGCATCACGCCCGCCACTGCCGCCGCGAAGCCGGCATTGCCGCCCGACGGACACACGAAATGCGTCGCACCCTTCTTCGCGGCCCGCTGGCACATCACGCCGATGCCGCGCAGCTTGAAGGAGCCCGATGGCTGCAGGTTCTCCATCTTCAGCAGCACGGCCTTGCCCAGCAGGGCCGACAGGCGGTCATGCTTGAGAACGGGCGTGGCGATGTGCAAGGTCATGGCTGGATAGTAGTAGGTCGGCAAAAAAAAGCACTACCGTACAATTACGAGTTTCCTTCTTGGTAAGCCGCTTTGCGCCGCCGGTTTGGCGCGGCGCAAACGGCCTCACGTGCGGGCCTGACGTGCGGGCCTTACATGCGGGCCTTACGTGCGCGGCAACACGGCCATGGTGCCGAGGAACTTGCCGACCAGCGTCTTCGCCCCGCCCTTCAGCGCGAAGACTTCCGATTCGACGATGTGGAAGGCCTTGCCCGGCTTGAGCACCTCGGCGCGCGCGAGCAGCGATTCGCCGGCGCCGGGACGCAGCAGATGCATCTTGAACTCCACCGTGAGGATGAAGCCCTCGGCCGGCGTCACCGTCATCGCCGCCCCGCCCGCGGTGTGATCCGCCAGCGTCGTCTGCACGCCGGCGTGCACGATGCCGGTCTGCTGCAGGTGACGCGGCTGGACTTCCAGCATGGCCTCGCACCAGCCGGGACCGTAGTCGACCAGCTTGATGCCGAGGTCATGCAGAAAGGCCGCATCGGCAAAGCCGCGTTCGACGACGTCGCGGTAGTTGGGGTTGGGAGACTCGAGAGGCATGGGGCTCCTGCCGTTGCGCATCATGAAGATTCCCTCCCCTTCAAGGGGAGGGAATTTCTCTATGAAATAACCGGCCTTACTTCGTCTCGGCGAACAATTCGCGCCCGATCAGCATGCGGCGAATCTCGCTCGTACCTGCGCCGATCTCGTACAGCTTCGCATCGCGCCACAGCCGGCCCACCGGATACTCGTTGATATAGCCGTTGCCGCCCAGCGTCTGAATCGCCTCGCCGGCCATCCACGTCGCCTTCTCGGCGGAATACAGGATCGCGCCGGCTGCATCCTTGCGCAGCGCACGCACCTGCTCCGGCGACGTCGCGCGGTCGCAAGCCTGGCCGACCGCATACACATACGCCTTGCAGGCCATCATCGTGGAATACATGTCGGCGAGCTTGCCCTGCATCAGCTGGAATTCGCCGATCGGCTGGCCGAATTGCTTGCGGTCGTGGACGTACGGCACCACCGCGTCCATGCAGGCCTGCATGATGCCCAGCGGACCGCCCGACAGCACGGTGCGCTCGAAATCGAGGCCGGACATCAGCACGTTCACACCCTTGCCCAGGCCGCCCAGCACGTTTTCCGCCGGCACTTCGCAGTCCTCGAAGACCAGCTCGCCGGTGTGCGAGCCGCGCATGCCGAGCTTGTCCAGCTTCTGCGCAATCGAAAAGCCCTTGAAGCCCTTCTCGATCAGGAAGGCGGTCATGCCGCGCGGGCCGGCTTCGATGTCGTTCTTGGCGTAGACCACCAGCACGTCGGCGTCGGGACCGTTGGTGATCCACATCTTCGTGCCGTTGAGCACCCAGCGGTCGCCCTTCCAGTCGGCGCGCAGGCGCATGCTCACCACGTCGGAACCGGCGTTCGGCTCGGACATCGCCAGCGCGCCCACGTGTTCGCCGGAGATCAGCTTCGGCAGGTATTTCCGCTTCTGTTCTTCGGTGCCGTTGCGCTTGATCTGGTTGACGCAGAGGTTGGAATGCGCGCCGTAGGACAGGCCCACCGAGGCCGAGGCGCGCGAGATTTCTTCCATCGCCACGATATGGGCAAGGTAGCCCATGTCGGCGCCGCCGTATTCCTCGCTGACGGTGATGCCCAGGATGCCGAGGTCGCCCATCTTCTTCCACAGATCCATCGGGAACTGGTCGGTGCGGTCGATTTCGGCTGCGCGCGGAGCGATTTCGGCGGCGGCGAACTGCTGGACGGTCTCGCGCAGGGCGGCGATGTCTTCGCCATGGTCAAAGGTCAGGCCGGGCAAGTGGAGCATGTCATCCTCGTCTGTTGGAAGGGGGCAAGATGTGGGCCGAAATTCGCGGCACGCTGGCGGCGCGGCCCGTCCTGCCCGGATTTTGATGCGAAATCATACCGTCAAATTGACGTTAACGTAAACGTCAACCAAAACCGGATTTGCAGCCGCTCAGGCGGCGTCCTTGAGGCGGCGCGCGGCCGGCTTTTTCGCCGCCGCCTTGTCGGCTTTTTCCGCCTTGCCACCCACGAGCAAGCGCTTGCATTCGGCCTCGTGCGCGGCGATTTCCGCCAGCGTCACCTCGAGGTCTTCGCGCTGCCGCTCCAGCATCTCGCGATGTTCCGCCAGCACCGCCAGGAAACGCTTGAGCTGCGCCGTGGTGTCCTTCGGCGACTCGTACATGTCCACCAGGCCCTTGATTTCCGAGAGGCTCAGGCCGAGGCGCTTGCCGCGCAGCGTCAGCTTCAGGCGGGTGCGCTCGCGGGCGCTGTAGACGCGCGTGCGGCCGCCGGCGCCTTCGCGCTTCGGGCTCAACAGGCCCTGGTCCTCGTAGAAACGGATGGCCCGCGGCGTGATGTCGAACTCGCGCGCCAGTTCGGTGATGGTGTAGGTCGGCATGGGGCTTCGGCAGCGATGGCCAATTGTGTTTAGAATCGATGAACCACTGCAGTTTACGTTAACGTAAACCGCCGCCTAATTGTAGGCGGGCGTTTGCGAATTGTGAACCTGCGCAAACCGACCCTGCCATGAATCCGCTCGAATCCCAACTCCAATACGCCTTCGGCGACACCGTTCCCTCTCCCGGCAAGACCCTCGACGTCGCACCCGGCGTGCGCTGGCTGCGCATGGGCTTGCCCTTCGCGCTCGACCACATCAACCTCTGGCTGCTGCATGATCGAGATGATGGCGGCGAGGGCTGGACCGTGGTCGACTGCGGCATCGCCAACGACGCCACCCGCGCCGCCTGGGAAGACGTGTTCGCGAACGAGCTCGGCGGCCTGCCGGTCAAGCGCGTCATCGCCACGCATTGCCATCCCGACCACGTCGGCCTGTCCGACTGGCTGTGCACGCGCTGGAACGCGCCGCTGTGGATGAGCACCGGCGAATACGGCTTCGCGCGCATGATGTCGGCCGCCCTACCCGGCGTGGACGGCACGGCGATGCTGCCACATTTCCGGCGCCACGGCCTGACCGATCCGGTCATGCTCGAGAAACTGGAGGGCCGCCGCAGCTACTATCCGACGCTGGTGCCGGCCGTGCCGGCGAGCTATCACCGCCTGCAGGATGGGCAGGCGTTTCGCATCGGGGAACATGAATGGCGCGTCGTCACCGGCTTCGGCCACTCGCCCGAACATGTCGCGCTCCATTGTGGTGCATTGGGGCTGCTGATCTCGGGCGACATGGTGTTGCCGCGCATCTCGACCAATGTGTCGGTGTTCGCCATCGAGCCGGAAGCCAACCCGGTGCAGCTCTACCTCGACTCGCTGCGCAAATTCGCCGATCTGCCGGCCGACACGCTGGTGCTGCCGTCGCATGGCAAGCCCTTCCGCGGCCTGCACACCCGCATCCAGCAACTGAACGACCATCACCGCGACCGCCTTGCCGAAGTCGTGGCCGCCTGCGGCACGCCGCAAAGTGCTGCCGACATCGTTCCCGTGATGTTTCGCCGTCCGCTCGATGCACACCAGCTGACCTTCGCCCTCGGCGAAGCGCTGGCCCATTTGCACAAGCTCTGGTTCGACGGCGCCCTGCGCCGGAGTATCGGCGCAGACGGGATTATTCGCTTCCAAAGCGCTTGACCGATAGATTTTTTCGCTCGACGCCTGCCGTTCAAGTACCGCCGGTTGATTTCGCTCGCCCACTCTCTATAGTCCAATTGAGAGATAGCCGTTAATTTTCTGACTAGACGTGTTACCTTACGCTTACACGTTTGGTCACAAATAGTTCCTGTCTGTCGGAGACTGACTGTCACTCGCCGACATGGAATAGTGCGCGGTCATGAACCCATCTATCGAGCGAGAAGGTTTTAGCGAGCGCCTGCAACAGGCGCTGCGCAATGCGGAGTACTCCCCCGACAGTCCGACACAGTTGGCCAGGGAGTTCAATATCCGCTTTGAAGGGCGTCCGATCACCGTCCATGCCGCTCGCAAGTGGCTGGTGGGCGAAGCGATCCCGACGCAGGAGAAGCTGCGCACACTGGCGCAATGGCTTGGGGTTCCGGCCGAATGGCTGCGTTTCGGCGGCGTCAGCACGCCGGGCGGCGAACCGCCGGCCGCACTCGCCAAATTCGAATCGAGCGACGTCAAGCTCATCGCCGACCTGCAACGTCTCGATACCCACCACCAGGCGCTCGCCCGCGAATTCATCCGCATGCTGGTGCGCATGAACCGCAGCAAATAACGACCGCAAGTTACGCAGCGAAGTCCCGCAGATAGCGCAGGCCGGCGATGGCCCGGCTGCCGTACCACGACATCATCTCCCCATCGACGAGGCGCACCGGCTTGCCGATCTGCTTTTCGAGCGCATCGGCATGCTCGTCGGTGAAGCGATACGGCTCGCTCGACAGCAGCACGCCGTCGATCTGCCGCACCAGTTCATCCGACCACGCGAAGCGCGGATAGCGCGCTGCATCGGGCGCACGCCAGGCTTCCCAGCAGGCCAGCGCCATCATGTTCGCGATGTAGGTGTCGGACGACACCGTCATCCACGGGTCTTTCCAGATGCAGTAGAGCAGCGTCTCGCGGCGCGTCGGGGCCATGGTGGTGAGTTCGGCGTACGCCTGCTCGAACTCCGCGCACAAGCGTTCCGCAGCGTCCTCGGCACGGAAGATTCCGCCGAGCAGGCGGTAGAGCGCGAGGTTGTCGCGCGGCGCGAGCGGATGCGTGACGATCACATGCGGCACGAACTGCGCAAGCGCCTCCACGGTGGGCTTCTCGTTCTCGTCGATGTTCACGACGAGATGCGTCGGCGCGAGCTTGCGGATCTTCTCGATGTTGACGTCCTTGGTGCCGCCGGCCTTGGGAATGTCGCGCACGATCTCCGCCGGATGAATGCAAAAGCCGGTGCGGCCCACGAGCTGCGAAGCCAGGCCCAGATCGCACAGCAGCTCGGTGATCGAGGGCACGAGCGACACGATGCGCGCCCGGCTGTCCGGCGCGACGGGGGCATGCAGCGTGCCGATGGCGTCAATGAGACTCATGCTGGCGAGCCTTGTGCGGCGCCTTGGCGAAGGCGAAGTCGTAGAGCGCATCGGGCAGCAGGCGCAACACTGTTGCGGCGACGCCCATCTGCCATGGAATGACGCGGTAGCGTGTGCCGGCATTGATGGCTGCAACGGCTTGATGTGCGAAGCGCTCCACCGGCATCAGGAAAGGCATGGGATAGCGGTTCTTCCTGGTCATCGGCGTGTCGATGTAGCCGGGCGCAATGGTCACCACCTTGATGCCGCTGCCGCGCAGTTCCACGCGCAGCGATTCGCAATAGGTACGCACCGCCGCCTTCGACGCGCTGTATCCGCCCGCGCCGGGCAGTCCCCGCACGCCGGCGACGCTGCCGATCCCCACCAGCCGGCAGTCCCGGCTGCCGGCCGCCGCCTGCCGTTTCATCGTGGCGATGAAGGGCGCGAAGGTGGCAAAGGTCGCGGTGACATTCGTTGCGAGGATGCGTTCGAATGCAGCGAGATCTTCCGGGTATTCGGTGAGCGTGCCTTGCGAGATTCCGGCGTTGGCGATGACGACGTCGGCGCCGCCGTTGGCGCGGATGAAGTCGGCGGCGGCGGCGGCGAGCGCAGCGTGGTCGGTGACGTCAAGCGCGTAGACGCGATGCCGTTCGGCGTTGGGCAGGCGTGTGCGCAATGCATCGAGCGCGTCCCCGCGCCGCGCTACGAGGCCGAGTGTTGCGCCTTGCTCGGCATAGCGTTCGGCAAGCGCCGCGCCGATGCCGCTGGAGGCGCCGGTGATGAAGATGCGTTTCATGCGGGGAGTGTAACCGAGGCGCGGGATGGCGTTCGGGGGCTCAGCGCGACGGTGACGGAGCTCCTGGTCTTGGCGGGTGGCGTGGAGGCACCTTTGGGTTCCCGCCTTCGCGGGAACGACAGGGAGTAAGGAGATCAGGCACAGTAGCACCGAAGAGCCGCACGCAAAAAGACACTGAATTCCGGCGTTCGCCGGAATGACGGCGGTTGTGGCGAGCAGAGGAGAGGCATCTCCACTTCGCGCTCAAAAACAAAAAGGCCCGCACCCTCCCAGGCGCGGACCTTCCGCATTCCATTCAACCGCGTTTACTTCTTCGCGGCCGGCGCCCCAGCGCCCTTCTCCTTCGCCACCTTCGCCACCAGGAAATCCATCACCTGCAACGTCGCCGCGTGCAACGCCGGCTCTGGCTGATTCCCCAGCGTCGAACCCGCAATCGACGGCGCGGTTTCGAAGCGGCCTTCCACGGCCAGCAGCGGCACGCCATCCACCTGATACTGCTGCTGCAGCTGCGTCGCGCGCCGCACTTTCGTCTGCACCGCAAACGAGTTGTAGAGGTCGGTGAACTTCTGCTTGTCGATGCCCTGCTTGGCGACCCAGTCGATCACGCTCGCATCCGTGTCCAGGCGCTCGTGCTGCTTGTGGATCGCATCGAAGATCTTGCTGTGCAGTTCATCGCCCTTGCCCATGGCCTCCAGCGCGTAGAACAGCTTCTGCTGCGGCACGAAGCTGTCGCGGAAGTTGACCGGGATACGCTTGAAGGCAATCGTGTCGCCGTGCTTCTTCACCCACTCGGTGAGCGAGGGATCGAAGGCGTAGCAATGCGGGCAGGCATACCAGAAGAACTCGATTACCTCGACCTTCTTGCCCGCCTCGGTCGGGATTGCCTTGTCGAGGACGCGATAGTCGACGCCCGCCTGCGGACTGGCCGGCGAGGCGCCTGCCGTGAGTGCAACGAAACCCAGGCTCAGTGCTGCGAGTGCATGTTTCAGAAAGCGCATGTCATTCCTTTACGAGTTTTTTATTGCTTGGCCATGCGGATGACGGCCGCATCGACCCCGTTGTCGGAGAGCTTGCCGCGCACCTTGTTCATCGTGTCGAGTCCGTTGAACGGACCGATGCGTACGCGGTAGAGCAAGCCGTTTTCCGACTGGCGTTCCGAGACCTTCGCTTCGACGCCCATCAGCGCCAGCTTGCCGCGCATGCCTTCGGCATCGTTCTGGTCGCGGAAGGCACCGGCCTGCAGATAATAATTCCATTTTTCGTCGGCCGCTTCGGCCGGCTTGGCGTCGCTGACGGTGGTGACGGTGGCGTCCGGTTTGATCTCGGTCTTCTTCTCCACCAGGGCCGCCGGCACCACGACCGCCTTGGTCTCGGCCTTGGCGGCGGCCTTCGGCTCCGGCTGGGCGGCGGCCGTGTTGACGGGCGCCACGCCGGCATCATCCTTGAGCTCCTTCAGTTCCTTCGCCGCTTCCTTGGCCGCCGTCTTGTTGCCGTACAGCGGCTTGTTCGGATCGGCAATCATGCCGCCGCCCGACTGCTCCGACTTCGCGTTCGACTTGCCGAACTTGTCGGTGAAGGGCACCGGCGTCTTGGTGATCATGACCGCCACCGCGAGCGCGATGCCGAGGCCGACCACGAGGCCGATGACGATGCCGATAATAGTGCCGCCCTGTTGCCGTTTCAGTTTCATAGCTTTTTACATCCTTGCAGGCGCCGACACGCCGATCAGCGCCAAACCGTTGCGCAAAACCTGGCGCGTTGCCTTCATTAACGCCAGGCGCGCCATCTTGGTGGACTCGTCGTCGACGAGAACCCGTTCGGCGTTGTAGTAGCTATGCAGCTCGCCGGCAAGATCGCGCAGGTAGAACGCTACCTGATGCGGCCCGAGTTCGTCGAGGGCTTTCTGCAGCATCTCCGGGTACTCGGCGAGGCGCGCCAGCAACGCCGCTTCGCGCGGCGACGTCAGCTTGGAGAGGTCGACCTTGTTGACAGTCTTTTCATCCCCGCCCCACTGCGCGAACACCGAGCAGATGCGCGCATGCGCGTACTGCACGTAGTACACCGGGTTCTCGTCGGACTGCGAGAGCGCGAGATCGACGTCGAAGGTGAACTCGGTATCGGCCTTGCGCGAGATGAGGAAGAAGCGCACCGCGTCACGGCCGCGCGTGAGATCGCGCTCGCCGTTGGCATCGACGGCGTCGCCCGCCGACCATTCGATCAGGTCGCGCACGGTCACGTAGGAACCGGCGCGCTTGGAGATCTTCACCTCCTCGCCGTTCTTCATCACGGTGACCATCTTGTGCAGCACGTAGTCGGGATAGCCTTGGGGGATGCCCATGTTTACCGCCTGCAGGCCGGCGCGCACGCGTGCAATGGTGCCGTGATGGTCGCTGCCCTGCACGTTGATGACCTTGCCGTAGCCGCGCTGCCACTTAGTGATGTGATACGCCACGTCCGGCACGAAGTAAGTGTAGGTGCCGTCGGACTTCTTCATCACGCGGTCCTTGTCGTCGCCGTACTCGGTCGAGCGCAGCCACAGCGCGCCGTCCTGTTCGTAGGTCTTGCCGGCGTCGATCAGGGCTTCCACTGCGGCCGTGACCTTGCCCTCGGTGTACAGCGAGGACTCGAGATAGTAGTTGTCGAACTTCACGCCGAAGGCTTGCAGGTCGAGGTCCTGCTCGTGGCGCAGATAGGTCACGGCGAATTTGCGGATCGATTCGATATCGTCGACGTTGCCGCTTGCCGTGGCCGGCTCGCCGTCGCGTGCCCCGACCGTTTTCTTGGCGAGGAAATCCTGCGCGATGTCGGCGATGTAGTCGCCGTTGTAGGCCGACTCGGGCCAGCCGGCATCACCGGGCTTCAAGCCCTTGGCGCGCGCCTGCACGGACAGCGCGAGGTTGCCGATCTGCACGCCGGCGTCGTTGTAGTAGAACTCGCGCGTGACGTCGTAGCCCTGCGCCTGCAGCAGCGCGGCGAGCGCATCGCCGAGCGCGCCCTGGCGGCCGTGGCCGACGTGCAGCGGACCGGTCGGGTTCGCCGACACGAATTCCACCATCACCTTCTTGCCGGCGCCGTGTTGCGCCTTACCGTACTGCTCGGCCTCGTCGAGCACGATCTGCACCACCGCCTGCTTGGCGGCGGCAGCCACGCGCAGGTTGATGAAGCCGGGACCGGCGATGTCGGCCGATTCGATCAGCCCTGCGCGCGCCGGATTGGCGAGCACCGCGGCAACGATGGCCTGCGCCAGCTCGCGCGGATTTTTCTTCAGCGGCTTGGCGAGCTGCATGGCGATGTTGCACGCGATGTCGCCGTGCGCGGGATCGCGCGGACGCTCGAGGACGACGTTCGGTTGCAATTGCGTGCCGGCGACGATGGGCTCAAGCGCGGCCCGGAACAGGTCGGCGATCTGTTGTTTTTGTGAAGCGAGCATGGAAAGAAAAGCACCGGTCGCGCGACCGGCTGCGGTGATTGGAAAAGGTCTGCCGATTATACCGGCTCGGTTTTGCCGGGCCTGTCAGCAGATGTTTCCAGGGTGCGGTCGGACATCCCTGGCATCAACCCAGGCGGACCTTGCAATAGGTGTCGAGAAAGCGTTGCATCTGGAAGCTTTCAGGCTCCCAGGCAGCGGCGGACAGCTTCTGCGGCAGCAAGTAGAGGTAAGTGCCCGCTTCATAGCACTGGCCGTCCGCGTCTACCGTGACGGTCGTGCGCTGGTATTCCTCGCCTTCGAAGGCGTCGAGCGCCGCGAGGTCGGCCGCGTCGACGTCGAAGTAGAGCACGCCACGCACCACGGACCCTGGCTGCAGGACCACGCCCGGATAGGTTTCTCCCGCCAGGGCGAAGCGCGCGTGTCCCGGCAGCTCGGCCGCGGCGCTGCGGTAGCGCCCGCGCACGACGCGCTCCCAGACTTCGGGAAACATCAGCGAACCGTAGGTGAACACGTGGCAGGTCATGGCAGATCGGGAAACGAAAAAATTGGCCGCCAAGCATAGCATCGGCGGGGCGATGCGTCAGAACCGCTGGGTGTAGCGCCAGGCAAGCAGTTTTTCCATCGGCGCATCGGCGAGATGGTCGGGCTGATGCCGCAACACCATGGTGAAACCCGACGATGCCGTGCGGCCGACCGGTTGCTGGTATTGCATCTCCATGCGCAGCTCGCGGCCCGGCGGCACCATGGAAAAACGCATCCGCTCGCGCGTCGGCTGGCCGTTGTCGTCGAGGCCGGTGAGCATGTCGAGCGCGATGCTGCCGGTGTAACTGCGCATCGGCTGCGACACGGTGAAGGTAAAGCGATCGCCGGGCCGCAGGCGATCGAGCGCGACGATGCCGAGCGCGAAGGCATTCGTGCGGCCCTGTGCGAGTTCGGTGACGAGCGCGGTGCCGTAATTGCCAGGCGTCACGCCATAGGCGGCCTGGCCGGCGAGCGCGACTTTCGGCGTGAGCAGCACGGCGGCGGCGAATTGCAGGGCCTGCGTGGTGGTGTAAGGCGCCA
>SPQI01000297.1 GCA_004570315.1 Oxalobacteraceae bacterium OM1 | reverse complement strand
TGCCGCTGCTGCCGGTGCCCGACGATCCGCTCGACGTCATGCCGGGGCTGCCGGCGCTGCTCGAACCGGTGCCGCTGGCGCCCGAATCCATGCTGCCCGAGGAGCCGGACGAACCCGACATGCCGCTGCCGCTGGAGCCACTGGAACCGCTCGAGCCACTGGAACCGCTCATATCCGACGTGCCGGTCGGTCCCGACACGCTGCCGGTGGAACTGCCCGTGCCCATCGTGCCGGCGCTGACGCCGGAGCCGGTCGTGCCCGACGAGGAGCCGGACGATGACGATTGCGCGGTGGCGATACCTGCCGCCGCCATGAGTGCGATCAACAATGCCGTAGTGGATTTCGTTTTCATGCTTCCTCCTGTTTTTCGGTTGAAGCCCACTGCGGCTGCAAGGAGCATGCCCATGCACGCGCAAGCGTTGATGCGCGTCGATATGCGTCTGCATCGCTGTTGCGTTCGGTAAAAGCTTGGAAGCAGTACACGAGTGCTGTACTTTTTACCAACGCCGGCATGCCGCACGGCAGGCTTTTCGCAGAACGAGACGATGGCATTGAAACGCATGCAAGCGGAGCGGCCTTTCCCATCATCGCAGCAGCCATATCCACGCGGCATGCACCGGCGACCGGTGTGCTAACTTACGACCCACACCACGACAACAACAGGGAGACACCATGGTCTTGCTTCGCCTTCTGCTGGCTTGCGCGATCGTTCCGCTCGCACACGCCGCCGATCCTTCCCCCGCTCCCGCGCCGCTGCCGGCCAAGCTCGTCATCGGCCATCGCGGCGCCAGCGCCTTGCGTCCCGAACACACGCTCGGCTCGTACACCAAGGCCATCGAGGACGGCGCGGACGTCATCGAACCTGACCTCGTCATCAGCAAGGACGGCACGCTGGTGGTGCGGCACGAGAATGAGATCGGCGGCACGACGGACGTCGCCAGTCGTCCCGAATTCGCGGCGCGCAAGACGACCAAGACGATCGACGGCCAGGCCGTGACCGGCTGGTTTGCCGAAGACTTCACGCTGGCCGAACTGAAGACCTTGCGCGCGACCGAGCGCATTCCCGCGAACCGTCCCGCCAACACGCAATACAACGGCCGCTACGAGATCCCGACCCTGCAAGAGGTGATCGACCTCGCGCGCCGCAAGACCGCCGAGACGGGCCGCACGATCGCAATCTATCCCGAGACCAAGCATCCGAGTTATTTCAAGGCGATCGGCCTGCCGCTGGAGAAGCGGCTCGTCGAGGCGTTGCATGCGAACGGCTACCGCGGCCGCAAGGCGCCGGTATTCATCCAGTCGTTCGAACCGGGCAGCCTGAAGGAGATGCGCATCATGACCGACCTGCCCATGGTCCAGCTGATGACGAGCAAGGGGCAGCCCGAGGACTGGCGCCTCGCGGGCGACAAGCGCGGCTACGCTGAGATGGCTACGCCGGAAGGTTTGCGCGAGGTGGCGTCGTATGCCGACGGCATCGGCCCGACGAAGGAGATGGTCATCCCGCGCGACGCGAGCAAGAACCTCGGCACGCCGACGGCATTGGTGCGCGATGCGCACGCGGCGAAGCTGCTGGTGCATCCGTATACCTTCCGCCCGGAGAACCCGTTCCTGCCGATGAACCTGAGGGGGAGCGAGCCGGCATCACCGTCGCAGCGGGGGGATTTGATGGCGGAATTGAAGGCGTATCTGGACGCGGGGATCGATGGGTTCTTTACGGATGATCCTGGCGTGGGACGGGCGGCGATGGATGCGTATGGGATGAAGCAATGAGGGTTGCGTCGACTTGACCGGCGCAGTCGCCGCATCGCTGGATTCCCGCCTTCGCGGGAATGACAAACGGGCGGCAAGGCCAACAAAAAGCCCCTCACACCTCCATCGCCACCTGCCTCAACGCATGCTCAAACGCCTCCGCCGGCTGCCCGCCCGAAATCAAATACCGATCATTGATAATAATCGCCGGCACCGAATGAATCCCCTGATCGAGGTAGAACTGCTCCTGCTCGCGTGTCTCCGCCGCGTAGGCATCGGACGCCAGCACCTCGCGCGCCCGCTGCGTATCCAGCCCCGCTTCGCCCGCCAGCCGCACCAGCACCTCATGTGACGAGGGATCTTCACCATCGGTGAAGTAGGCCTTGAACAGCGCATGCTTGAGTTCGCCCTGCCGCCCCTCTTCCGCTGCCCAATGCAGCAGCCGATGCGCATCGAAGGTGTTGTAGATGCGCGTGCGCTTGCCAGCGCCGAAGGTGAAGCCGACTTCCTCCCCGCGCGCCCGGATGGCCTCGCGGTTGCGTTCCAGCTGCTCGGCCGTCGAGCCGTATTTCTCGGCCAGATGCTCCTCGATGTCCTGCCCGCCGGGCGGCATCTTCGGATTCAGTTCGAACGGCTGGAAGTGCAGGTCGGCCACGACTTCGCCGTCGAGCCGGCGCAAGGCCTCCTCCAGCGAATGCAGGCCGATGGCGCACCACGGGCAGGAAACGTCGGAAACAAAATCGATCTTCATGCGGGCGGCCATGGGAATTCCTTTCTCGCGCTAGCCAGGGGATGGCGGCTCGTCGTCGCTTTCGACGGCCGCCCGGATACGTTGCAGGCGCGCGTACTCGGCCGGATCTTCCTGTTCCAGCCGGCTCTCGCGCCATTTATAAAATACCGCAAGTCCCAGCATCGCGGCGGCGCCCATGGCGAGCTTGCCCTTGTGGTTGGCAAGGAGGGTGGCATAGGACGGCGGCGGCGCGCAGCCGTCGGCGTCCGCACCATTGGCCGGCGGCACGGACGCGCTCGGATCGACTTGTTCGGACATGACTTTTCCCCGCAGGGCGCAACGGTGTTACCCCTTAGTCGCGCGCTGCAAGACGTGGTTCACTGCACGAAACGCAAAGCTTGATATCGGACAACTGAGCAACTGACTCAGCGCACGCCCATACGGCTGTCCCAGTCTTCCAGCTCGGTGGCGGCGAGTTCCTTGAGGCAAGCCATTTCGTTCGGACCGAGACCGTCGGTGACGTCGATGTCTTCCGCCGAGATCTGGCCGTAGCGCATGAGGATGTCCATCTTGCTGAGATAGTCGCCCATCAGCAGGATGCGGCCCACCGCCGACAGCGCCGGGTCCTTCTCGAAGGTTTCCTGCTGGCGGATGGCGGTGATGACGCTCTCCGGGAAACTCCATTCCGACGCGATGTTGCAGGCGAGGCTGCGCCCGTACGTGGCGAGCGCGTTGCAGAAGGTCGGCGAACCGACCGGCTGCTGGCCTTCGCTCATCTGGTCGATCACGCGCAGCGAGACGGTGAGGCCGATGTTCTGGATGAGGCCGGCGAGGAAGGCGTCGAGCGCATCGATTGCCTGCTCCTGCGCGAGCGCGCGGCTGGCCAGCGCGCAGCGTTCCGATTGCAGCCAAAGGCGCGGCGCGAGACGGCGCGTGAAGCTGCCCGACTTGATGCTCACCACCGGACGGAAGGCCACGCTGGTGATCAGCTGGCGCAGGCCGTTCTGGCCCAGCACCAGCACCGCGTGGTCGATGCTCGACACCGATTTGCCGCGGCTGAACGCCACACTGTTCGCCAGACGCAGCACTTCAGTGACCAGCACGAGATCGTTGGAGATGGTCTTCGCGATTTCGCTGCCGGAAAAATCCGGACTCCGCAGATTCTGGAGCAGCGCCGGGATCACGCCCGGCATGCGGCGCACCAGATGCGCGCCGGCCTTCTCGGAGGCCACCAGCTCGTCGAGCGCGGCCAGGATGGCGTTTTCCGTCGGATTGGTGAAGACGTCGGAATGATCTTCGACATCGAACAGCCAGCTGGCGAACAGGAAGTCGATCTTGTTGCGCTGCATCGGCGTCAGCGTGTCGTTGCCGAAGCGACGGCGGCGCATGTCGGGCGCGGCCGGTGCAGGGTCGGCGACGACGACGTCCTGCTCGGTTTCCGCCGCGGGGGAACGAACGGCCGGCGCGGCCGGCGGCGTGTCAGCGAAGAGAGTGCGAAGCCAGCCGAGCATGGGCCTGTCCTTGTCGTGAGTGAGTTCGGCACGGCCTCGTCGCGGCCTACACGACGGCGCCGGGAGCAGCAACCGCAAAAGCAAGCCAATGGTAAGGGCTTTAGTTTCCTAAATGCAAGACCTGTACCTGCCCGGGAAGCCTGTTTTTTGTGCACACGGCGGGCCACAAGGGGTTGCCGACCTCATGGCGATGCCTTTTTAGCATCCAACCGGAATGAGCCGGCACGCGCCGGCGCGGTTCAGGCGACCGGCTGCCAGCACCAGTGCCAAGGTTCGTAGATGAAGCCGAGGCGGTTGTTGCGCGGGTAGGACAAGGTGAAGCCGAAGTCCGCAGCACGCACGGTCAGCCAGTGGAACGCCTCGGTGAGCTCGAAGGGCTCTTCGGTAGCCTCGCAGCCCGGCGTGTTGATGTCGACCGCGCGGCCGGTGTGATGCTCGCTGAAACCCGGCGGCGCGCTGAGCGTGAGGATGGTCTCGACTGGCATGGCCTTCGCCAGCTTGGCGCGGATGATGTCGGCCTGGCGGTCGAGACTGCGGAAGGCGGACACGAGTTCGACCACGACGCCGTCGGCCTGCGCCGCTGCCTTCATCGCCTGCCATGCCTGCGCGGCGGCTGGAATCAGCTGGAACGCGCGACCTTCGGCATCGGTTTCCGCCACGACCAGCTCGCGCGCTTCCTCGCAGTACGGCAACGCCTTGCGGGCGAGGATCTCGGCGGTGATGCCGAGCGAATCGTTAAGGGCGGACAGGTGAGCGGGAAGGACGGCAATCATGGCGGCATGGGGCAAGACGAAGCGGCCATTGTAGGTGTGAAGCGCGCCGTCGTCATCGCTTGCCGATCCGGCATGCAAGACGCATCAGTCGACCGTGTCGCCCGCCGCCGCGTTGCGCTGCGACGTGCCGAGGATCCACGCGACCGCGATGCCGGCCGTCGTTCCCGCTTGCTGCCGCACCAGCGGACTATCGATGAACGCCGCGCCGCGCAGCCAGTCCTGCCGCACATAGGCGCCGGCCCAGGCATTGGCGAAACGCTTCGACAGCGTCACCGTCGCCTGCATGCCGCTGTAGCCGCCGGGCGCGGCATAGGCCGGCCGGTCCGGCAGCGCTTCCGTCGTCCCCACGCTGTAGACATAGTCGTGATATGCCCGCGTCGCGAACTGCGGCCCCGCCTGCACCGAGCCGCGCCAGCCTGCAAGGCCCGGCACGCGGTCGCTGCGCAGCAGCAGGTTGGGCGCGAACAGCCAGCCCGCATGGCGCGGCGAGGATTGCACGGTATAGGCGGTGCGCACCGGCAGCCGGAGATCGAGCGCCGTACCGCCGGCGCGCCACACGTGCAGGTTGAGCGCGGGACCGAATTCCACCAGCGGGCGCAGCGACTCCATGCCGCGCCGCGCCGGCGTATCGGTGCCGCTGCGCGCCAGCGTGGCGTTGAGGCTCAGCTCCAGGCTGGCGCGGTCGGTTTCGAACATCTCGGTGCGGATGCCGTTGCGGTCGGCGCGCAGGCGTTCGCCGCGGTAGACGAAGTACGGTGCCGGCAGCACACGATTCGTGCGCGTGTCGGCGCCGCGGTAGTCGGGAAGACTGATGGCCGCCGCGCCGAGGCCCACTTCCCACAAAGGCAAATCCGCAGCCGAGACGGCACAAGAAACGAAGAGAAAGGCGGCGGGCAGGTAGCGGATCGGCGGCATGCAGTGAGGAAAGTTGGCCGCCGTGCTTACCAGTACCAGCGCGAACGGGCTCCGAAGTAGACGTTGTTGTTATACCGCGCGAGATCGTCCTTGGTACTGAGCTGCAGCAGGCAATTCCGCCATGGATCGGAATTTCTTGCATAGCCCAGCTTGTCGCAGGCGGGGCCGTATTCGGCGACGAGCTGGTCGACGTCGCTCAAGTGCGAAGCGGCACGCTGTTCCGGCGTGGCGCAGGCGGTCAGCAGGGCGGCTGCTGCGATACAGCAGAAGGCGATGGCGCGCATGGGAGTCTCCTGGTTTGCCGCCGTCGCGCATGGCGCTGCGGCGGCTTGTGCTTGCGGTAACCATGCTAGCAAACTTCGGGCCGGACGCGCCGCCTGCGGACGTTCTTGAACGCGCTTACGAGACCGGATCGAGCACGTGTACCAATCCGCGTTCGGCAAGAAAGTCGCGAGCCGCCTTGCCGTAGATTACCTCGTTCAGGTCGGCCGTGACCTGCACGCCTTGGGTGCGGCGCGCGTCGGCATCGTTCTGGAGCGCGCTCGGCGTGAGAGCGGCATCGATGCGTGCATCGAACGCTTCCTCCAGCGCTGCGTACAGGTCGGTCTCCGCCTGTTCGTAGCGCGCCGGGTCGAGGCGGCCCAATGCCTGCCGCCACGGACCGCACTCGTTCGCGAGGTAACGCGTGAAGATATCGCTCTCGGCCTTCTTGACCTCGCGCTCGGCTTGCTTCAATTCGGCCTCCGTGAGGTCGGCGCACCGGAAGAAGCGCATGCTGGAGACGTCGGTCGGCAGTTTGAGGGCGTCGCGCAATTGCACCTGGAATGCAAGATAGACCTCGATCTCGTCCACGCCTGGTGTGTTGCTGACCTTTTCCTTCGCGATCTTTGCCAGCTCCGACAGGCGGAAGCTGCCGCGGCATTGTTCGACGAGGTCTTCAATCCTGTCGTCATAGGCGCCCTTCTCGATGTCGTCAGTCAGGCGGGCATCCTGCATGCCGTTGTAGAGCAGGAGGATGCTGTCGTCGCAGCTTTGCGTCGCCTCTTCGGCCATCAGGAAGGTATTGCGGCGCAAATCCGGCCGCTGTTCGAGATCACCCAGCCATGCCGCGATACGCTCCTGCAGGCCGGGGTTGTTCGATGCCGGCTCCCTCAGGCGGTCGAGAAAACGGGCGAAGGCCGGCGCCCCGGCCTCCGGCGCGAACGCCGCCCAGCGCGCGCCGACATGCGAGGATTCACCGTCGAGCCAGAAGGCTGCGGCCTCTGCCAAGTGGCGTGGAGTCGCTGGCGACGGCGCAGCAGTTTGTGCGCGCCACGCCGGTTGCGTCGGCGCGGAGGACAGGTTGAACCACGGTCCCGCATAGCCAGCGCCGCGCATCATCTGCTCGAGGCGTTCGCGCTCCGCTGGCGGCAGGCGATTGCCGCGCAAGTTCACACTGCACGCGTTCTGCAATGCAGTAGTGGCGCTCTCAGGCACGGCGTCGATGTGGTTGTCACGCAAATCGGCAGCGATCATGCCCTGCGGAAAATGCGCCGGGCATGCCGTCAGTTGATTACGCGCCACACCGAGAAAATGGAGTCCAGGCGGTAGCGGATCGGGCAAGACGGTCAGCCCGTTATTGTGGGCGTGCAGGATTGCAAGCTGAGACGGCAGCGCATCGCCGAGCGACATGAGCAGCGTGTTGGAGAGATCCAGCTCCCGCAGCGCCGGCGGAAGCGGCGGCACGCTGCCGTTGATCCGGTTGTTTCCCAGGCGTAGAACCTGGAGGGACGCCGGCAAGTCCATGGGAACCGCATTCAGCAGGTTGTTGGATAGATCGAGTTCCTCCAGCCCATCCGGCAGCACCGGCGACGCAATGAAGCGATTACCGCTCAGGTTTAGCGATGCGAGCCCCGGCGGAAGCTGCGCCGCCATATAGAGACCCGCCTGATTGGCCTGAAGCTTTCGCAAATCCGCCGGCAACTCTCCCAGCACACCCAAAGGGTTGCCCGAGACGTTCAACGACTGCACCTGCGACGGCAGCTTCGGCAGGCTGCGCAGGTTAAGGGACGACAGGTCGAGCTCACCCTCAGGGCGGGCAGATTCCAGCCACTCCGTGATGATCCGCACCGCCGCGCGGCGGTTGCCGTCGGACGGACTGCCTTGCGCCGCCCAGCGGTCCAGCTTGGCGTAGTAGCGTTCCGGACTGCCTGGCGAAGTCCCGATTTTGCGTGCCAGATAGCGGATGTTCGTGGTCGCCTGCGCGGCGCGTTGGCGCATCGCGCCGAACACATTGCGCACCGGCGATGCGCGCGTCGGTGCGTGTGCAGTCGCTCCATGTTCAATACGCGTCGTGCGTGTGCTGCTTGCGTTGACCGCGCCCTGCGGCTGCTCGGTGCGTCTGATACCCATGACGGACATGCTGGTGTCTCCTGATACGTTAGTCGAGTCGAAGTCGATGCTCGAAACGAAGACGGAAGACGCCGGAGGCAAACGGGGTAAGCACTTCCTCACGGAGCATCCGCAGCCGCACAGGGCGGCGGCATCGATACGCAATGGGTAGCGTGAAAACTGTAACGGTTCGGTGGATGCGCAAATGTGCGCTATGAACCGTTTGACCCGCAGGACGCGGTTAAGGAGGAAGAGGAACCGCGGTGCAGCGGGCGTCCGGTTCGGAACCGGCCCGCCCTGCACCGAGCGGGTTCAGGAACGGACGCGCGCCGTGTCGACCACGTCGCGGCAGGCCGCGCGCTGCGCATCCTTCTCCGGCAGCTTGCCGCACACGTTCTCCAGCTGCGCGCTTACGCGCTGCACCGATTCCGCATGCTTGCCCTCCTTGTTCCACTGCGCCAGCTTGCGGGCGAAGCGCTCCAGGTACGCCCGATTGCGCTCGTAGAACGCATCCTTCATGCCGCCCAGCTCGGTGAAGACAGTGCGGGACGTCGTCTCGATGCGCTTTTCGTCGGTCGGCGCGAGGTCGAGCAGGCCGTTGAGGTAGGTCACGCCCCACTGCAGGCGCGTGGCCGGGCCCTTGGCTGCCTTGTAGGCCTGGTCGTACCAGTCGAGCGCAGCGGCCTTGTCGCCGCGCTTCTTCGCGTTGGCGGCGAGACCGAGCATGAAGTAGTACGGCGAATGCGAACGCTTGAGTTCGGCCTTAAGGAGCGCATCGGATTCGTCCATCAGGCCGGCTTCGGCCAGCGCGTCGGCACCGGCACTGACCACGGCCTGGCGCTCGTAGGCGTCGGTCGTGGCTTTCTCGATCTCGGCCACCTGGCGGCGCACGTCGGCGGCCAACTTTGGATCGACCTTGCCGTCCGCGTCTTGCGCCAGCGAAGCACGCGCGGTCAACGCAGTGAGGCGGTCGGCACGTGAGAGCGTGGCATCGTCGGCCAGGCGCTGCATCGCCTGGCCCCATGCATTCGCCAGCGCCTGACGCTGCGGTCCTTCCGGCGTCAGGTAATTCACGACCTGGGGCGCATAGTTCGCGAGCTGGTCAGCGTTATCGCGGGTGGCCTGCTTGTCGGCCAGCATCTTTTCGATGCGCGCGGCAGCGGCTGCCTTGTCGAGCTCAACCTTGCCTTCGGCCTTCGGGTCGGACGCGGCGACCACCGACTTCAGCTGCAGGCGCAGTGCGTTCTCGCCGGGCGGACAGGCGGCAGCGAGCTTCTGCAGCGTGGCCGGCAGGTCCTTCTTGCCGATGAGTTGCTGTTCGTCGGTATCCCAGGAGTAATCGCTCAGGAGGCGCCAGTCGTCGGCCTTCAACTGGGCCGGTTCGGTGAGCGCCGCCTGCAGCAGATCCTTCACCGGCCGGGTCGCGTTCATCGACAGCGTCAGCACCTGCATGTAGCGCTCGGCGTCCACCTCGCCCGGCAGACGGGTGATCTCGGTGCCGTCCGGCTTGAACAGGATCATGGTCGGATAGCCGCGCACCTTGAAGCGCGCGCCGAGCTTCTGGCCGTCCGGGCTGTCGCCGTCGAGGTAGACCGGCACGAAGGCGCGCGAGCGCTCGATGAAGCTCTGGCGATTGAAGATGGTGGCTTTCACCTGGTTGCACGGCGGGCACCAGACCGCGCCCCAGTAGAGGAAGACGGGTTTGTTGCTGGACTTGGCCTGGGCGAAGGCGCTGTCGACGTCGCCCTTGAACCAGGCGATGCCATCGGCGTGGGCGGCGCTGGAGGCCGGGGCGGCGGCAAAGGCGGCGGCCGGCAGCAAGGCGCAAAGCGCAGCGGCGAGGACGAGTGGGCGCAGGGACATGCGAGGTCTCCGGGGATTGTTATGGCGCCATTATCGCAAGGCGGAAGGTTCGTTGCTTGCGCTGGGTGAAGGGCGATGAACGACGTCGCCGCCGAGGAGCACAAATGATGTTTCTTCGACCCGGATTCCCACCTGCGCGGGATGAGGCAGGGGTTTCGCAGCGCATGCGCTGCGCCTGCCGAATCGAGGGCGCTTGCATGCGCCTTCGTGGAAAGGTTGTAAGCACACCTGTCGTTCCCGCGCAGGCGGGAAACCAGAGATGCCTCGCAGGCCTTCGCTCAAGTTCCCTGCAAGTCGGCACGCAGAAATCTCCCGCACCGCCAACCACCAACTACGACCGCACTCACCCCCGATACGTCATATCGTTCGGCGACTCGCGTTCCTTCTCCCGCTGCCGCTGCGGTTCCTGCTGCTGCGCCGGCGCGGGTGCCTGTCCCGGCTGGGCCGGCTGGCCGAAGAGCTTGTCCCAGAAGCTGCGGTTGTCTTCCACGTCGACCGAACGCACCGCATTGCCGTTGGCATATTCCTGATAGGCCCAGTCGCCGTTGACCTGCGCCAGCCCTTCGGGGACCGCACGCTGCACGTCCGCCACGCCGCGCAGCGCCACGCGCATGTAGTCGCTCCAGATCGGCAGTGCAAGCGTCGCGCCGAACTCGCGGCCGCCGAGCGAGCGCGGCTTGTCGTAGCCCATCCAGGCCACCGCGACCACGTTGCCGCCGTAGCCGGCGAACCAGCCGTCCACCGCGTCGTTGGTCGTGCCGGTCTTGCCGGCGATGTCGGCGCGGCCGAGACGCTGGCCGGCGAGGTAGCCGGTGCCGGAATGCGTGACGTCGCGCAGCATGCTGTCCATCAGGAAGACATTGCGGGCGTCGAGCACGCGGCTGGCGTTATTGCCCGCCGGCGTTGGATGGCTTTCCACGAGCACCTTGCCCTTGCCGTCGGCAATGCGCTGGATGAGATACGGCACGACCTGATAGCCGCCGTTGGCAAAGACCGCATAACCGGCGGCGAGCTGCACCGGCGTGACCGAGCCGGTGCCGAGCGCCATGGTGAGGTTGGCCGGATGCTTGTCCACGTCGAAGCCGAAGCGGCCGAGGTAGTCGCGCGCGTAGTTCGGCGTGATGGTGCGCAGGACGCGGATCGACACCATGTTCTTCGATTTCTTCAGACCGGTGCGCATGGCGATCGGGCCGTCATAGCGGCCGTCGTCGTTCTGCGGTTCCCAGGTCTGGCCGCCGGCTTCGATGGAGATCGGCGCGTCGTTGATCAGGCTGCCCGGGCCGAAACCCTTTTCCAGCGCCGCCGAGTAGACGAAGGGCTTGATGCTGGAACCCGGCTGGCGCCAGGCCTGGGTGACGTGGTCGAGCTTGTTGGCGTTGAAATCGAAGCCGCCGACCAGCGCGCGGTAGGCGCCGTTGGCGGCGTCCAATGCCACGAGAGCGGCTTCCACCTCCGGCAGCTGGCCGATGCCCCATGCCTTCTTCGCATCGCGCACCACGCGAATCACGGTCCCGGGGCGAATGCTCTGCGAGCTGCGTCCCTTGCCGGACAAGGCGCCGGCCGCGAAGCGCAGCCCTTCGCCGCGCACCTCGACGATCTCGCCCGACAGCAGTTCGGCCCGCACCAGCCGCGACGACGCCGACAGCACCACGGCCGCGCGCAGTTCGTCGCTGTCCGGATGCTTGAGCAGCACCTCGTCGATGGCGGCGCGGCGGTCGTCGGCGTCGCGCGGCAGGTCGATGTAGTCCTCCGGTCCGCGATAGCCGTGCCGGCGGTCGTAGTCGGTCACGCCGCGGCGCAGCGCCTCGTAGGCGGCATCCTGATCGGCCTGGCGCAGCGTCGTCACGACGCTGTAGCCGCGGGTGTACACGTCCTCGCTGTATTGCGACACCATGTACTGGCGCACGAGCTCGGCGGCATATTCGGCGTGAGTGGTGAAGCGGCGGTTGTAGCCGAGTACCTGGATGTTTTCCGCGGCGGCCTGCTCGTATTGCGCCGGCGTGATGAACTGCAAGTCGCGCATGCGCTTGAGTACCTGCATCTGGCGTTGCTTGGCACGCTCCGGATTGACCACCGGGTTCGCGGCGGCCGGCGACTGCGGCAGACCGGCCAGCATCGCCGCTTCGGCGAGCGTGAGCTTCTGCACCGGCTTGCCGAAGTAGATGCGCGCCGCGCTGCCGAAGCCGTAGGCGCGCTCGCCGAGATAGATCTGGTTCATGTAGAGCTCGAGGATCTGGTCCTTGCTCAGGTTGTCCTCGATCTTGAAGGCCAGCATGATCTCGTTGATCTTGCGGTTGTAGGTCTTCTTGCGGCTCAGGAAGAAGGTGCGCGCCACCTGCATGGTGATGGTGGAGGCGCCCTGCGAACGCGATGCACGCAGATTGGCGAGGCCGGCGCGCAGCACACCGAGATAGCTGACGCCGCCGTGCTCGTAGAAGCGATCGTCCTCGATGGCCAGCACCGCGCGCTTGAGCGCCACGGGCATTTCCTTGATAGCGACGAAGTCACGATGCTCTTCGCCGAATTCGCCGATCAGCACATTGTCCGCGGTGTAGATGCGCAGCGGCATCTTGGGCTGGTAATCGGTGAGCGCGTCGATGGACGGCAGCATCGGGCCGACGATCAGCACGGCGTAGACGAACACGAGCGCGGCGCCGGCGGCGATCAGGCCGAGGCCGGCCAGCCCTGCATAGACGAGCTTCATCCCCGGCGGCTGCTGCCACCAGGACTTCAGGAAGGATGTGGGACGGGAGGAACGCTTTTGACGTGACACTGGTTGTTCCGGTCATTGAGGCTGCGCCACTGTAGCAGAAGGGCCACGTCTCCTTTGTGAGATTCTGAAACAGGGCTTGTCACCGGCGTAACGCCGGCCCGGATCGCGTGGCCCGGTCACGTGCCAAACAGGCATCTGCTACGCTCATCGGCATTGCAAAGCTTATAGGCTTTCCCATGGGATTCACGTTCTGGCTGTCCCTCGCGGTACTTGTCATCGTGCTCGCGACTCTGATTGAAGTCGTCGCGGGCGCATCGCGCATCCGCGACCTCGCCGACCATGCGCCCTCCCTGCCGGGTGCCGCGCCGAAAATCTCCATCGTCGTCTCGGCCCTGAACGAAGCCGAGACGATCGAACCGGCCTTGCGTTCCCTGCTCGCGCTCGACTATCCCGATCTTGAAATCATTGCCATCGACGACCGCTCCACCGATGCCACGCCGGCCATTCTCGACAGGCTTGCCGCGGACAATCCGCATCTGCGCGTGCTGCATATCCGCGAATTGCCGCCCGGCTGGCTCGGCAAGAATCACGCGCTGCACCTCGGCGCCCAGCACGCGAGCGGCGAGTACCTCATCTTCACCGATGCCGACGTCGTGTTCGAACCGAGTGCCCTGCGCCGCGCCGTGCACTGCTGCGCGCAGGAGCGCCTCGACCATCTCGCCATACTGATCGACGTGGTCGCGCGTTCGCCGCTGCTGCAAATGCTGATGCTGACGACGATGATCGGCTTCATGATGCGCTTCAAGCCGTGGAAGGTCGCTTCGTCCGAAAAGCATTTCATCGGCGTCGGCGCCTTCAACATGGTGCGGCGCGACACCTACCTGCGCATCGGTGGCCACGCCGCCATTCCGCTCGAAGTCATCGACGACATGGAACTCGGCCGCTTAGTCAAGCGCAAGGGCGGCCGCCAGCAGGCGCTCACCGCGCGCGGCCTCGTGCATGTGGAGTGGTACACCGGCGCCGGGCAAATGATCCGCGGCATGGAAAAGAACGTCTTCGCGGCCTTCGAGTACCAGCTGTGGCAGCCGGTCATGCTCACCCTCATCTACCTGCCGATGCGGATCTGGCCCTGGGTCGCCCTGTTCGTCACCTCGGGCGCAACCTTCTGGCTGAACGTCGCCACGCTGGGGGCCACGCTGATCGTCCTGCTCGGCATCCTGAACGTCAATCGCTGGGGCTGGCGCTGCCTGCTGTACTGGCCGGTGGTGGGCTTCGTCGAACTCTGGCTGTGGTGGCGCAACTGCCTGCTGGTGCTCGTGCGCGGCGGCATCGACTGGCGCGGCACCCGCTATCCGCTGGAAACCTTGCGTCGCGCGCACAAAGGCTGAGGATTCTCATCGCGCACCGCGCCGGCAGTGTTAACGTGGTGAAGCCATGCGAACCCTCATCGCCCTCCTCCTTGCCAACCTTGCCCTGCCCATCGCGCAGGCCGTCGATGTGCCGCAACCCGCGCCGCTCGGCAAGAGCGCGAACAAGGCCTATCGGCAGGTGATGCCGGACGGCAGCATCGTCTATTCGGACAAGCCGGTGAAAGGTGCCAAGATCGACGAGACCATCGAAGTGGAGCCGCCGCTCCATGGCACGCAGGTCGAGGTGGACACCCGCAAGAAACCCGCCGCGAAACCGCAGTCGCGGCCGGTGCCGGTGCAGCGCGTCGGCGCCATCCCGCCGCCCGACCGCAAGCGGACGTCCGACGAGGCGCAGTCGGAAGTGGTGCGTGCCGAGATGCAGCTGGAAGACGCCCGCAAGCGGCAGCAGGCCGGTGTCGAGCCGGTGGCCGGCGAACGCACCGGCAACGCCAACGGCACCTCGCGCCTCAACGACACGTACTGGAAACGCCAGCAGGACCTGGCGCAGGACGTGGAAGAAGCCCACGACGCGCTGCGCAAGGCGCAGGCCGAGCGCAACACGCTGCTGCCGTCGCGCTGACCGCCCCTAAGCCTCGTTCATCGACCAGTACAGCCCCGCCGCGATCATGCCGAACACGACGTGGCACAGCAGCGTGGCGCCGCCGCGCAGCGCGACGAACCAGGGAAACACGGCCGCCATGAGGTAGAAGTCGATGCCGTAGAGGACGGCGCCGAAGACCGCGCCGGCCGTCAGCGTTGCGCCCGGACCGGTATCGTAGTGAAACTGCACGAGCAGCCAGGCCAGGACGATGCCGAACACGATGCCGAGCGCGTAATGCACCACCAGCGCCGTGCCGACCACGCCGACGCTGAAGGCGTTCGAAGTCAAGGCATCCGGACCGAGCACGATCGCGGCCACCATGTGCGAGATTTCCCATGGCGTGGTGCCCATCACGCCGGTGTTCCACAGCAGTTCGAGCACCATCATGACGGCGCCGGCGATGAAGCCCGACGCGGCCGCATGCCCCCAATGCGGGGCGCGCAAGCCCCAGCGTTCCGAATGCAGATGCACTTCCATGACATGCCTCCTTGCCGACCGTGCGGCGAGCCGAAATTTAGGGGAAGACCGGTACTGAAGATCCGTGTTGCGCTTCGTGCATGAGATTCCCGTGCAGCACGAAGCCGCCCTTGAAGATGTCCGAAGGCAATGCGCAGGGAATGGGGAAACGGAGATGCCATCCCGCGATCCGGCCGGTGAGCATGTCGGCCAGGACGCCGGGGACGTCGCGAACGTCGGACGAGGGATGGTAGAGACGGTGACGCATGGCAGCCTCCCTTTTGCTCAGGGCCACGAGTCCAGTATATGGCGCAGCCTCTCACATGCAACCGCTCCGGTGAACCGCCGGTCCGCTTCGTTGTCTTTCAGGCAGCAGTGACCGCACAACAAGGAGAATTCATGGCCGGCACCACCGACGCGCAGTACCTGATCGACGTCTGGAGCGATTACGTCTGCCCCTTCTGCTATCTCGAGCTGCCCTTGCTGCAGCAATTGAAGCGCGAGCTCGGCGACCGGCTGGAGATCACCTGGCATCCCTTCGAACTGCGTCCCGACCCGGAGCCCGTGCTGGACCCGGACGGCCCCTACCTCCACAACGTCTGGACCGATCTCGTCTATCCGCTGGCGCAGGAGCGCGGCATGCACCTGAAGCTGCCGCCGCTGCAGCCGCGCAGCCGCAAGGCCTTCGAGGCGGCCGAACATGCACGCGTGAACGGCCGCTTCGACGCCATGCACGAGGGTATCTTCAAGGCCTTCTTCGTCGACGGACGCGACATCGAAGACATCGAAGTCCTGGTCGACATCGGCGCCGACGCGGGCCTCGACATGGACGATCTCAAGGGCCTGCTCGATGCAGGCCGCTACGAGCGCCGCATCCTCGACGCGGAGCAGGAAGCGGCGGACATCGGCATCACCGCCGTGCCGCTGATGGTGCTGCGCAAGCCGCGCTGGCGCCTGTCCGACGGCCGCGTGCTGCGCGGCGCGGTCGGCATGGAAGACATCCGGCGCGGTTTGAAGATGCTGGAGATGAATACCTAGGCGGCTTCGGAACCTTCGGTGTTGGCCGCGGTATTGGCTGACTCCGCGTCCGGTGCGGGAAAGTCCACGCGGTAGGCGGTCTCGATATGGCCGTAGAAGGTGGAATCGGCGTACTTGCCGCGGAACCAGCGGCACCAGTGCGCGTCCGCAGCCAGCCGTTCGTGCGCGGCTTCGAGCTCCCTGACGCGCAGGGCGCTGGCCTGCATCTGCGCCGTCGCCGCGGCCGCCTGGGCCTCGCGCTGCTGCAGCTGCGCATGCAGCTGGGCGTTTTCGTATTGCAGGCGGTCGATCGCCTGCGACGCCTTTTCGATCAACGTCACGAGCTTTTCGAGCGTCACGTCGGCCGCGCTCAGGCTTGCCGGTTTGGCTTGCTGGTCCATGCTTTCCCTTTTGCTAACCGCCCGGCATGCCGCCGGGCAAAACCCATTAGGTTAGCAAATGCGGGAAGGGTTCCGCAGGGAAATCAGTGGTGGCGCTCCTGTTTTTTGCCGCCGCCGGCGCCTTGGTCCGAGCCGGACTTGGTGTGGCTCTTGTTGTCGTGGCTGCTCTGGTTGCTGCGGCCGGATTGGCCGTCGATGGATTTGGCATCCGCCTCGGTCTTGGCTTTCTGCTGCTGCGGCGTCTTTTGCTGCTCCATGGTGTCCTCATAACAAAAATGAAACGTGGCACAGGTAGACAACCCGTCGCCCGGAAAGATTCCGGGCATTTCGGGGACGCGCACGCCGAAAAATTGAAACGCCTATAATCCGCCAGACAATCCGCCAGCCCCATCCAAGCAACGTCCCACAGAGAGGAACCCGATGACGATTTCCATGTACGCCGCCTCCATCCCCGCCCTGAAGCAGGGCCTCGCCGCCCTCGACAAGATCCTGACCAAGGCCGAGACCCACGCGACGGAAAAGAAGATCGACCCGAACGCGCTGCTGCAGGCGCGCCTGTTCCCTGACATGTTCGCGCTCGCCCGCCAGGTCCAGCTCACCAGCGACTTTGCCAAGGGCATCGCCGCCCGCTTGGCCGGCGTGGAAAATCCCTCCTACGCCGACACCGAAACCACCTTCGTCGAACTGCATGAGCGCATCGCCAAGACGCTGGCCTTCATCGACACCGTGCCGGCGGCAAAGATCGACGGCAGCGAAGGCCGCGAGATCGTGCTGATGCCCGGCACCCCGCGCGAACGCAAGCTCGACGGCCAGAGCTACCTCGTCAACTACGCGCTGCCGCAGTTCTACTTCCACCTCACTACCGCCTACGCGCTGCTGCGCCACAACGGCATCGAGATCGGCAAGCGCGATTTCCTCAACGCCGCCTGAGCGGCCCGGCCGTGCTTTGCTCCCGCAGCGCACGGTCCTTCGTCGCGCTGATCGCCTTGCTGGCGCTCAGCGCCGCCGCGCACGCCGCCGATGTGCTGCACATCGGCTCCAAGCGCTTCACCGAGTCCTACATCCTCGGTGAAATCCTCCTGCAGACAGTCGCACCCCATGCCCGCGCCGAACACCGGCAAGGGCTCGGCAATACCGCCATCGTGTTCGAAGCGCTCAAGTCCGGCGCCATCGATGTCTACCCCGAATACCTGGGTACCATCGACCAGGAAATCCTCAAGCACGGCACGCCCGCCTCGCTCGAGCAGATCAATCGTGAGCTCGCGCCGCTGGGGCTTGGCGCCGCCGTGCCGCTCGGCTTCAGCAACGGCTACGCGCTTGCCATGCGCGGCAGCGATGCGAACGCCCCGCGCACGCTCAGCGAACTCGCCGACCGGCCGCAACTGCGTTTTGGCCTCTCGCATGAATTCCTCGGCCGCGCCGACGGCTGGCCCGGCCTCGCACGGCGCTACGGCCTGCCGCAGCAGCCGCAAGGCCTGGACCACGGCATCGCCTACGAAGCGCTCGCGCATGGACAGATCGACGTCATCGACATCTATTCCACCGACGCCAAGATCCGCCAGTACGGCCTGCGCGTGCTGAATGACGACCGTCATTACTTTCCCAGCTACGAGGCAGTGCTGCTCTACCGCCTCGATGCGGCGCAGCGCTTCCCGCAGGCCTGGCAGGCATTGCAGGGACTGGCCGGACGCATCAAGGAGCAAGACATGATTGCCATGAATGCGCAGGCCGAGCTGGAGGGCAAGCCGTTCGCCGCCATCGCGGCGCAATTCCTCGGCAACGGCGCATCGGACCGCCGCGCCGCCGGACTGCGCGCCCGCCTGTTCGGCGACGACCTCTGGCGCCTGACGCGCCAGCATGTAGCGCTGGTCGTACTTGCCGTCGTGGCTGCCGCATTGATCGGCATTCCGCTCGGCGTGCTGGCCGCGCGCGTGCGGCCGCTGCAGCAAGGCGTGATGGCGGTGGTCGGCGTGCTGCAGACCATTCCCTCGCTCGCGCTGCTGGCAATGCTCATCCCTCTGCTCGGCCGCATCGGTCTCTGGCCCGCGCTCATCGCGCTCTTCCTCTACGCGCTGCTGCCTGTGGTGCGCAACACCACCACCGGCCTCGAACAGATTCCGTCCGGCCTGCGCGAAGCGGCCCTAGCGCTCGGCCTCACATCGCGCGACCGCCTGCTCTACATCGACCTGCCGCTCGCTCTGCCCGTCATCCTCGCCGGCCTGAAGACTGCCGCCGTCATGAGCGTGGGCACCGCGACCATCGCCGCCTTCATCGGCGCCGGCGGCTACGGCGAACGCATCGCCACCGGCCTCGCGCTCAACGACAACGACATGCTGCTGGCCGGCGCGATCCCTGCCGCCGTGCTGGCGCTGGTCACGCAGGTGGCATTCGAATTCGCAGAACGCCTGCTGGCCCGCCGCTATCACAGGAGTCCCGCATGACGTCCTCCATACCGTCGCTCGACGACATCGCCGATACCGTGCGCCGCATGGAAGCCCGGCTGCAGGATGCGCCGCAGGCACAGTCGCTGTTCGAGCACTACACCCTGCTGAACGCGCGCTTCGCCGCCGACCTCGCCGACCCGCGCGACGCGCAACTCGCCTGCTCGGCCGCGCTCATGCTGATCCAGGAAACCGTACGCGGGACCGAGCCGTGACATCGCCCCGGCTGCCGCTACAATGACCGGGCGCCACAACACCAACAAGGAGACATCCATGCGCATCACCGCCTTGCTGCTCGCCGCCGCATGCGCCGCGCAGGCCCATGCCCAGTCGCCCGGCCTGGACGACTTGAAGAAGCAGGTCGCCGACACCGAGCGCGCCTTCGCCGCCACCATGGCCAAGCGCGATTTCGACGCCTTCCGCACTTTCCTTGCCGACGAGGCCGTGTTCTTCTCCGGCACCAAGCCGCTGCATGGCAAGGAAGAAGTCGCCGCCTGGTGGAAGAAGTACTACGAGAAACCCGAAGCGCCGTTTTCCTGGGAGCCGGATGAAGTCGAAGTGCTGGAATCCGGCAAGCTCGCCCTGAGCAGCGGCCCGGCGCGCGACCCCAGCGGCAAGACCTTCGGCCGCTTCACGTCGATCTGGCGGCTGGAAGCACCGAACACCTGGCGCATCGTTTTCGACAAGGGCAATCCGGTCTGCGATTGCGAGAAGAAATGAGCGCCGCCCCCTCGCCTCGCGAGATCGCCGCTGGTCTCGCCTTCGCCGAATCGCCGCGCTGGCACGACGGCTGGCTGTGGTTCTCGGACTTCTATCTGCAGCAGGTGATGCGCGTGCGTCCCGGCGGCACGCCGGAGGTCGTCGTCGACGTGCCGGGCCAGCCTTCGGGGCTCGGCTGGCTGCCCGATGGCCGCCTGCTGGTGGTGTCCATGACCGATCGCCGCCTGCTGCGCCTCGATCCGGACGGACTCGTCACCGTCGCGGACTTGAGCGCGCATGCGCCCGGGCATTGCAACGACATGGTGGTCGACCGCCACGGCCGCGCCTACATCGGCAATTTCGGTTTCGACATGATGAACCGCGAAGCGCCCAGGCCGACCGTGCTGCTGATGGTCACGCCGGATGGGCAGGTGCGCGTGGCCGCGGACGACTTGCTCTTCCCGAACGGCTGCGTGATCACACCGGACGAACGGACGCTGATCGTCGCCGAGACCTTCGGCAAACGCCTCACCGCCTTCGACATCGCCGCCGACGGTTCGCTGTCGAACCGCCGCATCTGGGCGGAACTCGGTGACGCCTCGCCGGACGGCATCTGCCTCGATGCGGAGGGCGCCGTCTGGGTCGCCTCGCCGACCACGTCGGAATTCCTGCGCGTGCGCGAGGGCGGTACCGTGGCCGACCGCATTCCGGCGCCTTCGCAGGCGATTGCCTGTGCGCTGGGAGGCGACGACGGCCGCACGCTGTTCATGCTCAGCGGGCGCGTCTCGAAGGCGCCGCGCGCGCTGGCGGAACGGACGGCGCGCATCGACGCCGCAACGGTGGCGGTGCGGCATGCGGGATGGCCGTGACGAGCAAAACAACATTGATGAAACCGGAAGGAGGCTGAACGATGGCATCAAGCACAAGCATGCACGCGTCGAAACCCGAAGCTGGTGAAGCTGATGACGGCGCATCCCAGCGCATCGACGACATCATCCGATCCGTCGGCGGCTGGCGCGCCGCCGTCCTGACCGAAGTGCGCCGCCTCATTCACGAAGCCGAGCCGGGGATCGTAGAAGAGCGCAAATGGGTGAAGCCCACCAACCCGCTTGGCGTGCCCGTCTGGTCCCACGGCGGCATCGTCTGCACCGGCGAATCCTACAAGCAGACCGTGAAGCTGACCTTCGCACGCGGCGCATCCCTGCCCGATCCGCATGGCTTGTTCAATGCGAGTCTCGATGGAAACGCGCGCCGTGCAATCGATATCCGAGAGGGAGACACGCTGGATGCCGCGGCGTTCATGCGCTTGATCCAGGCCGCCGTCGAAGCGAACCGTCAAGCCGCCGAGTCCAAATCACGCGGCCGACGCTGAACGGCCGCTGCGTCGTTCGCCGGCCCCTTCCCCGTTGCAGACATGAAGCTTCCCCGTTTCCTCGCCCTGTTGACCACGTTCGTCCTGCTCTCCACCGCACGCGCGCAGGACGCACCGATTGCCGATCACCATCAGCATCTGTTCAGCCCCACGACGGCAGCGCTGCTGAACGTCGCGCCGCTCACCGCTCATGATCTCATCGCGCTGCTCGACACCGCCGGCATACGGCGCGCGGTGCTGTTGTCCGTGGCCTACACCTATGGCCGTCCCGGACGCCAGTTGGACGACGAGCTCGCCAGGGTGCGAGCCGAAAACGACTGGACCGCCGCACAGGCGGCGCAGTACCCGGACCGGCTCATCGCTTTCTGCAGTTTCAATCCCCTGAAGGACTACGCGCTCGACGAGCTCGAACGCTGTGCCCGCACGCCAGGGCTGCGCCGCGGCATCAAGCTGCATTTCGGGAACTCGGATGTGCAGCTCGACCTGCCGGCCCATGCCGCACGGCTGAAGCAGGTCTTCACTGCCGCCAATCGCCACCGCATGGCGATCGCCATCCACATGCGCGCCTCGATCTCCAGGCAGCGGCCTTACGGTGCGGCGCAGGCACGCATCTTCCTCGATCAGCTGCTGCCGGCCGCGCCGGACGTGACCGTGCAGGTGGCCCACTTCGCCGGCGCCGGTTCGGGCTACACCGACGCGGCCGCCGATGAGGCGATGGGCGTCCTGGCCGACGCGGTGCAGCGCGGCGATCCGCGCACCGCGAAGCTGGTGTTCGATGTGGCGAGCCTTGCCGACGCGGAGATCAAGGCCGACGATGCGGCACGGCTGGTCCGGCGCATCCGGCAAGTCGGCGTGGCGCGCGTGCTGTACGGATCGGATGCGGCAGTGGGCGACAACCTGCGCCCGCGCGACGCTTGGGCGGCATTCCGGCGGCTGCCGTTGGCGCCGCAGGAAATCGAGCGCATCGCAGGCAATGTCGCGCCGTACTTCGGCGAGACATCACGTTGACGTCCGATGTCGCGTTGAATCTGCTGCCGGGTCAGCCGAGCTGAAACGGAGAACCACCCGGAATCAGCTTTTCGGCAAGGGCCTGCCGATTGCCGCCTTGCGTAGCTTGGTGTCGGAAGGAAAGCGGCTGTCGTAAGAGAAGAACCGCTTGGTCACCTTGAAGGTTCTCGCCCATCCAACGAGCTTGCCGTCCGCATCGACATAGAGACGGATCGTGCCCCTGCCGAGCCCCGTAAGCTTGTTGGCGGGATCGGCCAGCCGCGTGTCGTCGGCTCCGACGTGTTCCTCATTCGAATCGATGATGGAAATTTCGAACTGTTGCGTGCCGACGACCACAGGCTCCCTGGGTTCGATCGGCTTCGGGTCGCTGTTGATGAGGAAGACGTGCCCGGTGGTGCCGGTCTGCCGCTTGTCGTCGATGTTGAGCATGGCGTGCGCCAGAATGTCGCCCGGCGCGATCGTCCTCGCATCGTGTATCTGCCGGAAGCCCTTCTCCGTCTCGATGGAATACACGAAATCTTCGGCGGCCGGCCGTCGCCGCTTCCTTGACGGATCCTGTCAATTTTCACGCAGTTTTGACCCAGGTTTTTCATCTAAAGCTGACCCTCC
>SPQI01000102.1 GCA_004570315.1 Oxalobacteraceae bacterium OM1 | reverse complement strand
CGCGCCCGGCGCCGTCCTTGGTCTTGAGCAGCGTCTGCGAGATGACGGCCTGCAGCGATTCGGACAGCATCGCGCGCACCATTTCCTTTTCTTCCGCGGGGAACACGTCGACGATACGGTCGATGGTCTTGGCGGCGGAGGAGGTGTGCAGCGTGCCGAACACGAGGTGGCCGGTTTCCGCGGCGGTCAGTGCGAGGCGGATGGTTTCGAGGTCGCGCAATTCGCCGACGAGGATCGCGTCCGGGTCTTCGCGCAGCGCCGAGCGCAACGCGTTGTTGAATGACATCGTGTGCGGGCCGACTTCACGCTGGTTGATCAGGCACTTCTTCGATTCGTGCACGAATTCGATCGGGTCCTCGACGGTAAGGATGTGGCCGTATTCGTTTTCGTTGAGATGGTTGATCATCGCCGCCAGCGTGGTCGATTTACCGGAGCCGGTCGGACCGGTAACGAGCACGAGGCCGCGCGGTTTCATCGCGAGCTCGGCGAAGATCTTCGGTGTATTCAGCTGTTCCAGCGTCAGCACCTTGGAGGGAATCGTACGCAGCACGGCGGCGGCGCCGCGGTCCTGATTGAAGGCGTTCACGCGGAAGCGGGCGAGGCCGGGAATGGCGAAGGAGAAGTCGCACTCCAGCGTTTCCTCGTAGGCCTTGCGCTGGCCGTCGTTCATGATGTCATAGATCATGCCGTGGACGTCGCGATGCTCCAGCGGCGGCACGTTGATGCGGCGCACGTCGCCATGCACCCGGATCATCGGCGGCAGACCGGCGGACAGATGCAGGTCGGAAGCCTTGTTCTTGACCGAGAAGGCGAGGAGTTCGGAGATGTCCATTTATAATTCCCGCGATTGGCGCAACGCCAGTGGATGAAAGCCAGGAGGCACCCGGCGCGCAAGAATGGCCGGAAATGTTGCCGTAGGTCAAACGATTATGTCCTCAATCTCCCAGAACTTGCAAGCCGTGCGGGCGCGGCTTGCGACCGCCGTGCAGGCGGCGAACCGGCCTGCCGAGAGCGTGCAGTTGCTTGCCGTATCCAAGACCTTCGGGCCGGATGCGGTGCGCGAAGCGGCCGCGGCCGGACAGCGCGCGTTCGGTGAAAACTACCTGCAGGAAGCACTCGACAAGATCGCGGCCGTGCGCACCGCGCAACCGGAGCTGTTGCTCGAATGGCACTTCATCGGGCCGATCCAGAGCAACAAGACGCGGCCGATTGCGGAACACTTCGACTGGGTGCATTCGGTGGATCGGTTGAAGATCGCGCAACGTCTGTCGGACCAGCGGCCGGAAGGCATGGCGCCGCTGAGCATCTGCCTGCAGGTGAACATCAGTGGCGAAGACAGCAAGAGCGGTGTCGCGCCGCATGAAGTGGTCGCATTGGCACGCGAGATCGCGCAGCTGCCGCGCCTGCGTCTGCGCGGCCTGATGGCGATTCCCGAGCCGGTCGAAGGGCTGGAACAACAGCGTGTGCCGCATCGACGGCTGCGCGAACTTCTCGACGAGTGCCGCGCCGCCGGCCTGGCGCTCGACACGCTTTCCATGGGCATGTCGGCGGACCTCGACGCCGCCGTGCTGGAAGGCGCCACCATCGTGCGGATCGGCACGGCGATTTTCGGACAACGACACTATGCATAACGAATTGAAGATCAGCTTCATCGGCGGCGGCAACATGGCCGCCGCGCTCATCGGCGGGCTCGCCGGCAAACTGACCGCAGGCGCGAACATCCATGTCGTCGATCCGAATGCGGAAGCGCTGCAGCGGCTGGCGCAGCAGTTCGGCGTGCGCACGGCGCAGCAGACCGATGCGGCGGTGGCGGACAGTGATGTGATCGTGCTTGCGGTGAAGCCGCAGCAGATGAAAGATGTGGCGGCGCAGTTGCGTCCGCATGTGAAGCAGCAGTTGGTATTGTCGATTGCGGCGGGCATTCGCGCCTTGGATCTCTCGCGCTGGCTGAACGGGCATACCGCCATCGTGCGCACGATGCCGAATACGCCGGCGCTGATCGGCAAGGGCATCACCGGCATGGTGGCGATGAGCGGTGTGTCGGCGCAGCAGCGCGACGCAGCCGACGCCATCATGCGTGCGGTAGGCGCGACGGTGTGGCTGGAAGACGAGAGCCTGATCGATCCGGTGACAGCCGTGTCGGGAAGCGGACCGGCATACGTCTTCTACTTCATCGAGGCGATGCAGCAGGCGGCGCAGGAGATGGGGCTGACAGCGGAGCAGGGGAACGAGTTGGCCATTGCGACCTTTGTGGGCGCGGCACAGCTGGCGGCGAATTCGAGCGAGCCGGTGTCGGTGCTGCGCGAGCGGGTGACGTCGAAGGGCGGGACGACGTATGCGGCGTTGACGAGCATGGAGGCGTCGGGCGTGAAGGACGCCATCGTCAAGGCATTGAAGGCGGCAGCAGCGCGCGGCAGGGACCTTGGGGAAGAGTTCGGAAAGGACTGAAGCGCTGGCGGCGCGCCCGTCCTAGCGAGGGCCGCCGATCTGCCGCAACATCGGCGCAAACTGCCGATACATCCGCAACCCGTTCGTCCCGATCCGCATCCACCCCGACAGACGTTTCGGCGAAATCAACAACAACCCCGCCGCCCCCGCGAGCAACCACCCCGGATGCCGCCGAATCCGATCCACGATGCGCCAGCCCGTCTGCACCGACGTCAGCGCATGCTCCAGCGGCTCCATGTGATCCATCAGCTCGACCCGCTGCCACTGGCAGACTGCCGTCAGCTGGCGCCGGCGGTGCTCCGCCAGCTGCATGCGTGTACGCAGGTTCATGCCGGCGGCTGGAGCAGCTCGCCGTCGCGCGAGAGCTCCGTCAGGGTGTGATACAGCAGCGGCGGCTTGGCGGCGAAGCGCGTGCGCAGGCGTAGCGCGATCCAGCCGCTGGCCAGGCCGAACAGGATCATCAGCGTGCTGAGCACGCCGACGCGATGCGTATCCCAGTACAGCACCACGACGAGAATCACCGCCAGCACGATGGCGATGCCGAGGCAGAACAGCGCCGCCAGCGCCGACAGCAGGTAGGAGAAGTAACGCAGCGACTCTTCTTCCACCTCGGCGGCGGCGAGCTGCATGCGGGTCTGCACCATCGCCAGCAGGGTGCCGGCGAAGCGCGCCGCCGATTGCGCGATCAGCATCGGTTCACCATCGCCTTACCGCCGCGACACCAGCACGCCGACCAGCAGGCCGGCCAGCGCGCCGATGCCCACCGCCTGCCACGGATTGGCGCGCACATATTCGTCGGCCGTCTCCATCGCTTCGCGCGTGGTCCCCATCAGGCGCTCCTGGCCGTCGGTCAGGCCGCTGCGTGCGGTACTCAACGTGGATTCGAACTTGGCGCGCGCCTTGGCATAGCCTTCGCTCGCCTGCTGGCCGGAACTGCGCAGCAGGTCCTCGGCGTCCTTGATCACCAGCTTGAGGTCCTCGACCAGGCGGTCGCGGATGTCGTTGCTTCCAGAATTTTCCATGCAAGGGCTCCGTACAATCGAAGAGGGATGTCTTCGAGTGTACGGAGCATGCCTTGCGGGATTTTGCGAACCGTCAAAGCGCGCGGGCCGTGCGGCGCCGCGGTTTAACGCATCGCATAGTCGAGCGCGATGCCGGCGAAGACCGCCGCGCCCAGCCAGTTGTTGTGCCGGAAGGCGGCGAAGCAGCGCATGCGGTCGCGCTCGCGGATGAGGGTGTAGTGGTAGAGCGCGAAGCCGGCGGCGACGGCCAGGCCGGCGACGAACCAGCCGCGCAGGCCGTATTGCCAGCCGACGACGAAGTCGATGACGAAGGTGACGGCGTAGCAGAGCATGACGGCAGCGACGTCGAAGCGGCCGAAGGTGATGGCCGAGGTCTTGATGCCGATCTTGAGGTCGTCGTCGCGGTCGACCATGGCGTATTCGGTGTCGTAGGCGACGGCCCAAAATACGTTCCCCAGCAGGAGCAGCCAGGCGGCGGGCGGCACGCTGCCCTGCACCGCGGCGAAGGACATCGGGATGCCGAAGCCGAAGGCGATGCCGAGGTAGGCCTGCGGGATGGCGAAGAAGCGCTTGAAGTAGGGGTAGGTCCCCGCGATGATCACTGCGGCCACGGACAGCTCCTTGGTGAGCGTATTCAGCGGCAGGATCAGCAGGAAGGACACGACGGCCAGCACGGCGGCCACCATCACCGCCTCCCAGGGCGCGATCTTGCCGCTGGTGAGCGGGCGCTCGGCGGTGCGCTTCACGTGACGGTCGAAGTCGCGGTCGGCGTAATCGTTCATGGCGCAGCCGGCCGAGCGCATCAGCGCCGTGCCGAGCGTGAAGATGAGCACCAGCCGCCAGTCGGGCCGGCCGTCCGATGCCAGCCACAGGGCGCACAGCGTCGGCCAGAGCAGCAGCAGGATGCCGATCGGCTTGTCGAGCCGGACCAGGCGGGCATAGAGTGAGAGTTTGTTCATATTGAGTGACAGCGAATGTTGCCGCGGATACACTAACGCCCGCGCTGAATGTTGCCTTGTTGCACTGCAGGATCGAATGCCAAGCGGTGCCGAAGCCATTCCGTTATCGTAATGCAACTGTCACGCCCCGCCGATAAGATCGACAGCCTTACAGGAGACAATCCATGCAATTCAAGACCAAGGCCGCGCTTGCGGCCGCTATGTTTACCGCATTTGCCGCTTCCGCGCACGCCGCCACCGAGATCACCTGGTGGCACGCCATGACCGGCGCGCTGGGCGAGCGTGTCGCCGGCCTCGCCGACCAATTCAACAAGAGCCAGAACGACTACCACGTCACGCCGGTGTTCAAGGGCAGCTACGACGAAGCGATGGCCGCTGCGATCGCCGCCTACCGCGCCGGCAATGCGCCGAACATCCTGCAGGTGTTCGAAGTGGGCACCGCCACCATGATGTATTCCAAGGGCGCCATCGTCCCGGTCACGGAAGTGATGAAGCAGGCTGGCGAGAAGTTCGATCCCTCCGTCTATGTGCCCGCCGTCGCCGGTTACTACACCTCGCCGAAGGGCGACATGGTGTCGTTCCCGTTCAACAGCTCGACGACCGTGTTCTATTACAACAAGGACATGTTCGCGAAAGCCGGCATGGACCCGGAAAAGCCGCCCAAGACCTGGCAGGAAGTGGTCGGCGCCGCCGCCAAGCTGAAGGCCAACGGCGAAAAATGCCCGTTCACCACCGGCTGGCAGTCGTGGACGCAGCTGGAAAGCTTCTCCGCCTGGCATAACGTCGAATTCGCCTCGAAGAACAACGGCTTCGGCGGCCTCGATGCCCGCCTGACCTTCAACAGCCCGCTGCATGTAAGGCACATCGAGAACCTCTCGAACTGGGCCAAGCAGGGCTACTTCGTCTATGCCGGTCGCAAGAATGAGCCGGAAGCCAAGTTCTACTCCGGCGAATGCGCAATGCTGACCTCGTCCAGCTCGGCCTACGCCAACATCACGAAGAACGCCAAGTTCAAGTTCGCCGTGTCCGCGCTGCCGTACTACAACGACGTGCCGGGCGCGCCGCAGAACACCATCATCGGCGGCGCTTCGCTGTGGGTCATGGCCGGCAAGAAGACCGACGAATACAAGGGCGTGGCCAAGTTCTTCAAGTTCCTGTCGCAGCCCGAAGTACAGGCCAAGTGGCACCAGGAAACCGGCTACCTGCCGATCACCACCGCCGCGTACGAGTTGACCAAGAAGTCCGGTTTCTATGAGAAGACCCCGGGCCCGCAGGTCGCCGTGCAGCAGATGATCGTGAAGACCACGGCGAAGTCGCGCGGCATCCGCCTCGGCAGCTTCGTGCAGATCCGCACCATCATCGACGAAGAGCTCGAGAACGTCTGGAACGGCAAGAAGACCGCCAAGGAAGCGCTCGACACCGCCGTCAAGCGCGGCGACGAGTTGCTGGTGCGCTTCGAGAAGGCGAACAAGTAAGCCTTCGGTAGTTGCTGTAATCAACGCGGGCATTGCCCTCCCGGCTGGGGAGGCAATGCCCGTCACACGTTAGAAGTCCATGGAAAAACGCGCCCGCTTCATCTCCCCCTGGCTGCCGTATGCCCTCGTCGCACCGCAGATCCTGGTCACCATCCTGTTCTTCTTCTGGCCGGCGGTGCAGGCGCTGTACCAGTCGGTGCTGATCCAGGACTCGTTCGGCACATCGTCGCAGTTCGTCTGGTTCGACAACTTCCAGGACCTGTTCCGCGATCCGAACTACATCGATGCCTTCAAGACGACCGCGATGTTCTCCATCCTGGTCGCCTTCTTCGGCCTCACGCTGTCGCTGATTCTCGCTGTCTTCGCCGACCGCATCGTTCGCGGCGCCAATGTCTACAAGACCTTCCTGATCTGGCCCTACGCCGTCTCGCCGGTGGTCGTTGGCGTGCTCTGGATGTTCCTCCTGAACCCGACGCTCGGCGTGGTCGCGCATGCGCTGCGCCACTTCGGTTTCGAATGGAACAGCTTGCTGAACGGCACGCACGCCATGATCCTCATCGTGCTCGCCGCCATCTGGAAGCAGATCAGCTACAACTTCCTGTTCTTCCTCGCCGGCCTGCAGGCCATCCCGAAGTCGCTCATCGAAGCCGCCGCCATCGACGGCGCCGGGCCGGTGAAGCGCTTCTTCACCATCGTCTTCCCGCTGCTGTCGCCGACGACCTTCTTCCTGCTGGTCATCAACATCGTGTATTCGTTCTTCGATACCTTCGCGATCATCGAGGCGACCACGCACGGCGGTCCCGGCAAGGACACCGAGATCCTGGTCTACAAGGTCTTCATCGACGGCTTCAAGGGCGGCGACCTCGGCAGCTCGGCGGCGCAGTCGGTGGTGCTGATGTTCATCGTCATCACGCTCACCGTGGTGCAATTCAAGTACGTGGAAAAGAAGGTGCAGTACTCATGATCGAACGTCGTCCCATCCTGGATTTGATCAGCCACCTGGTGCTGATCCTCGGCGTCGCCATCGTCGCCTTTCCAATCTACGTCGCCTTCGTCGCGAGCACGCAGACGGCCGAGCAGGCCGCTGCCGCGCCGCTGTCCCTCATCCCGGGCACCCAGTTCCTGCACAACTACGCCAGCGTGATCGTGCAGGGCGCGTCGGGCAACGCGGCCGTGCCGCCGGTGGCGCGCATGATGTGGATTTCGCTGATGTCGGCGCTCATCATCGCCTTCGGCAAGATCGCAATCTCCATGCTGTCGGCCTTTGCGATCGTCTACTTCCGCTTCCCGCTGCGTTCGCTGTTCTTCTGGATGATCTTCGTCACGTTGATGCTGCCGGTGGAAGTGCGCATCACGCCGACCTACAAGGTGGTCTCCGATCTCGGCATGTTGAACAGCTACGCCGGCCTGACCATCCCGCTGATCGCCTCGGCCACCGCCACCTTCCTGTTCCGCCAGTTCTTCCTCACGGTGCCGGAAGAGCTCGCCGAAGCCGCGCGCATCGACGGCGCGGGGCCGCTGCGCTTCTTCAAGGACGTGCTGTGGCCGCTGTCGCGCACCAACATCATCGCGCTGTTCGTGATCATGTTCATCTACGGCTGGAACCAGTACCTCTGGCCGCTGCTGGTGGCGACGGAGCAGGGCATGTATCCGATCGGCATCGGCATCAAGACCATGATCACCGGCGGCGACGCCGCAATTGAATGGAACATGGTGATGGCGACGCTCATCCTGGCAATGCTGCCGCCGGGATTGGTGGTGGTCATCATGCAAAAATGGTTCGTGAAGGGCCTGGTCGATTCCGAGAAATGACCGGCGCATAGAGAAGAGACATGGCACAAGTACACCTCAAGAACATCACCAAGACCTACGGCAAGGCGCCGAAGGCAGTCGACGTCATCCACGGCATTTCCATCGACATCGACGACGGCGAATTCATCGTCATGGTCGGGCCGTCCGGCTGCGGTAAATCCACGCTGCTGCGCATGGTCGCCGGCCTGGAGGAGATCACCGGCGGCGAGATCGTCATCGGCGACCGCGTGGTCAACGGGCTGGAGCCGAAGGACCGCGACATCGCGATGGTGTTCCAGAACTACGCGCTCTATCCGCACATGTCGGTCTACGAGAACATGGCCTACGGCCTGAAGATCCGCAAGTTCTCCAAGGCCGACATCGACATCCGTGTGCAGAAGGCAGCGAAGATTCTCGAGCTCGGTTCGCTGCTGCAGCGTACGCCGCGCCAGCTTTCCGGCGGCCAGCGCCAGCGCGTGGCGATGGGCCGCGCGATCGTGCGCGAGCCGGCGGTATTCCTGTTCGACGAGCCGCTCTCCAACCTCGATGCCAAGCTGCGCGTGCAGATGCGCCTCGAAATCCAGAAGATGCACCGCGCTCTCGGCACCACCAGCCTCTATGTCACGCACGACCAGGTCGAAGCGATGACGCTGGGCCAGCGCATGATCGTGATGAACGCCGGCCGCGCCGAACAGATCGGCACGCCGGCCGAGGTCTACAGCAAGCCGGCGACGACCTTCGTGGCAAGCTTCATCGGTTCGCCGCCGATGAACCTGCTGCGCGGGAAGATCGATGGCGACGGCCGCACGTTCGCGCTCGACGGCGCGTCGGTGGCGCTGCCGGCCGCGGCGAAAGTGACGGGGCGGGAGGCTGTCCTCGGCGTGCGGCCGGAACATCTGCAGCTCGGCAAGCCGGGCATGTCACTGCGGGTGGAAATGGTGGAGGCGCTCGGCGCCGACGTGCTGGTGCACGGCGAGACCGGTGGTCAGTCGGTGGTGATTCGCGCACCGGCCGGCGTGGCGGTCGCGGCAGGAGAGAACGTCACGGTCGGCTTCGATGCCGGCACGGTGCACTGGTTCGATCCGGAGAGCACGTACCGCATCGACTAAGCTTCTGCGGTCTGCGCCTCGTCCAGCATCGTGACGCCGGGCAGACCGCATTGCAGGACCGCCTGACGCACGGCCTCGATCGCCGGGCGGCGTGTGAAACTCTTGCGCCACGCGATCACCACGCGGCGCGACGGTCCGGGCTCGGCGAACGGCACATAGCGCAGCATGCCGTCCTGCTTTTCCTGTGCCGGCACCGAGGCGCGCGGCAATACCGTGATGCCGATGCCGGATGCCACCATGTGGCGGATGGTTTCCAGCGAGGAGCCTTCAAACGTACGCGCGATGCCGTCGCCCGAGGTGGAAAAGCGTGACATCTCCGGACACACTTCGAGCACCTGGTCACGGAAGCAGTGGCCGTTCCCCAGCAACAGCATCGTTTCCGATTTCAATTCTTCCGCGTTGATCGACGTGCGCTTCGCCCAGGGATGATCCTTCGGCAGGGCGACGACGAAGGGTTCATCGTACAAAGGCTGCACCAGCAGGCCCTGGTCGGCGAACGGAAGCGCCATGATGGCGGCGTCGAGTTCGCCCTGGCGCAGCAATTCGATGAGACGGGCGGTGAAGTTTTCCTGCAGCACCAGCGGCATCTGCGGCACGTGCTCGATCATCGTCTTCACCAGCGGCGGCAGCAGGTAGGGCGCGATGGTGTAGATCACACCGAGACGCAGCGGACCGGCGAGCGGGTCCTTGTTCTGCTTGGCAATTTCCTTGATGGCTGCCGTCTGCTCCAGCACGCGTTCCGCCTGCGCCACGATCTGCTGGCCGAGGGGCGTGACCGACACTTCCGAACCGCCGCGCTCGAAGATGACCACGCCAAGTTCGTCTTCCAGTTTCTTGATCGCCACAGACAAGGTCGGTTGCGCAACGAAGCATGCCTCGGCCGCGCGGCCGAAATGTTTCTCGCGGGCGACGGCAACGATGTATTTCAGTTCGGTGAGGGTCATGTCGGTGAAAGGGGCGTGGGGTCGAGGGATAGTATAGAGACTATGACTCTTGGCGGTGCGATGAAGATTCATCCTGCCACGTCTTGTCGCAAGAGAAAGGGCGCGCCGCCGTCTATACCTTCAGATACTCTTCCCGTCCCCCCAGCCACCGCGCCAGATGCGCTTCCACCGTCGCCGGATCATGCGTCAGCAACTGCTGCGCCACTTCCCGCGCGATCTCCACCAGCCACTGGTCCGTTTGCAGATCCGCAAACCGCAACAAGGCCTCGCCGCTCTGCCGCGCCCCGAGGAATTCCCCCGGCCCGCGAATTTCGAGGTCGCGTCGCGCAATCTCGAAGCCATCGGTCGTCTCGCGCATCGTCATCAGCCGCTGCTTGGCCGTCGGGCCGAGCGGGCTTTGATACAGCAGCAGGCACACGCTCGCCGCCGATCCGCGTCCCACGCGGCCGCGCAGCTGATGCAGCTGCGACAGCCCGAAACGTTCGGCATGCTCGATCACCATCAGCGAGGCATTCGGCACATCGACGCCAACCTCGATCACCGTCGTCGCCACCAGCAGATGCACCTCGCCCCGCGTGAATGCATCCATGACAATCTGCTTCTCCGCCGGCTTCATCCGTCCGTGCACGAGTCCGACGCGCAGATCGGGCAGCGCCTCGCTCAACATCGCGTGCGTATCCGTCGCCGTCTGCAACTGCAGGGCCTCGGACTCCTCGATCAACGGGCACACCCAATACACCTGCCGGCCTTCCAGCGCCGCCGCATGCACGCGGTCGATCACCTCGTCGCGCCGGTTCTGGTCGACCACGCGCGTGACGATGGGCGTGCGGCCCGGCGGCAGTTCGTCGATGACGGACACTTCGAGATCGGCGTAATACGTCATCGCCAGGGTGCGCGGAATGGGTGTTGCCGACATCATCAATTGATGCGGCACCGTCTGCGCGCTCGTGCCCTCCGCTTCGAGCCCCTTGTTGCGCAACGCCAGCCGCTGTCCGACACCGAAGCGATGCTGCTCGTCGACGATCACCAGGCCCAGTCTTGAGAATTCGACACCTTCCTGAATCAGCGCGTGCGTGCCGATCACGAGCTGCGCGGTGCCGGATTCGATGAGCGCCTGCGCCTCGGCTTTTTCCTTTTTCTTCAGACTGCCGGTGAGCCACGCGACACGCACGCCGAGCGGCTCCATCCACTGCGCGATCTTGCGAAAATGCTGCTCCGCCAAAATCTCGGTCGGCGCCATTAGCGCGGCCTGGTAGCCGCTGTCGATGGCCTGCGCGGCGGCGAGTGCGGCAACGACGGTCTTGCCGCTGCCGACGTCGCCCTGCAACAGGCGCTGCATCGGAAACGTTTCGCGCAGGTCGCCTCGGATTTCATCGAGTACGCGCTGTTGCGCTTTCGTCAGCTTGAACGGCAGCGCTTCGAGAAAGGCCTGCGACAGCGCGCCGACGGTCGGCAACGCCGCCGCACCCTTGGCGCGCCGCGCCGCTTGCGCGCGCTTGAGCGACAGCTGCTGCGCCAGCAGCTCGTCGAACTTCATGCGGATCCACGCAGGATGCGTGCGCTCCATCAAGGCGTGTTCGTCCACGTCGGGCGGCGGATTGTGCAACAGCTTCACCGAGGGCTCGAAGGCAGCCAGCTTCAGTTGCGCGAGCAGGGCGGGCGAAAGCGTGTCGCGCCAGTCGATGCGCGTCATCGCATTCGTGATCGCCTTGCGCAGATAGGTCTGCGACAAGCCTTCGCCAGAGGGATATACCGGCGTCAGCGACTGCGGCAGCGGCGCACCTTCCTCCACCACCTTGTAGGTGGGGTGGACCATCTCCGTGCCGAAGAAGCCATGCCGCACTTCGCCGCGCGCGCGCACCCGCGTGCCGATGGCCAGCTGCTTGGTCTGGCTGCCGTAGAAATTTAGGAAACGCATCACCAGCGGGCCGGAGTCGTCGGCCATCGTCACGACGAGCTGGCGGCGCGGCCGGTACTGGATGTCGCACTCCGTCACGATGCCTTCCACCTGCGACGGACTGCCCGCCATGAAACCCGCCTCGCGGATCGGCACGATCTGCGTCTCGTCCTCGTAGCGCATCGGCAGGTGCAGTACCAGGTCCATGTCCGTGCGCAGGCCGAGCTTGGCCAGCTTGTCGGCGGTGGTGCTGGCCTTCTTGGCGGCGGGGGCTTTCTTCGTGGCGGGCATCGGGAACGGCGGCGGGTGCTGGGATAAAATAGCGGGTTGGTTTCTGGCGGGTCGGCGCCACATTGTACGTCGTGCCACATGTCGTGCCACACGTCGTGTCACACTTGCGCGCCCGCTCCCGCTTTGCGTTTTTGACAAGGGAACGATAACAGTTCCCCGCACCCATGTATTCCCTGTCCGACTTCGATTTCGACCTGCCGCAAGACTTGATCGCGCAGCTGCCGCTGCCCGAACGCAGCGCCTCGCGCCTGCTCCACGTGGACGGCGACCAGTTGGTCGACCGCCGCTTCACCGAGATCCTCGGCCTGCTCGAGCCGGGCGACCTGCTGGTCTTCAACGACACCAAGGTGCTGAAAGCCCGCTTCTTCGGCGCCAAGGCGTCCGGCGGCAAGATCGAGGTGCTGGTCGAGCGCGTGCTCGATGCGCAGACGGTCATCGCCCAGGTGCGCGCCTCCAAGACGCCGCAGCCGGGCAGCACGCTGCGCCTGGCCGATGCCTTCGACGTCACGGTCGGCGAGCGCGCCGGCGAATTCTTCACGCTGCACTTCCCCGGCAATGCGATCGACCTGATCGACGCCCACGGCCGCCTGCCGCTGCCGCCCTATATCGAGCATGCGGCCGATGAAGTGGACGAACAGCGCTACCAGACCGTGTATGCCAGGGAGCCGGGCGCCGTCGCCGCGCCGACGGCGGGCCTGCATTTCGACCAGCCCTTGCTCGATGCGCTGCGCGCCAAGGGCGTCGGCTTCGCCTACGTCACGCTGCACGTCGGCGCCGGCACCTTCCAGCCGGTGCGTACCGAGAACCTCGCCGAGCACAAGATGCACAGCGAGTGGTACACCATCTCGCAAGCGACGGTCGATGCCGTGCGCGCTGCGCAGGCCGCCGGCCGCAAGGTGATCGCTGTCGGCACCACCAGCATGCGTGCGCTCGAATCGGCGTCGCAGTCCGGCGTGCTGGAAGCCGGCAGCCGCGACACCAACCTGTTCATCACGCCGGGCTACCGCTTCAAGACGGTGGACCGCCTCGTGACCAACTTCCACCTGCCCAAATCCACGCTGCTGATGCTGGTGTCCGCCTTCGCGGGCTACCCGCGCATCCGCGCCGCCTATGCGCACGCCATCGCGCAGCGCTACCGCTTCTTCAGCTACGGCGACGCCATGCTCCTCACCCGGAACGACGAATGAAATACGAACTGATCAAGACCGACGGCAAGGCCCGCCGCGGCCGTCTCACGCTCAATCACGGCGTGGTCGAAACGCCGATTTTCATGCCGGTCGGCACCTACGGCTCGGTGAAGGCGATGTCGCCGCTGGAGCTCGAAGAAATCGGCGCCCAGATCATCCTCGGCAATACCTTCCACCTCTGGCTGCGCCCGGGCCTGGACGTGGTCGAGAAGTTCAAGGGCCTGCACGACTTCATCGGCTGGAAGAAGCCCATGCTCACCGACTCCGGCGGCTTCCAAGTGTTTTCGCTGGGCGCGATGCGCAAGATCACGGAAGAGGGCGTGAAGTTCGCTTCTCCGGTCAACGGCGACAAGTTGTTCCTGTCGCCCGAGATCTCGATGCAGATCCAGCGCGTGCTGAATTCCGACATCGTGATGCAGTTCGACGAATGCACGCCGTACGAGATCGACGGCCGTCCCGCCACCGAACTGGAAGCGGCGAACTCCATGCGCATGTCGCTGCGCTGGGCCAAGCGCTCGCGTGATGAATTCGACAAGGGCGAGAACCCGAACGCGCTGTTCGGCATCGTGCAGGGCGGCATGTTCACGCATCTGCGCGATGAGTCGCTGGCCGGCCTGCAGGATATCGACTTCGACGGCATCGCCATCGGCGGCCTCTCGGTGGGCGAGCCCAAGGAAGAGATGCTGCGCGTGCTGGAGCACGTTGGTCCGCGTCTGCCGGCGGACAAGCCGCACTATCTGATGGGCGTCGGCACGCCGGAAGACCTGGTCGCGGGCGTGGCCAACGGCGTCGACATGTTCGACTGCGTGATGCCTACCCGCAACGCGCGCAACGGCTGGATCTTCACCCGCTTCGGCGACATCAAGATCAAGAATTCGCGTTACAAGGATGACCAGAAGCCGCTGGACGAGAGCTGCGAGTGCTATGCCTGCCGCAACTTCTCCCGCGCCTACCTGTATCACCTGCACCGCGTCGGCGAAATCCTCGGAGCACGGTTGAACACCATCCACAACCTGCACTATTACCTGCAGCTGATGAAGGAGATCCGCCAGGCGATCGATGAGGACCGCTTCCAGGCCTTCGTGGTGAAATTCCAGGCGGATCGGGCGCGCGGGGTGTAAGTCGCTGCCAATGCATAAAGGACATTCCCTCGCCTTCAAGGGGAGGGGTAGGGTGGGGATGGGTTTAGCGGTAGTCGATTTTCGACCGAAACCCATCCCCACCCCAACCCTCCCCTTGAAGGGGAGGGAGCAGGTACGCTGACAACCTTTCCACGGCAACGCTTGCAAGCGTTGCCGATTCACCGGGCGCGACGCATGCGTCGCGAAACCCCCGGCTCATCCCGCAGGAACCGCACCTACCCGGTGCTAAAATGCCGGGTTATTCCATACCAACAACCTGGAGCACCCCGTGATCATTTCTCCCGCATACGCACAAGCCGCCGCTGGCGGCGCCGAAAGCAGCCTGATGAGCTTCCTGCCCATCATCCTGATGTTCGTCGTGCTGTACTTCCTGATGATCCGTCCCCAGATGAAGCGCCAGAAGGAACAGAAGTCCATGATGGACGCGCTTTCCAAGGGCGACGAGGTCGTGACCGCGGGCGGAATCCTCGGCCGCGTCATCAAGGTGACCGACGCCTATGTCACGCTGGACGTGGCCAACGGCACGGAAGTCGTCGTGCAGAAGGCTGCCATCTCGACGCTGCTCCCCAAAGGCACGATCAAGGCGCTGTAAGCATCCGGCGCCCGCGGGCGCCCGAACCCAAGCTGGAACACCATGAATCGCTATCCACTCTGGAAGTACATTGTCATCGTCATCGCGCTGATCTTCGGCACGCTGTACACCATCCCGAACTTCTTCGGCGAATCGCCGGCGGTGCAGGTCAGCAGCGGCAAGGCCACGGTCAAGGTCGGCTCGGACATGACCACCCAGGTCGAACAGGCATTGGAAAAAGCCGGCATCCAGTCCACCGGCGTGTTCTATGACGTCGCCGGCACGCAAGGCTCGGTGCGTGCGCGCTTCAAGGATCCGGACACGCAGTTCAAGGCCAAGGGCGCGCTCGAGAAGGCCCTGAATACCGACCCGAACGACCCGACCTACGTCATCGCCTTCAACCTGCTGTCGAACACCCCGCACTGGCTGCAGAGCATTCGTGCACTGCCGATGTACCTCGGCCTCGACCTGCGCGGCGGCGTGCACTTCCTGATGCAGGTGGATACCAAGGCGGTGGTGAACAAGCGCATCCAGGGCCTGCAGGGCGGCATCCGCAGCCTGCTGCGCGACAAGAACGTGCGCCACGCCGGCATCGGCCGCAGCGGCGACGCCATCGAGATCGCCTTCCGCGATCCGGAGACCCGCAACAAGGCCCGCGACCTGATCGCCTCGCAGATCGCGGAACTGACCTTGCAGGACGCGGTCGACGGCGAGAACCTGAAGCTGGTCGCCAGCCTGAAACCGGATGCGCTCAAGCGCACCGTCGAGGACGCCGTCTCCCAGAACATCACGACGCTGTCCAAGCGCGTGAACGAACTCGGCGTGGCCGAGCCGGTCATTCAGCGCCAGGGCGCGGACCGCATCGTGGTCGAACTGCCCGGCGTGCAGGACGTCTCGCGCGCCAAGGACATCATCGGCCGCACCGCCACGCTGGAAGTGCGCCTGGTGGATGAGTCGGTGTCGCGCGGCACCGAGCTGAGCGGCAACGTGCCGTTCGGTTCCGAGCTGTTCAAGGTCGGCAAGGGCGCGCCGGTCGTGCTCTACAAGGACCCGATCATCACCGGCGAATACATCGCCAGCGCCACCGCGTCCTTTGACCAGAACCAGCAGCCCGCGGTCAGCATCGACCTCAACGGCGACGGCGGCCGCCGCATGCGCGAAGCGACCCGCGAGCGCGTCGGCAAGCTGATGGCCATCGTGCTGTTCGAAAAGAACAAGGGCGAAGTGCTGACGGTGGCCACCATCCGCGACGAACTCGGCTCGCGCTTCCAGATCACCGGCATGGGTACGCCCGAGGCCGCCAACGACCTCGCGCTGCTGCTGCGCGCCGGCTCGCTGGCCGCGCCGATGGAGATCGTGGAAGAGCGCACCATCGGCCCGCAGTTGGGTGCCGACAACATCCAGAAGGGCTTCAACTCGACGCTGTACGGCTTTGCCGCCATCGCTGCGTTCATGATCATCTACTACATGCTGTTCGGCTTCTTCAGCGTGCTGGCGCTGGGCATGAACCTGTTGCTCCTGCTGGCCTTGCTGTCGTTGCTGCAGGCCACGCTGAGCCTGCCGGGCATCGCCGCGATTGCCCTGGCACTCGGCATGGCGATCGACGCGAACGTGCTGATCAACGAACGCATCCGCGAGGAACTGCGCAACGGCAACACGCCGCAGGCCGCCATCGCTGCCGGCTTCGACCGCGCCTGGGCCACGATTCTCGACTCCAACGTCACCACGCTCATCGTCGGCGTGGCGCTGTTGGTGTTCGGTTCCGGCCCGATCCGCGGCTTCGCCGTCGTGCACACGCTGGGCATTCTGACCTCGGTGTTCTCCGCGGTGTTCGTCTCGCGCGGCGTGGTCAACCTCTGGTACGGCCGCAAGAAGAAGCTGCAGTCGGTCTCGATCGGCCAGATCTGGAAACCGGGTCAGGCCTGACCGGAAGCAGGAAAGCTTGTTCCTCCCCCTTCGAGGGGAGGTTAGGAGGGGGATGGGTTTTGGTCGTACTCGCACGAACACATAACCCATCCCCACCCCAACCCTCCCCTTGTTGGGGAGGGGGTTAAACGGGAACGAAAAATGGAATTTTTCCGCATCAAACGCGACATCCCCTTCATGCGCCATGCGCTGGTGTTCAACGTCATTTCGTTGGTCACCTTCCTGGCAGCCGTGTTCTTCCTCTGGCACAAGGGTCTGCACCTTTCCATCGAATTCACCGGCGGCACGCTGATGGAGGTGACCTATCCGCACGCCGCCAACATCGAGGGCGTGCGCAAGACGGTCGAGGCGCAGGGTTTCCCCGACGTGCAGGTGCAGAGCTTCGGTACCGCGCAGGACGTCATCATTCGTCTGCCCAACCAGCAAGGTGTGACCTCCGCGCAGCTGAGCGACAAGGTGATGGGCGCGCTGAAGGCCCAGGACAACACCGTGCAGCTGCAGCGCGTCGATTTCGTCGGCCCGCAGGTGGGCGACGAACTGGCGCATGACGGCCTGATGGCGCTGGGCATGGTGGTGCTCGGGGTGATGATCTATCTCGCCATCCGCTTCGAATGGAAATTCGCGGTGGCGGCGATCATCGCCAACCTGCACGACGTGGTGATCATTCTCGGCTTCTTCGCCTTCTTCCAGTGGGAGTTCTCGCTGTCGGTGCTGGCCGGCGTGCTCGCCGTGCTCGGTTACTCGGTCAACGAATCGGTCGTGATCTTCGACCGGATCCGCGAGAACTTCCGCAAGCTGCGCAAGGCCAGCGTGACCGAGGTGATCAACAACGCGATCACCAGCACCATTTCGCGCACGATCATCACCCACGGCTGCACGCAGATGATGGTGCTGTCGATGCTGCTGCTCGGCGGCCCGACGCTGCACAACTTCGCGATTGCGCTGACCATCGGCATCTTGTTCGGCATCTACTCGTCGGTGTTCGTGGCGGCGGCCGTGGCGATGTGGCTGGGTGTGAAGCGCGAGGACTTGATCAAGCAGACCAAGGAACGCGACGAAACCGACGGTGCGGTGGTCTGATCCGTCGCCCGAGAGAAAAAGCCGGCCCTGTGCCGGCTTTTTTTTCGGCTACACTTTTTTGCAACGACGCAATTCGCAAGGAAAGCCATGAAGAAAGTACGCATCTGGGATTTGCCGCTGCGCCTGTTCCACTGGTCGCTCGCATTCATCGTCATCGCCGCCATCGTCGCGCAGAAGATCGGCGGCAATGCGATGGAATGGCATTTTCGCTTCGGCTATGCTGCGCTGGCACTGGTGGCCTTCCGGATCGTCTGGGGCTTCGTGGGCCCGCGCTATGCGCGCTTCTCCAGCTTCCTCTACGGTCCCTCGACCATCATCGGCTATATGCGCGGGGGCAAGGCCGCACTGCAACAGCACCTCGGCCACAATCCGCTCGGCAGCCTCTCGGTGTTCGCGCTCCTGGCGACCGTCCTTGCACAAGCCGGCAGTGGCCTGTTCGCCAACGACGACATCGCCAGCGAAGGCCCGCTCGTCAAGTTCATCAGCAAGGACCTGTCCGACACTATCACCGACTTCCACAAGGACGTTAGCGGTACGCTGATCTACATCCTCATCGGCCTGCACTTGGCAGCCATCGTGTATTACGCCGTGCGCCGCCGCCGCAATCTCGTCAAGCCGATGATCATGGGCGACGACGAAGTCGAGTTCGACGCCGTCCCGGCGAACGACTCGGCCGCAACGCGTCTGCTCGCCTTGGTCCTGCTTGCCGCCTGCGCGGCCGGCGTCTGGTGGCTGATCAACGTGCAGCCGTAGATGGTCAGCGGGTCAGCTGACCTACTTCGTCGCTGCGCCTGCCGGCGAATGGGGTGGCGCAGCGCAAGGTGCGTACCGATCGACGCGGCAGTAGAGGGGAAGGCGGACCGCTGCAGCCTTAACGCCGCGCGTCCGGATCAGGTTTGCCGTTGGAGCGATGGATGGAGACGGCCGGCAACATGAGCAGCACCAATGCCCCGATACCGGCCTTCCAGCCTGCGACCAGGCCAACGAACACGCCGACGGCGCAAGCGAACAGCACGAGTACGAAGAGGACGACCTTGACCGTCTTCTGGTCGGAATTCTGATGATGTGACATGGAAACGGCCTGTTGGAATAATGCCCCATTGTCGCAGTTCGGGGCATGGGCGGATGAAAAGTGTCATGGTCGTGACCGCGCGTCGATAGCAAGGGCATGTCCGCAGCGCATGGTGCGTATCCATGTTGACCTCGATAGAATGAGGATCACCTCACGTAGTGCTCCAGTGCCAATGTCGAACCTGCCGGACTTCGAAGGGATTGCGCTTTTTGCCAAGGTCGCCGAGACGCGATCCTTCGCTGGCGCCGCGCGCGCCCTTGGTGTGTCCGTGGCTACCGTGTCGCGCGGGGTGGCGCGTCTGGAGGAGCGCCTGGGGGCGCGCCTGCTCAATCGAACCTCCCGGCAACTCGCGTTGACCGAGCTGGGACGCACCATCGCGGAAAGTGCCGGCATCGTATTCCGGCAGGCGGAAGAGATTGAAGGTGCGGTGCGCGAGATGTCTGCACAACCGCGCGGCGTGGTGCGCTTCGCCGTTCCCATGTCGTTCGGTTTGCGCTGGGTCGCTCCTATCCTGCCGGACTTCCTCCGAGCGTATCCAGAAGTCGTCATTGACCTGCACCTCTCCGATGCCACGGTCGACCTGGTCGGCGACGGCTTCGACGCCGCGCTGCGCATCGCCATCCTGCCCGACTCCTCGCTGGTCGCCCGGCGCATCTGTCCGGTCGCGCGGTACATCGTCGCATCGCCGGAGTATCTGAAGCGCACCGGGCGTCCGGAGCATCCGCAGGATCTGCACGGACGGCCCTGCCTGGGCTATGCATACCGGGCGCGCAATGACGTCTGGCGCTTTCGCAACGCCGCGGGCGACGAAGCGATCCATGTTCCGGTCGGACCGTTACGCGCGACCAACGCCGATGCATTGATCCCGACGGTCCTCGCCGGCCTTGCGATTGCGGAACTACCGGAGTTTGCGGCCGGCGAATACCTCCGCAGCGGCCAGCTTGAAACGGTGCTGCGCGAGTGGACGCTCGACGAAGGCGGCCTTTACTTCGTGACGCCATCGGCCAGAAGCCGCCCGTCGAAAGTCGATGCGCTGGCCAATTTCCTCGTCGAACGGCTCGCGCAGCCCAACTGGTTTCAGCCTGCCCGCACCGCCGCGCCAGCCGCGCCCGCGCGGAGCCCGGCATGAGCCACGCCTGCAAAGCTGTGTTGCCGCAGCGATCGTCTCGTCGGTCAGTGACGCCGCCTGAACAGTTGCACGCTTCATTTCTGCAACGATGAATTGCAGCGCGTTGTATTTCGTGGCGCGCACAAGGCGACTACCATCAACGCCTTCATTCATCGACACAGGAAGCACATCATGACTCGCAAACTCGAGGGCAAGATCGCGGTCGTCACCGGCGGCACCACAGGGATCGGTCTCGCCACCGCGAAGCGCTTCGCACAGGAAGGCGCGCATGTGTACATCACCGGCCGCAGAGAGGCCGAACTCAATGCTGCTGCAGCGGAGATCGGCAATGCCACGGCACTCCAGGTAGACTCGTCGCGGCTCGATCAGCTGGACATGTTGTATGACCACGTCCAGGAAAAGCACGGACGCATCGATGTGCTGTTCGCAAATGCCGGCGGCGGTTCATTCCTGCCGCTTGGGGAAATCACGGTCGATCATTACGAAGACACGTTTGGCCGGAACGTAAAGGGTGTCCTGTTCACCGTGCAGAAGGCATTGCCGTTGCTGGTCGAAGGCTCCTCCGTGATCATCACCGGTTCGACCGCGGCAAGCAGCGGTACGCCTGCGTTCAGCGTGTATGCGGCGTCCAAGGCCGCGCTGCGCGCGTTTACCCGCAACTGGATCGTCGACCTCAAGGGCCGCAACATCCGCATCAATACGTTGAGTCCGGGTCCGACGAAGACGCCGGGATTGGTTGGTCTGGTGGGGCCCGATGCGGCAGGACAGCAGGCCTTGCTCGAGTCCTTTGCGGCGAGCATACCGCTCGGCCGCGTCGGCGATCCGGATGAGGTGGCCAAGGCGGCGGTGTTCCTGGCGTCCGACGATTCCAGCTTCGTGAATGGCATCGAGCTGTTCGTCGATGGTGGACTGCGTCAGATTTAAGTGTTGAGGTCGGCATGGCGAGGATTCGCCATGCCGATTCGGTATCGCATTTCGGAGTCGTCAGCGTTCGATGACTCCGGCGTCCCAAGGCGGGGCCGCGCTTACTTGTTGCGGTAACTGTCGTGGCAGGCCTTGCAGCTCTGGCCGACGGCGCCGAAGGACGCCTTCACCAGGTTGAGGTCGCCGGCTTTCGCGGCGGCCGACAGCTTCTGCACCTCGCCCTGCATCTTCTCGGCGGCGGCCTTGAACTTGTCCTGCTCCTTCCAGATCTCCGGCTTGGCCTTGGAGTCGGCCGTGTCGGAACCCGGCGTGAAGGCAGTGAAGGGCAACTTGGACATCATCTCGACGATCGCGGCATCCTGCTCCACCGCGGCCTTGTCGTAGGCCTTGTCGCCCTTCACGACGGCGCCGATGCGGCCCATGTGCGCGCCCATCAGCGTGAAGGCGGCCTTGCGGTATTTGACGGCGTCTTCGGGCTTGGCGAACTGGGCGTGTGCCGCAAAGGGCAGGACGGCGAGGGTGACGAGCGTGATTCCGGCGAACGTCTTCTTCATGTGGTCTCCTTGCTTGGACTGGGACGGATATCGGCGACGACCGCCTTCATGTGAACATGCAGCTTCGTGAGCTGTTGTTCGAGGGCGGAAAAGTCCTCGTCACTGTACTTTACAAAGTGCTTTTTGCAAAACTCCAGGTGCGCGGGAAACACGCGTTCGAACTCGCGCTCGCCGGCCTCCGTGAGCTGGATGATGAAGCTGCGCCGGTCCTCCTGCGACATGCGTCGGCGGATCAGTCCCTTGTCCTCCAACCGCGCCAGCACGCCGGTCAGCGTGCCCTTGGTGATCAGCGTCTTCTCTCCCAGCTCCTTGCATGACATGCCGGCGGTGTTGCCGAGCGTGGCGATGATGTCGAACTGCGGCGGCGTGAGGCCGAGCGTGTGGATGTGCGAGGAGGAGAGGCGTTCGAAGGCGTGGAAGCTTTCGGCGAGCAGGCGAATGCTGCGCAGGTAGCGGGGCTTGGCGTAATTCATCGCGCTGTTATAACACGGGAAGAAACGAAAAAGCCGCGTCGGGACGCGGCTTGGCGACGGCGTCTTGCGCGCGATCAGTCGGCCTTGATGGCTTCGACTTCGATCGCCAGCTTCACCTCCGGCGCGAGCATCGGCGTGCCGTAGCTCAGGCCGAAATCGGTGCGCTTGAATTCGGCCGACGCGTCGGCGCCGCAGACTTCGCGCTTGAGCATCGGATGCTGGATGCACTTGAACTTGTTGATGGTCAGCGTCAGCGGCTTGGTCACGCCGAGCAGCGTGAACTGGCCTTCCACCGCCACCGGACGGTCGCCGTCGAACTTGATGGCCGTGCCCTTATAGGTCGCGACCGGGAAGCGCTCGGTGTCGAACATGTCCTTGCTCTTGGCGTGCTCGTTCAGCTTGGCGTGGCCGAAGTCGATCGAGCTGGTGTCGACGGTGATGTCCATGCTGCCGGTCTTGGCGGCGCGGTCCAGCACGATCTTGCCGCTGGTCTTGGTGAACTTGCCGCGCAGGACGGAAATGCCCATGTGGTCGGCTTCGAAGCTCGGGTAGGTGTGGCCCGGGTCGATGGTGTAGGTCTGCGCGAAGGCGGAGGCGGTGCCGAGCGCGAGGAGGGCGGCGGCGAGGTATTTGGCTTGCATGAAAAACTCCCTGATGGAAATCACTGCGTCGTGACGACGCGGAACTTGATGAGTACTTCGTCGGCGACCATGCTCGTGTCCTTCCACTCGCCTTCGCCGATGTTGAAGGCCAG
>SPQI01000344.1 GCA_004570315.1 Oxalobacteraceae bacterium OM1 | reverse complement strand
GCCATCGGCTGCACGCCATGTCGGAACGCGTGCGCAGGCCGCGCAGATGCATCGAACAATATTGCTGTGCTGATTCGACTTGTCCGGCGAATTGACGGTTCCGGACCGGCAATGCCGACGTAGCAAGTGTTTGCCTTGGCTCAGTTGCGCCGTGCACCATGAAAAACGCCGCCGTTCCTCGCGGAAGCGGCGGCGTGCTGAAAGCGCGATGCCGTCAGGCAGCCTTCTTGGCGACGGTCTTGCGCGCCGCCGTCTTCACGGCGGCTGTCTTGGCGGCAGTTTTGCCGGCGGTCTTCGCGGCTGTCTTGGCGGGCGTTTTTGTACCCGTCTTGGTAGCCGTCTTGGCCGCAGTCTTCGTTGCGGTCTTCGCAGCCGGCTTGGCCGTATCCTCTGCCTCATCCGCCTTGCCCTTGGCCGGCACCTTGGCCTTGCGTTCCTCGAACTCGAAGCTCACCTTGCCATTCTTGTCCTTCACCAGGAAGGCCTTGAACGGGCGTCGCGTGCGCTGCGAAACGAAACCGGGCAGCAGATCGGTGCGGCCGTTGTTGAGCAGCTTGGCCATCTGCTCGGGCACGATCTCCTGCTGCAGGATGATGCGCCCGCTGCGGAAGTCGCAGCTCTTGGGTTTGGCCACGGTGTGCTCGCAGACATAGGCCAGGCCCATCTCGTACACGCCGCCGCCGCACTTCGGGCAGGCGCCCAGCGCCGTCTGGCCGGTGAAGTCCACGCCTTCGCCGTCTTCGCCTTCATCCTGGCCCTGGCCGAAATCGAACTCCAGCTTGAAGTTGTTGATGTCTTCGTCGCGCACGATCTTCAGGATCGCCGCGAACGGCCGGCCCATCTTCGAGCGGAAGCCCTGCAGCGGCCCGATCTCGCGCTTCTGCAGCAGCTCTTCGACTTCCGCGATCTCGAACTGCCGGCCGCCCGGCACCTTGGTCATGGAGAACTCGCACTTCGTGCAGGCGAAGCGGCGATAGTTTTCCTTCACCACGCTGCCGCAATTCGGGCACGGCGTCTTCAGCGTCGCATAGTCGCCCGGAATCGTGTCGTTGTTGTATTCCTTGGCGCGCTTGACGATGATCTGCGTCATCTGCGCGATCTCGCGCATGAACTCCTCGCGGCTGATCCTGCCGCGCTCCATCTGCGCCAGCTTGTATTCCCATTCGCCGGTGAGCTCGGCATGCGTGAGTTCGTCCACGCCCAGGCCGCGCAACAGCGTCATGAGCTGGAAAGCCTTCGCCGTCGGAATCAGTTCGCGGCCTTCGCGCAGCAGGTACTTCTCGTTCAGCAGACCTTCGATGATCGCCGCGCGCGTCGCCGGCGTGCCGAGACCCTTGCCGGCCATCGCCTCGCGCAAGTCTTCGTCATCGACCAGCTTGCCGGCGCCCTCCATCGCGGAGAGCAGCGTCGCTTCCGAGTAGCGTGCCGGCGGTTTGGTGACGAGGCCGTTGGCGGTGACCTTCTCGGTCTTTACCTTCTCGCCCGGCGCGACCGGCACCAGCGTGCCCGCGTTTTCCTTGTCGTCATCGTTGGCCGCTTCCCTGCCGTAGATGGCAAGCCAGCCCGGATTCGTCATGACCTTGCCTTCGGTCTTGAAGGTGTGGCCCGAGACTTCGGTGAAGCGCGTCGTGACGAGGTATTCGGCCGCCGGGAAGAATACCGCCATGAAGCGGCGCGTCACGAGGTCGTAGAGCTTCTGCTCCGGCTCGGACAGGTTCTTCGGCGCCTGCAGCGTCGGGATGATGGCGAAGTGGTCGCTGATCTTCGTGTTGTCGAAGATGCGCTTGTTCGGCTTGACCCAGTTGTTCTTCAGGATTTGCTTGGCGAACTGGTGATAGTTATTGTTCTCCGCGACGACTTCCAGGGTCTCGCGCACCGTGGCGAGATAGTCCTCGGGCAGGTGACGCGAATCGGTACGCGGATAGGTCAGCACCTTGTGCCGTTCGTACAGCGCTTGCGCCAGCGCGAGCGTGTTCTTTGCCGAGAAGCCGAAGCGCGCGTTGGCCTCGCGCTGCAGGCTGGTGAGGTCGAACAGCGCCGGGGCGATCTGCGTCGCCGGCTTCGACTCTTCCGTCACCGTGCCTTGCTTGCCGCGGCAGGCCGCGACGATGGACTCCGCAGCGGCCTTGCTCCACAAGCGCTCGGCGCGCTTCTCGGGATCGGTCTCATCCCGCTTGAATTTGGTATCGAGCCAGCGGCCTTCGTAGATGCCGGCCGCGCAGATGAATTCGGCGCGCACTTCCCAGTAGTCGCGCGGCACGAAGTTTTTGATCTTCTCTTCACGCTCGACCACGATCGACAGCGTCGGCGTCTGCACGCGGCCCACGGTCGTGAGATAGAAGCCGCCTTCCTTGGAGTTGAAGGCCGTCATCGCACGCGTGCCGTTGATGCCGATCAGCCAGTCGGCTTCGCTGCGGCAGCGCGCAGCATCGGCGAGCGGCAGCATGTCCTTGTCTTCGCGCAGCTTGTGGAAGCCGTCGCGGATCGCGGCCGGCGTCATCGACTGCAGCCACAGCCGCTTGATCGGCTGCTTGGCCTTCGCATATTGCGCGATCAGGCGGAAGATCAGTTCGCCCTCGCGCCCCGCGTCGCAGGCGTTCACGAGGCCGGTCACGTCCTTGCGCTTGATCAGCTTGGTGAGCACCTTCAGGCGCGACTCGGTCTTCGGAATCGGGTTGAGCGCGAAGTGCGGCGGGATCATCGGCAAGTGCGTAAACGTCCACTTGCCGCGCTTGACGTCGTACTCTTCGGGCACGGCGATTTCGACCAGGTGGCCCACGGCGGAGGAGAGGACGTACTCGTCGGATTCGAAATACTCATCGTGCTTCGTAAAGCCGCCGAGCGCCTTCGCGATGTCGTTCGCGACAGAGGGCTTCTCTGCGATGATGAGGGTCTTAGTCATAACGTGGTCTCGGAATGGCGCGGGGTGCGCCAGGGGGTATATCGGAATACCGGGTGTGTGTCGTTGCCGGCGCGCAAGCCCTATTAATATAGCAACGTTCGGGTGAATTAGCGGCCAATAATAAGCGCGTTGGAGCGCAAACCGCAAGCGAGGGTTCGCCGGACCGGCGAAGGAAATGCAGGAGATTGGCTATCCGACAACGCTGCCGGACAGCCGTGGAGAATCAGTGCAGCAGGCGGGGTTCGTCGTCTTCTTCGCTGGAAAACAGCTCGTCGAAGATCAGGGCGTCCGGTTCCTTGCCCTGGCTCCACATCACCATGAGCACGATGACCTTGAGCTTGTCCAGCGACACTTGCGGCTCGGCGGCGGCAAGCGCGCGCTCGATGATGATTTCGCGCTGGATCGCGTTGATCACCTTCGCCGATTCCAGGAATTGCAGGAAGCCGACGGCTTCGGTGCCCAGTACGTCGAGCTCCCGCTGCGCATAGATGCGTATGCCGAACGAGAATGTGGTCTGCTGCGGATAACGGTCGGAAAAGTCGCTGGTGGTTTCAGCGAGGTCGGTCAGCCAGCCGAGGGCCTTGGAGATCTCTTCATCCTCGAAGCCCACAGCGGACAGTTTCTTGACTAACGCTTCCGGATCCGGGCAGGCCTCTGGGCGGTAGTAAGTTTCGTAGAGGTAAACGAGAACGTCAAACATGATTTCACTGTAGCGTTAAGGCCGTCGCGCAACACGCAATGCGTCGGCCAGGTTGCAGAATAATGACAGTCTCGTGGAGCCTTTTTACCGTCTGCCAACCTGCGCAACCGGTAAAACGAGTGCCATGCCAGCGACAGTACCAATGATTGAGGCCTTACGCTTCAAAGCATATCCGAAAACCGTGAAACTCAACAGCGGGAAATTATTGCGCCGTGTCGTTGAGCCGACGTACGGAACCGCCCGGGAGCATTTCGACATCGCCCTGCAATTCGAGCGTGATGAGTTCGGCATTGACGCTTGCAATATCCATTCCGCTACGAGCGGCGAGCGTATCCAGATCGACTGGATCGAAGCCCAATACGGCAAGCAAAGGGGAAACCGGCTGGCAAGCCGCATTGGAAGGTTTCGGAGCCGAGAGGTTCCCCTGAATGGGCAAACGCAGCTCTTCGAGCACGTCCTGCGCGCACTCGACCAGCTTCGCGCCTTGCTTGATCAACAGGTGGCAACCTTTCGCCAGCGGTGAGTGAATCGAGCCGGGAATGGCAAAGACGTCACGCCCTTGTTCGGCTGCCATGCGCGCCGTGATGAGCGAGCCGGATTGCGCAGCCGCTTCCACCACCAGCACGCCTTGCGCGAGGCCCGAGATGATGCGGTTGCGGCGCGGGAAGTTGGACGCGATCGCGGGCGTGCCAAGCGCGTATTCGCTCAGCAGGCAGCCACCGTCGGCAATGCGATGCGCGAGCGCGCGGTTGCGTGCGGGGTAGACAATGTCGAGGCCGGTGCCGATGACGGCGACGGTCGAGCCGCTGCCGCGCAGGCCGCCTTCATGCGCGGCCGTGTCGATGCCCAGGGCAAGGCCGGAGATGATGGTGAGGCCGGCCTTGCTCAACGCATCGGAAAACCGTTCCGCATTGACCACGCCTTGTGCGGTTGCATTGCGGCTGCCGACGACGGCGAGCGCGGATGCGGCCAGCAGATCGAGCCGGCCTTTGGCGTAGAGCACGGGCGGCGGATCGGCGATGTCGAGCAGGGCGCGCGGATAGCGTTCGTCGGCGAGCGTGAGGATGTGGTTGCCGTCTTGCGCGGCCCATTCGCGCGTGCGGTCGATCAATGACCGTGTGGCATCGGGCAAGGGCGCGAGCAGCGCGCGTGCGATGCGCTCCGGCACCACGGCGCACAGCGCCTCGAAATCCGTAGCGAAGATGGCCTGCGGCAGGCCGAACGCTTGCAGCAGCCGGCGTGCCGTATCGATCCCGACGCCCGGAGTCTGTTCAAGCCTCAGCCACAGGGCGAGCTCGTCGCCCCAATCGTCTGCCGTCATGCGTCCTTACGCCTTCATTCCGGCGAACGGGCGACGTCCCCGACCTGCACGGCATCGGTGACTTCCATCACGAGGCCGTAGGAGACGTTGTCGAACACGCGGAAGACGAACAGCGTGCCGTACTCAGTGTCGGGCAGCTTGACCTTCTCGCCGGTGAACGGCAGGCCTCCCCAGGCGCCGCTGTTGGTGCGGTCGCGTACCACGCCGCCGTAGCGATAGAGCTGCAGCACCGTGCCGAGGTCCATGCCGTCCTTCTTGCCGAGATTGATGGACACGATCTGGTTCTGGCCGGCCTGCGATACGCCGCCGTAGACCGACACGATGCGGCCGGAAGCGGCCGTCTCGGGAGGATGCGGCACATAGTTCAGGATGGGCGTCGGCGGCATCGGAATCAGGCGGTCGCCCACGCCGATTTCCTGCTTGGCCTCGACGACGTTGAAGACATGCGCTTCATCGGCGTCGCGCGCGGCGCGTTCGAGCTTGACGGTGCCTAGGTAGGCGGCCTCGTAGGCGAGCACCTTTCCAGTGACCGGGTCCTTCAGCGGCACGCCCGGGCGGAACACCTGGAACGAGGTGCCGGCTGCCAGATCGCCGCGCACGTAAGCCTTGTCGTTCTTGCCGATGTTGACCCGGCCTTCCTGCGTGGCGATGATGCGCGGCGCGCTCTGCAGCTGGCCTTCCTCGACGATCAATGGCTGCGACAGAAAGGGCTCGATGACGCGCGACGGAATCGATGGCACCGCCTGCTGGCCGAGGCCCTCGGTGCGCAGCTGCGGGCTCAGCCGTACGGTGCGCACGCCGCCGGCGGCGCCGTCGTCCGCGCCGGCATTGCCGCCGACCGGTTTGCCGAGGCGCAGCTTGCCGGCGGCGCGGTCGAGATAGACGATCTGGCCGGGATAGATCCAGTGCGGATTGCGGATCTCTTCCTTGTTCATGCCCCAGACTTCCGGCCAGCACCATGCATGCTGCAGGAACTTGCCGGAGATGCCCCAGAGCGTATCGCCGCGCACGACGGTGTGCTGGTCCGGCGCGTTCGGCAGGAAGGCGCAGCGGCCACCCGGCGGGGTGTCGGCGGCATGGGCTTGGAGGGCGGCGGCGAGGGCGAGGACGGAAGCGGCTGTGCTAAACTTTTTCATGATCTGTCCAGTGAATGTGACCGCTTGATTCAGTCCGGCTTCCGGTCACGAAGGCTTGTCAGTGTGAAAACATGTTGCCGGACAGAACTTGCCAAATTGAATCAAATTCTGCACATAAATCCTTGAACTAGCAAGGCAAACGACAGTCTTAACCCGTCGCCCGTTGCGCAAAAGCCGTATGTCCCTACTTCCTATCCTGCGTTATCCCGACCCCCGCCTGCACAAGGTCGCCAAGCCCGTGACCGTGTTTGACGAGCGCCTCAAGAGGCTGGCTGCCGACATGGCCGAGACCATGTACGACGCGCCCGGCGTCGGCCTGGCCGCGACCCAGGTGGACGTGCATGAGCAGGTGATCGTCATCGACGTGTCGGATGCGCACGATGAGCTGCGCGTGTTCGTGAATCCGGAGATCGTCTGGGCCAGCGACGAGCGGCAGGTGTACGACGAAGGCTGCCTGTCGGTGCCGGGCATTTACGATGGCGTGGAGCGTCCGGCGCGCGTGCGGGTGAAGGCCAAGGATGCCGAGGGCAAGGTGTTCGAGCTGGATTGCGAGGGCCTGCTGGCCGTGTGCATCCAGCACGAGATGGATCACCTGAAGGGCAAGGTATTCGTCGAGTACCTGTCGCCGTTGAAGCGCAACCGCATCAAGACCAAGCTGCTCAAGGAAGAGCGCGAACAGAAGAAACAGCAAACCAAGAAGGTTGCGGCCTAAGAGCCCGTTCCGGCGCGGGCAGATACAATTCTGCCCATGAACGTCATCTTCGCCGGTACTCCCGAATTCGCCGCCGTCGCGCTTGCCGCGTTGCACGACGCCGGTTTCCACATTCCCCTCGTCCTCACCCAGCCCGACCGGCCCGCCGGCCGCGGCATGCAGCTGCAGGCTTCGCCGGTCAAGCAGTATGCGCTGGCGCATGGCATGCCGGTAGCGCAGCCGGTCTCGCTGCGGCTCGACGGCAAATATCCCGACGTGGCGCGCGAGGCGCACGAGCTGCTGCAGCGCACCCCGCACGACGTGATGGTGGTGGCGGCCTACGGCCTCATCCTGCCGCGCAGCGTGCTCGACATTCCGACGCAAGGCTGCATCAACATCCATGCCTCGCTGCTGCCGCGCTGGCGCGGGGCGGCGCCTATCCATCGCGCCATCGAAGCAGGCGACGCGGAAAGCGGCGTCACGATCATGCAGATGGAAGAAGGGCTCGACACCGGGCCGATGCTGCTGATGGAAAGCCTGCCGATTGCGCCGGATGACACGACGGGTGCGCTGCATGACAAGCTGGCTGCATTGGGCGGCAGACTGATCGTCGAGGCTCTGCGCAAGCTGGAGCGTGGCGAACTGGCCGCCACGCCGCAGCCGGAAGGCGCCAACTACGCGGCCAAGATCAGCAAGGAAGAAGCGGCGCTGGATTTCACCCAGCCGGCCGAGGTGCTGGCGCGCAAGGTGCGGGCGTTCAATCCCTTTCCGGGGGCGGTGGCGGATTTCAACGGTACGCCGGTGAAGTTCTGGCGCGCTGAAGCGATGCCGGGCAGCGGTGCGCCAGGCAGCGTGCTGTGCGCGAGCGCTGCAGACGGCGTGCAGGTGGCGTGCGCGAGCGGCGTGTTGAAGGTAACGGAGTTGCAGAAGCCGGGTGGGAAGCGGTTGGCGGCAGGTGAATTCCTCAAGGGGTTTCCGTTGGCTGACGGCGCGTTTCGCTAAGTCCGCTCAACCCTCCGTCATTCCGGCGAAAGTCGGAATCCAGTGGCTTTCTTCATGCGACAAACGACACTGGATCCCGGCGTACGCCGGGATGACGGGGAAGGATTGGTGGTCAAACGTGAATCTGCCGTCCGCCCGCAAACGACCAGTTTTCCCAAGTCGTTTCCTTGAACACCACCATCGCGTTCTCCGGATTCAGCCCCGGCGATTCCTTCAGGGACTGCACCAGGTCCGCCAATATTTTCTTCTTCACCTTCACGCTGCGTCCCGCCGACAGCAGAATCTCGATCAGCACGAAATCCTCAGTCCGCGCACCTTGCACGTCCGGATAGCTACCATCAAAGCGAAAGTCGTCCTCGCTCAATTCCAACACCCGGTGGAATCGATCGGTCTCCGGGACGCCAGACGCAACAAGGGCGCGATGCACGCCGTCAAGCACGGCGCTCTTGAATTCCCGCGACTTGCCGGCGCGGACGGTGAGGGTGATCAAAGGCATGGCAGTTCTCCTTACTGGACGTCGAGTTCGAGGATGCGCGAGGTGCGCAGGACTTCGCCGAAGCTGTCGGTAATTTCGGTCAGCGCGGCGCGATGCAGCTCGGCATGGCCAACCACGCTGCTGCCGTCCCAGGCGTCGATGTCGCGCGTGGCGCAGGCATCGCCCGCCACCAGCACTTGATAGCCAAGCGGACGGGCATCGCGCGCGGCGGTCGAAATGCACATGTGCGTCATGAGGCCGCACAGGATCAGGGTCTTCACGCCGCGTGCCTGCAGCTGCGCATGCAGATCGGTCGAGGCAAAGCTGCTGGCCGTCGTCTTGCGCACCACATGATGGCGCTTGGCGGGCAGCATGTCGGGATGGAAGGCGACTTGCGGCCCGTCCTCGGCAAACAGCGGGCCGGCCGCCGCGCCGACGTGCTGGACGTGGAAGACCTGCATGCCATGGCGATCGGCAAACTCCACCAGGCGCCGCGCCTGGGCGAGGGCGGCGAGACCGTCCGGAATGGGCAGGTGCCCTGCGAAATACTCCTGCTGAAAGTCGATCACGACGAGCGCGGTGGCGGCGGCGCGCAGGCTCGCTGCATTCGGTGCGCCGGCAATGGCGCGCATGGTGGGATTCGGCATGGCAGCTCCTGGATGAGAGTGAATGATGTCCGAAGCGTAATTGGGACGCAGCCGCGCCGCTACGTGCCGCGAAGCACAGCATCTGTGCGGTTTGCGCACAGATCGACATATCCCTTCGGCAATACCCCGCAGGATTTGGCGCGCTTGCGGTTTCACGTATAATTTTCCTCAGCGCCGATTTGATTGAAAAGTCAAACCCAGCTTGCGGGCGCCAGGGTGAAGTCCCACATAAATGCAGCTAAAGCGGATGCCATGAACCCGGTCCTGCTTTGCTGGCCGGGTTTTTTTATTGCGAGAAGAGAATGAAACGCGAACCGATCTCCACCACCGAAGCGCTGCTGCGCGATCTCCTGTCTCAACGCATCCTCGTCCTCGACGGCGCGATGGGCACCATGATCCAGCGCTACAAGCTGACGGAAGAGGACTATCGCGGCGCGCGTTTCGCCGACTTCACGGTGCCGGGCAAGGAACTGTTCCTGAAGGGGAACAACGAACTGCTGTCGCTGACGAAGCCGGAAGTCATCCGCGAGATTCACGAGCAATACCTGGCGGCCGGCGCGGACCTGATCGAGACCAATACCTTCGGTGCCACCGCCGTCGCGCAGGACGACTACCATCTGGCGCATCTCGCCTACGAGATGAACGTCGCGTCCGCGAAGCTGGCGCGCGCCGCCTGCGACAAGTACTCCACGCCCGACAAGCCGCGCTTCGTGGCCGGCGCACTCGGCCCGACGCCGAAGACCGCATCGATCTCGCCCGACGTGAACGATCCGGCCGCGCGCAACGTCACCTTCGACCAGCTGGTCGCCTCTTACCTCGAACAGACACGCGGCCTCGTCGACGGCGGCGCCGACGTGCTGCTGGTCGAAACCATTTTCGACACGCTCAATTGCAAGGCAGCGCTGTTCGCGATCGACACCTATTTCGAAGAGACCGGCAAGCGCCTGCCGATCATGATTTCCGGCACGGTGACCGACGCCTCCGGCCGCATCCTGTCGGGCCAGACGGTGCCAGCCTTCTGGCATTCCGTGCGCCATGCAAAGCCGCTGACGGTCGGCCTCAACTGCGCACTCGGCGCGGCGCTGATGCGCCCGTATGCGGAAGAATTGTCGAAGATCGCCGACACCTTCGTCTGCATCTACCCGAACGCCGGCCTGCCCAACCCGATGTCCGACACCGGCTTCGACGAAACGCCGGACGTGACCTCGTCGCTCCTGAAGGACTTCGCCGAGAGCGGATTCGTCAACATCGCCGGCGGCTGCTGCGGCACGACGCCGGACCACATCCGCGCCATTGCGCAGACGGTGAGCAAGATTGCCCCGCGCAAGCTGCCAGTCTCCGACCACCGCATGAAGCTGTCCGGCCTGGAGCCGTTCTTCATCGACGACCAATCGCTGTTCGTGAACGTGGGTGAGCGCACCAATGTCACCGGCTCAAAGGCCTTCGCGCGCATGATCCTCAACGAGCAGTACGACGAGGCCTTGTCGGTGGCCCGCCAGCAGGTGGAGAACGGCGCGCAGGTCATCGACGTCAACATGGACGAGGCGATGCTCGATTCCGTCGCGGCCATGACGCGCTTCCTCAACCTGATCGCCTCCGAGCCGGACATCGCACGCGTGCCGATCATGATCGATTCGTCGAAGTGGTCGGTGATCGAAGCCGGCCTGAAGTGCGTGCAGGGCAAGGCGGTGGTGAACTCGATTTCGATGAAGGAAGGCGAGGAAGCCTTCCTGCAGCAGGCGACGCTGTGCCGGCGCTACGGCGCGGCGGTCATCGTGATGGCCTTCGACGAGACCGGTCAGGCCGACACCTTCGAGCGCAAGATCGACATCTGCGCGCGCGCCTACAAGCTGCTGACCGAGACGGTCGGCTTCCCGCCGGAAGACATCATCTTCGATCCGAACATCTTCGCCATCGCCACCGGCATCGAAGAGCACAACAACTACGCGGTGGATTTCATCAATGCCACGCGCTGGATCAAGCAGAACCTGCCGCACGCGAAGATCAGCGGCGGCGTGTCGAACGTGAGCTTCTCCTTCCGCGGCAACGATCCGGCGCGCGAAGCGATCCACACGGTCTTCCTCTATCACGCGATCAAGGCGGGACTCACCATGGGCATCGTGAACGCCGGCATGATCGGCGTGTACGACGAACTGTCGCCCGAACTGCGCGAGCGCGTGGAAGACGTGGTGCTCAATCGCCGTCCCGATGCGACCGAGCGCATGATCGAGTTTGCGACCACGCTGAAAGGCGGCGGCAAGAAGGAAGAGCAGAACCTCGAATGGCGCCAGGACCCGGTCGAGAAGCGGCTGGCGCATGCGCTGGTGCACGGCATCACGCAGTGGATCGTGGAAGACACGGAAGAAGCGCGCGTGAAGGTCTTCAATAGCGGCGGCCGGCCGATCAACGTGATCGAAGGTCCGCTGATGGACGGCATGAACATCGTCGGCGACCTCTTCGGCCAGGGCAAGATGTTCCTGCCGCAGGTGGTGAAGTCGGCGCGCGTGATGAAGCAGGCCGTCGCGCACCTGATTCCCTTCATCGAGGAAGAGAAGCGGCTGGAAGAAGAGCGCACCGGCATCGTCGCCAAGCCCAAGGGCAAGATCGTGATCGCGACGGTGAAGGGCGACGTGCACGACATCGGCAAGAACATCGTGTCGGTGGTCCTCCAGTGCAACAACTTCGAAGTGGTGAACATGGGCGTGATGGTGCCGTGCTCCGAGATCCTCGCGAAGGCGAAGGCGGAGAACGCGGACATCATCGGCCTCTCCGGGCTGATCACGCCCTCGCTGGAAGAGATGGCCTACGTCGCGAAGGAGATGCAGCGCGACGAGCATTTCCGCATGCTGAAGATTCCGCTGCTGATCGGCGGCGCGACGACCAGCCGCGCGCATACCGCCGTAAAGATTGCGCCGAACTACGAAGGGCCGGTCGTCTACGTGCCGGACGCCTCGCGTTCGGTATCGGTGGCGCAGTCGCTGCTCACGCCGGAGCAGCGCGGGAAATACATCGAGGACATCACTGCCGACTACGTCCGCATCCGCGAGCAGCACGCGAACAAGAAGGCCGTGCCGCTGGTGCCGCTGGCGCAGGCGCGCACGAACAAGACGAAGCTGGAGTTCGCGCCGGTCAAGCCGAAGTTCATCGGCCGCCGCCTGTTCAAGAACTACGACCTCGCGACCATCGCGCAGTACATCGATTGGGGCCCGTTCTTCCAGACCTGGGACCTCGCCGGGCCGTTCCCCGCGATCCTGAAGGACGAGGTCGTGGGCGAACAGGCCAGCAAGGTCTATGAAGAAGGCCAGGCGATGCTGAAGAAGCTCATCGAAGGCCGTTGGCTGACGGCCAATGCGGCCATTGCGCTGCTGCCGGCCAACTCGGTGAACGACGACGATATCGAGATCTATACCGACGAGACGCGCACGCAGGTGGCCTTCACCTATTACGGCCTGCGCCAGCAGACGGAAAAGCCGGTGATCGACGGCGTGCAGCGGCCGAACCAGTGCCTGGCAGATTTCATCGCGCCGAAGTCATCGGGCGTGGCGGACTATATCGGCATGTTCGCGGTGACGGCCGGCATCGGCATCGAGAAGCACGAGAAGCGCTTCGAGGATGCGCATGACGACTACAGCAGCATCATGCTGAAGTCGCTGGCCGATCGTCTGGCGGAAGCCTTTGCCGAGCATCTGCACGAGCGGGTGCGGAAGGACCTGTGGGGGTATGCGGCGGATGAGCACCTCAGCAACGAGGAGCTGATCAAGGAAGCGTACAAGGGCATCCGGCCGGCACCGGGGTATCCGGCCTGTCCGGAGCATACGGTGAAGGCGGACGTGTTCCGCGAGCTGCAGGCTGAGGAAGTCGGCATGCGCGTGACGGAATCGTTCGCGATGGTGCCGGGGGCGTCGGTGTCGGGGTTCTACTTCGCGCATCCCGAGTCCAAGTACTTCGTGGTCGGGAAGATCGGCGAGGATCAGCTGGAGGATATGGTGCAGCGGCGGGGCGTGGAAAAGGCGCTGGTGGAACGGTGGCTGGCGCCGAATTTGGGGTGATCGGGAGGGCGGTTGTGCGTGCAGCGGGCGATGTTTGCTGCGCGACGGAAGTCGCTGGATTCCCGCCTGCGCGGGAATGACGGGGACATGTTGGGTGAGGTGCGACGTTACAGGCCCGCATTCAATCCGCATCTGCATCGGTCTGGGAATGCCTCTGCATCAACCCGGAAAGAACGAGGCAGCAATCAGTGCACGTTCCGCGCGACCGTATCGCTCCATTCGAACGCGTCGAGCTGCAGCTGCACCAGCTCCTCGCTCGGCAGATGCAGGCGCTCCAGCATCGTATCGAGCATCGTCCCCGCTTCTTCAATCCGCTCGATATGCTCCACCAGCCTCAGCATGTCGCCATATCTGCCGCGACGATGCAGCAGCGCGTCGGCCACTTCGTCCACCACCGCAATCTGCTCCAGCAGCTCTTCCATCGGAATCGAGAACAGCGTATCCATCAATGACATGATGCCGACCGTGAATGCCGTGTCGCCCGCGCCGCGGTTCTGGCGTTCGAGGCGCTGGGCGATGAGTTCGAGCAGCCTGCCGCGCGTGGCGGCGAGCGTGAGCAGCGGCGTCATCGATTTGCCCTTCTTGCAGGGCTCGGCATAGAGCATGATCTGCAGCCAGCGGCGCAGCTGGCTGCGGCCGAGGACCATCAGCGCCTGGTTGATCGAGTCGATGCGGCGGCGCGCGCCGACGGCCGGCGTGTTCACCAGCCGCAGCAGGTTGAAGCACAGCGTCACGTCCTGCTTGATGCTGCTTTCGATTTCGGTGTTGTCGGCATCCGAGGTCAGCTGCGTCATCAGCTGCATGATGGCCAGCTGCGAGGGCGACAGCTTCTTGCCGCTCAGGATGGCCGGCTTGGCGAAGTAGTAGCCCTGGAAATAATCGAAACCCAGGTCGAGGCAGGTTTCGAATTGCTCGCGCGTCTCCACCTTCTCTGCAAGCAGTTTCTTGTTCAGCGCGCGAAAGCGCGGCGTCAGTTTCAGCAGCGCCGACAGCGGCATATCGCGCAGGTCGACCTTCACCACTTCCACCAGCGGCAGCAGCGCCTGCACGTCCTCGCTGTCGGTGACGACGTCGTCCAGCGCGAAGCGAAAGCCCTGGCTCACCAGCTCCGCGACGCGTGCCTGGATGGCCGGCGTCACCTTCACCGTCTCCACAATTTCCAGCACCACCTTTTCCTTCGGCAGGAACTGGAAGATGTCGCTCATCAGCACCACGGCATCCACGTTCAGATAGCCGCGCGAATCGCCGATCACCTTTTCCATGCCCAGCTGCGAGGTGTGGGCGATGACGGCGGCCGTGGCCGACAAGTCGTTGGTGATGTTGGCGGCGCCGAGATCGGTATTGCGGAAGAGGAGTTCGTAGCCGGCCAGCGACTGATCGCGATTGAGAATGGGCTGGCGCGCGAGGTAGAACTCGCGTACGCGCAATGGGCGCTCCGAAGCGGACGGGGCGACGCTCTGGGTCATGGTGCCTCTCGCGGTGACGGAAGCGGGTTGTCGGAATTGCCCGGACGGCTGCTCCTGCGGCGCGGAATGCGCACGGGTCGTATGGGTCGCGCCGGCCGCGCCGCCCAGGTCGGAACCCAGGCCGCGCGGCGGCTGCGACGCATACGGCCTGTACGCACTGGGGCAGGGCTGATGCTTAACCAACTGTAGCGCACTTTCATTTCTTTGCGGAAATTTTCCATGCGGCGGTGCAGCGCCCGCGCTGAAGGCGGATTGAAAGCCGGCGATGCTATGGTCGTTCGGATGAACACCCCGAAATCGTCTCCCCTGGCAGCCGACGCGGCGACCGTCGCTGCCGTCAGCAAACGCGATCTCTTCCTCGCCTTTCTCATCGTCGGCATGACCAGCCTCGGCGGCGTCCTGCCCTGGGCACGCCGCATGCTGGTCGAGCAGCGCCGCTGGCTGAACGACCGCGAATTCACAGAGATGCTCAGCCTCGGCCAGGTCTTGCCGGGGCCGAACGTGGTCAATCTGTCCATCATGGTCGGCGTGCGCTTCCAGGGGCGCACTGGAGCGGCGCTGGCGATTGCCGGCCTGCTGCTGCCGCCGCTGGCCGTGCTGATGCTGCTGGCGACCTTCTATGCCGGCTACGGCCACATCCCGGCGGTGCAGCGCGCGCTGTCCGGCATGGCCGCGGTGACTGCCGGCATGGTGCTGGCGATGGGCCTGAGCATGGTGGCGCGCCAGCCGCGCACGGTGCAGGCCTTGGGCGTCTCGGCGCTGGCCTTCGCCGGCTCCGGCTTGCTCGGCCTGCCGTTGATCAAGGTGCTGCTGGTGCTGGCGCCGCTGTCCATCGTGCTGGCATGGAGGAAGGTGCCATGACGATGCCACGTCCGTTGACGGAAATCGCGATCTATTTCGCGACGCTCTCGCTGATGGCCATCGGCGGCGCCAACGTGCTCATTCCGGACATGCATCGCCAGCTGGTCGAGGTGAGCGGCTGGATGAGCAGCAAGGAATTCGCCACGCTGGTCGCCTTGTCGCAGGCGGCGCCCGGCCCGAACGTGCTGATCGTGAGCCTGCTCGGCTGGAAAGTGGCCGGCATCCCGGGCGGCCTGGTGGCGACGGCGGCGATGTGTCTGCCGACGACGTTGCTGACCTACGGTTTCACGCGTGTCTGGGATCGTTACCGCGAAGCGCGCTGGCGGACGGCTGTGCAGGCGGGCCTCGCTTCGGTGACGGTCGGCCTCATCCTCGCTTCCGGCTACGTGCTGACGCGCGCCGCCGACCACAATTGGGGCGGCTATGCCCTGACGGCGGGAACGGTGTTCATCATGCTGCGCACCCGCATCCATCCGTTCTGGATGCTTGGCGTGGCGGCCGTGCTGGGCATCTTCGGTCTGGTTTAGAGCGCGACCGGCGCGCCTTCGACGAACACGATCATTTCGCCGGCGCCGAACGCCGTCCAAGTCTCGTTCTTCGTCAGCGGTTCGGTGACGATGACGGCCACGCGGTCGTTCGGCGTAGTCACGTCCGCGAAGTTCACCTTCATGTCCTCGTCCGACAGCTGCGCCGTCGCGAAGGGATGCTGGCGCACGATGTAGTGCAGGTTGGTCGAGCAGTGCGCGAACAGCGCGCGGCCGTCCGACAGCATTATGTTGAAAGTGCCGTGCGCCGCGATCTCGGCGCAGAGCTCCCGCAACGCAACGGCAAGTTCCGGCAATTCCGGCGACGTGTCGCCGAACCGGCGGCGCAGCTGCTGCAGCAGATAGCAGAACGCATACTCGCTATCGGTCGTGCCGACGCGCCGGAATGCGCCGTCGAGCGCGGGCGCAAAGTCCTTCAGGTCGCCGTTGTGCGCGAAAACCCAGTAACGGCCCCACAGCTCGCGCACGAAGGGATGGCAATTCTCCAGCGCGATGCGGCCCTGGGTCGCCTTGCGGATGTGCGCAATGACGTTCTTCGACTTGATCGGATAGCGCTTGATCAGTTCCGCGACGGGAGACGCAACCGCCGACTCGTAGTCGACGAAATGGCGCACGCCGGCGCCCTCGAAGAAGGCGATGCCCCAGCCGTCCGCATGTTCGCCGGTGCGGCCGCCGCGGGTGGAGAAACCGGTGAAGCTGAACACGATGTCCGTCGGGACATTGCAGTTCATGCCGAGGAGTTGGCACATGGTGATGTGGCAGAGAAACGGTGTGCCTTACATTAGCACGCCCATCCGCCCGCGTGTTGCGCTCTGCCCGTGGTGGCCGGCCATGCGTTCAGCCCGAGAGACTCTCGTGCACCTGGGCCAGTCCGGCGTCATCGTCATCGGCCACCGCACGGTCGCGTCCGGCCTGCTTCGCGACGTACAGCCTGCGGTCCGCCTGCGCCACCAGCTGCCGCGCGCTCGGCGCCAAGCCGGCTTGCGCGATGGCAATGCCGGCGCTCACAGTGAGGCCGATACGCCGCTCCCCCAGTTCGGTCTTCAGCTCGACCTCCAGCTCGCGCGCCGCCTCCAGCACCCGCTGCGCCACCGTCAGCGCACCCTCGCGATCGGTGTCCGGCAGCAGCAGCGCGAACTCTTCCCCGCCGTAGCGCGCGACGAAATCGCTCGGGCGCTTGCGCACCGTCGTCAACGCCGACGCGAGGCGGCGCAGGCATTCGTCGCCGGCCAGATGGCCGTGGGCATCGTTGATGCCCTTGAAGTGATCGATGTCGATCATCAGGAGCGCCAATGGCCGCCCGCTGCGTCCGGCGCGCGCCAGCTCCTCGCCGATGCGCTCGTCGAAGGCCTTGCGGTTGCCCACGCCGGTGAGGCCGTCGCGCAGCGTGAGCGCACGCAGCTCGGCGGTGCGCGCGTTGACGCGTTCCTCCATCTCCGCATACAGGCGTGCGTTCTCGATGGAGATGGCAGCCTGCGCGCCGATCATCTGCAGCACTTCCAGGCGGCGCTCCGTGAAGGCGCCGGCGACCGCGTTGTTCTCCAAGTAGAGCAGGCCGAGCAGTTCGCCGTGCCGCAGGATGGGCAGGCACAGTGCCGAGAAGGGGCGCGCCTTGTCCACGTAGGGATCGCCGGCGAGCAGCGGGTCGCTGCGGGCGTCATGCACGACGAGCGGCTGGCGCGCATGGCTGACGTAGCGGATCAGCGACAGCGGCAGGCGCAGCGCGCTGTGATCGTCGAGCCGCTCGCCTTGCATCACGCGCGCTTGCGCGTCCTGCAGCGTCTTCTCGCCTTCGATGAACCAGGCGTCGCCGCGCTTGAGGATGAGCATGCCGTTCTGCGCACCGGCGTTCATGTTGGCAACCTCCATCAGGCGCTGAATCAGCCGGCCGAGCTGGATCTCTTCGGAAATCGCCTGCGTGGCGCGAATGATGCTCGCCGTGTCCAGCATCCCGCTGGCGCTGGCCTGCGTGATCGAGACGGTCTGGTCGGGCGCGAGGCGGTCCGCGCCGAAGCCGTCGCCGAGCAGATGCGGGTGGCGCGCTTCGAGGTCGGCCACCTTCGCCTGCGCGCCCCAGCGCGCGTAAGCTTCGCGCGCCTCGCGCATCTGTTCGCAGGCGCGCGGCGTGTCGCCGCGCTCGGCATGGAAGCACGCCGCGCGTTCGCGGGCCAGGGCTTCCTCATTGAGGTAGCCGTTGTCCTGCGCCGCGCGGATCGCTTGGTCGTAGAGGTCCGCCGCATCCGCGCGGCCGGTGCAGCGTGCCAGCTCCGCCTGCACCAGCAGGCGCTTGTGCAGCGTATTGGCGGGCGAGCAGTCGAGTCGCTTCAGGCGGGCATGCACCTGACGCAACGCCGCGCGCCGGGCGCGTGCATCCATCTCCGGATACACGGCCAGCCGCGCGAGCGCGTCGTAGAACGCCCAGGTGGTCACGGTGAAGACGCCCATGCGGGTCTCGACCAAGCGTTTCGCCTCGATCGAGCAGCGCAGCGCTTCGTGCGGCTGGTGGAACAGGCAGGCCAGCATCATGCGCTGGCTGTACCACTGGAACATGAGAATGCGGTCGTCCCGCACAGCTTCGAGCGCCGCGGTCTGTGCGGCATCGAACACGCGGTCGCGCAGCACGGCAGGATCGGGCGCTTCGCCGAGCAGGTTGAGCACGACTTGCCATACCACCTTCTGTCGGAAGAGCGGGGCGCGCATGCTCGCCATCGCGGCATGGTGGGCGGCGATCTTCTGCTCCAGTTCGCGCAGCGGTGCGCCGCAATAGATGCCGTACACCGAATAGGTGACCGCGGCATTGGTGACGAAATCCATGTCGCCGATGGCCATACCGGTGAGGTAGTCCTGCATCAGCGGTTCGAGGAGCTGCTGCAGCGGTGTCTTCCACGGCTTGACGAGTCCGTGCACGAGATAGTTGGTGCGGCACTTGAACGGACTCAGCGGCGTCTTGCTCTCGAGCGCAAGCGCGAGGTCGCCATATTCAGCGCCGACCTCGGTGTCCCCCAGCATGCCGCTGCGGAACACGGCGTGCGCCGCATAGGCGTAGGCTGCCGCGGGATCGTTGCCGTGCTCGAACAGCAGCTCCAGCGAGCGATATTGCAGGAGCGGCGTGTAGAGCGGTGCCACGCGATAGGCGGCGGAGGTGATCTCGGTGATGATGCGCCGCACGGCCAGCGCGCGCGGATCGCTCATCGGCGGCTGGTGCATCAGCTCCTTGATGCGTTGCCGCGGCAGCGTCAGTCTTCCCTTCACGATCGCGGCCAGCACATGCAGCTTGCGCGGCTTCGCCGGGAAGCGGCAGCCGAGCAAAGCGAGCACGTCGAGACCGGTGCGCACGGACTCGAGATAGCGCCCTTGCGACGAGTAAGCCTGAATGCGGATCTCGTGCACCCGCGCCGCATCCAGCGTGCCGCGCGCATGCCGCAAGGCGATGCCTGCATGGTGCTCCATTCGTTCCGGATCGACGTTGAGATAGGCGGCTTCCGCGGCAGCCAGGCGCAGCGCCAGCATGAAGTCGTATTCGCTGGTCCAGTGCGGCTCGCGCATGAGTTCCAGCGCCGTCTCGAAATACGCGAGTGCGGCCTTGTAGGCGGCGGAGCGGCGCGCCTTCTCGCCGGCGGTGTAGTTCAGGCGGGCGATGTGCAGGCGTTCGTCGGCATCGTCGACGAGGCAGCGCCCCCGATTCAGTTGGCCGACGAGGTCGAACAGCAGCGCCTCCTGCCTTTCCGGCGGCGTGGAGGCGAGCCACAGGCGACCGATGCGCAGATGGATGGCGGCGCGCCGGCGTTCCTCGGACAGCGTGCACGCCGCCTGGTGCACGCGGTCATGCAGGAAGCGGTAGCCGGCGGCGAGGCCGCGCACGTCAGATCCGGCATGGCGATAGCGGTTGTCCAGCGGCAGGACCAAGTCTTCTTGCAGCGCCGGCCAGAGCAGCTCCGCCACCTGCGCTTCCGGCAGGCCGCAGACCAGTGCCAGCGTTGGCAGCTCGAAAGCGTTGCCCAGGCAGGCCGCAGTCTCCACCACCTCGCGCGTGGCAGGGGCCAGACGTTGGAGGCGCGCCACCATCAGGTCGACCACGTTGTCCGTGATGCGGGCCTGTTGCACCTCCTGCAGCGACCACTCCCAGGCACCGGTGCGCGGCTGCAGCCGCAGGACTTTGCCGTCGGCCAGTTCGATCAGGAAGCGCGACAGGAAGAAGGGATTGCCGCCGGTTTTTGCTACGCAGAGCGCCGCCAGCTCGCGCACCGCATCGGCATCGGCATCGGCGCGCAGGGTGTCGGCCAGCAGGCGGGCGACGTCGTCGGCAGTCAGCGGTACGAGCCGGATGGTGTCGACCGCGACGCCCTGCAAGGCCGGCTCGCCGAGCACTAGCGGCAGCGCGTGGCCGGGGCCGACTTCGTTGTCGCGATAGGCGCCCACGATCAGCAGATGCATCGGCGCGGGCGTCTGCAAGAGCCAGGCGACCAGCTCCAGCGACTGCAGGTCGGCCCATTGCAGGTCGTCGAGGAAAAGCGCCAGCGGCTGCTCGGGCGAGGCGAGACAGGCGACCAGGTTGCGGAAAGCCTGCTTGAAGCGGTTCTGCGCCTGCGCGGCCGGCAGGTCGGGCATTGGTTCGCTCGTGCCGATGATGAGCTCGAGACCGGGAATCACCGGGGTCAGCACGGCGCCGTTGCCGCCCAGCGCCTGCAGCAAGCGATGCCGCCAGGCCGCCACCGTGGCGACGCCCTGGGTCAGGATGATGCGGCAGAGCTGGCCGAGCGCCTGCCCCAGCGGCGCATAGGGCACGTCGCGCCGAAGCTGCTCGAACTTGCCGGCAATGAAGTGACCGCCGTGAGCGACGATGGGACGCTGCGCCTCGTGCACCAGCGCGGTCTTGCCGACGCCGGAATAGCCGGCCACCAGCACCAGCCGCGGCTGCCCGGCACGGGCATCCTCGCAGGCGCGCAGCAGCTGGCCGACCTGTTCCTTGCGGCCGTAGAGCTGCTGCGAGACTTGCAGGCGGCGCGGGAAGTCGCGCGCGCCGAGGGGGAAGCTCTCGATCGCGCCGGTCTCCTCGAGCTGGTCGAGGCAGCGCCGCAGGTCCGCCGCGACCCCGGCTGCGCTCTGGTAGCGCGCCTCGGCATTCTTCTCCATCAGGCGCGCCACGATGGCTGACAGCACCGGCGGAATGTCGGCGTTGAACGCATGCGGCGGCATCGGCATGCGCGCCAGGTGCGCATGCAGCAGTTCCGCGATGTCCTTGTCGGGAAAAGGCAGGCGGCCGGCGAGCAATTCGTAGAAGGTGACGCCGAGGCTGTAGAGGTCGGTGCGGTAGTCGACCGCGCGATTCATGCGCCCGGTCTGCTCCGGCGATACGTAGGGCAGCGTGCCCTCGACGCGTTCGGCGCTGCCGGCGTCCGGCGTTTCCCGCGACAGCCGGCTGGCGATGCCGAGGTCGATCAGCTTGAGCTCGCCGGTGCGCCGGTTCCACACGATGTTGGACGGGTTGATGTCCTTGTGCATGACGTTCTGCGCATGCAGTTCGTCGAGGGCGCGGGCGATGCGGATGGCGAGGTCCAGCCAGTCGAACAGATCCAGCCGGCCGGCCAGCGCCAGCTTGTTGAGCGAGGTCCCGCCGAAGTCTTCAAGCACCATGGCCTGGCGTCCGCCGCTCGATTCCAGCAGGTAGGCGCGCACGACGCTGCCGATGCGCAGCTGGTGGGAAAGGCTGTATTCCTGCTGGAAGCGGGCGCGCTTTTCCGCGGCGGGCGTTTCGTCGTTCAGGAACTTGAGGATGACGGGAAGCGAGTCCCGCTCGCGCTGCGCGCGATAGACCCGGGAGTTGCGGCCATCGTGGATCTGCTGCTGGATGCGATACCCGGGAATGGCGTTCATGGCGGGCCCTATGACGGCGCCGGCGCCGTTTGCGGGCCGGCAATGGTCAGCCGATTGTAGGGCGGGCGCATGTTGCTCCGCAAGATGGTCCGGAAATGTAACAGCTATGAGACGTTACTGGTCCAGCCAGGGATCGCTCTCCGGCTTGGGAAAGCGCTGCACCATGAAATCGACGAAGCTGCGGACCTTGGCCGACAGCAGCCGCCGGCTCGGATAGACCATCACCACCGCCAGCTTGCCGACGTGCCGGTCCGGCAACAGGCGTAGCAGGCGGCCGCTTTTGAAATCGTCGCGCAGCGAGAACGAGGGCCGCACCATGATGCCCATGCCTTCGATCGCGCATTCGCGCAGCAGGCTGCCGTTGTTCGACACCAGCTTGCCGGTGATCGGGATGTTCGTCACCGTGCCGTCGGCGTGCCGGATCGGCCAGTGGTGGCGCAGTTGCTCGTACGAGAAATTCAGGCAGGAATGCCGGGAAATGTCCTCCAGTTCTTCCGGCATGCCATGGCGCTTGACATAGTCGGGCGAGGCGCACAGCACCAGTTCGGCGTTGCCGATCTGGCGCGCGATCATGCTGGCGTCGAATTTCTGGAAATCGATGAAGAGGCCGACGTCGATGCGGTCTTCCACCATGTCGATGGAGCGGTCCGAGAGCGTGGCGTCGATGAAGACTTCCGGATACAGGTCGGAATACTCGCGCAGCAGCGGCGCCAGCTGGGTCTGGCCGAAGCCGATGTGTGCCGACAGCCGCAAGGTGCCGGACGGCTTCTTGGAATGCGCCGAGGCGATCGCTTCGGCATCCTCCACCTCCTGCAGGATCTGCAGCACGCGCTCCAGATAGGCATGGCCGGTCTCGGTGAGCGAGAGCTTGCGCGTGGTCCGATGCAGCAGGCGCGTGCCCAGATGCTCCTCCAGGTCCGCCACCAGACGCGTTGCCACCGCGTTCGAAATCTCGAGCGCCAGCGCCGCCTTGGCGAAGCTGCCTTGTTCCACCACTTTCGCGAATACGCGCATTGACTGCAGCCTATCCATGCCATCCTTTCAATTATTTCTGAATCCGAAACAGTATTTTGCCGTAAACGCTGTTTTTTGTTGCGCCCGCAATGAATACACTGTGCTTCATCGATGAGCACACAACAAAAACACCGTGCGACTCAGCGAGGAGCCGCAAGGCTCATGGACCCG
>SPQI01000300.1 GCA_004570315.1 Oxalobacteraceae bacterium OM1 | reverse complement strand
GCGGTCTCCTGCTGCCCACCGTGTTGCATCATTCTCCACCCCGAAACATCCGGGGCGGTCTTCCGGGGAAGATTACAGAACGAAGGCGGAGGAGTCGAGGGACGTCACGCCGGTAAGCTTGATGACCATGTCGACCGTGCCGTTGTGGTCAACGTCCAGGTACAGCTGGCAGGACGAAGAATCCAGAGCGGCGCCAGCGTACGTAGCGTACGTGCCGTCAGCAGCCATGTTCTGCAGGAACGTTTGAGCGTCAGCAGCGTTGGCTTGGACCGATACTTTGATCTTGTTGATGCCAGCACCCAGCACGCCGTGGATGTCGATCAGATCGCCGTTCAGCTTGGTGCTCGTTGCATCTGCACCAGCGGACGTTGCCGAACCGTCAGCCAGACCAGTCACTGCGTCCGTGCCACGACCGTAGGTGTTAGCCACGAAGTCGGTGATCGTATCCATCTTGATCAGCGTGGACTCGCTAACCACGCCGAACTTGAAGGTGTCATTGCCACCGTTGCCCGTCAGCGTGTCAGCACCAGCGCCGCCGGTGATCACGTCAGCCTTAGCACCGCCAACGATCGTGTCGTTGCCAGCGCCGCCGGTCAGGGTGTTACCCGCCGTTGCCGAACCTTTGATCGACAGAGCAGCCGACGTTGCCAGAGCAGCAGCGCCGTTGATCGTCACGCCAGCGGTGTTCGCCGATGCGTCGATCGTTGCCAGCTTGGTCATCGTGTTAGCGGACGTGAAGGACAGCTTTTGATCACCGGAGACACTCAACGTAACCAGAGCGTCGTCGGTCAGTGCCAGGGTGTTGGTCACAACGTCAGCTTTGTAGCCAGCAGCGAAAGTGGTGATAGCTGCCATCTTGCCGGTGCTATTGACGTTCACGGTTTCCATCAACGAAGCATCAACCGTTTCGGTACGAGCGATTGCGTTTGCCGTCGTGTCGTTGTTGTCCGTGTAATCCGACTTCAGAGTCAGGTTCAGAACGTCAGCGGCGGTGTCCGTCTTCATCGCAACAGTCAGCGCACCAGTGTTCGTGCCGAGGGCACCAGCCATGGTAACGCTGGTGTTAGCACCCAGGTTGATGACATGCGCGGTTGCGCCTGCAGCAACGCCGGCACCTGCGGTGAAGTTCGTGACACCTGCGAAGTTCGACACGTCGAACGAGGCGTTATTTGCCAGAGCGTCGGTAACTTTCAGCGTCTCGAAGTTCGTGTACTTCGCGGCTTGCGATGCGGTCACAGCACCGATCACAGCGCCCGTACCGGCCAGCGTGTCAGTACCGTTACCAGCGTCCACGGAACCACCAGCAGCAACACCTGCAGTGATAACCAGCGTGTCGTTGCCATCGCCCAGCGTCACAGCCTTGGTGATTGCACCAACCGTAACAACGTCTGCGCCGGAGCCGAACGTACCGGTGGAGCCGTTGTTCAGAGCAATGGTGACACCAGAGGAGTTCGTCGAGGTAACAGCCGTAACGTTTGCTGCAGCCGAACCCGTCAGATCAACAGCCTTGTCACCTGCGACGTTGATCGCGGTCAGTGCCGTGCCAGAGACAGCCAGAGCGGAGTCCTTCGTCGAGCCGGTGATGTTGAGCGTCTTGATCGCGTTGTCGGTGAGCGTGCCACCGCCAACGTTGTTGACCGTAACGTTCAGCGTCGTTGCCGTCGGAGTAGCCGAGTTATCGACAATGCCAACGTTGGCGGAGGAGTTAGCCAGCGACAGGTTTGCCAGAGCGTTCGATTTGATCGTGGCGGCGCCGTAGGCGTCCAGGTTCACGGTCGTAATCGAGTTAGCCTTCGTGCCGTCCGTGTTTGCCGAGTTCAGGTCGGTAATGGACACGGTGCCGTTGGAGATACCGCCAACGCCATTAGTAACAACATCTGCACCCTGAGTTGCCGGAGCGGCGACAGCGACGTCAGCAGCAGCCGTACCGGTGAAGTTTGCGGCAGTCACGTCATTGACAGCACCAGCGACCTTAGCGGTGAAGGTAACAGTGCCGTTGCCGTTGTCAACAGCGACCCAGTTTGTGCCTGCACCGGCAGCGTATGCTGCTTGGAATGCGGTAGCGGTTGCAGTTGCGCTTGCGGTACCACCGGCGCCAACAGTGTAGGTCACGCCATCAAAAATGATGGTCTTACCAGCTGCTTCGGCACCAGCGAAGGTAACGGTAAAGACTTCTTTGACAGCTGCCGTGTCGGGTGCTGCGGCCACTGCAGCGGACTGCTTAACGGTCACTTGTGCAGTGTTTGCGTCGCCGGTAATCACAACAGCGCTTTGGGCAACAGTTGCATTGTGGGTTGCGCTGGTTGCGGACTCGGTAACAGCAATGGTCTTACCGCCGGTGACAGCGATGTTGCCTGCGTTTGCGCTGATAGCGGACGAGACGTTCACTGCGCCAGCAGCGCCGTTCACGGTGATCGTGCCGGTAGCGCCCGTGGATTTAACGGTAACGTCGGAACCGCCCTTGACAGAGATATTGCCAGCGCCTTGAGCGGCATCAGTCAGGGTCACTGCGGTCGTTGCAGCTGCCTTAACGTTACCAGCTGCGTTGCCACCGATTTCGGAGACGTTCAGGTTGGTCAGGCTGGTGTAGCCGGTGAAGTCACCAGACACGGTACCCGTGCCACGGACATTGAGAACTTCAACGTTCGTCAGGGCAACGGAGGAGTCAACCGTGAATGCGTCGCCAGCGGTGACGTCGGTGATGTTGACCGTATCGGTGCCTTTGCCGCCGTCGATGGAGTCGAAGGCGCTCAGGGTACCGGAACCGTCGGCTTTGTAGGTGACATTGAACACGTCGTTACCGGTCGTGCCGACAACAGTGTCAACACCAGTAGTGAGCGACCTTGTTTACGACTTGAGTAAGTCATTGAATGTAAACGAATAAGACGCTACTAATAGCCGCGTCACACCGGTTTACTACACGCCGTTTACGACGTCAGGTGTAGTGCAGGCTGATTCCAGCGCGGAGAGCATCAAAAACTTCACTGGAATCAACGCTTTGCACGCCTCACCAGTTCCTACACCTACTACACACTAGTCAACCGCCTTGCCGCGCTTGCGGTCCGAGCGCCGCAGTTGATCGTCCTGCAGCCTGCCCTTCGCTTCCTGTAGCGCCTCTGCGGTGACCGCGAAGCTCAGCCCAGCTGAGCCGAGCAGATCCACTTCCACTCCAGCTGCAGCAAGCAGGTTCAGCGCCTTCATCAGTACCGGCGCGCTTGCCACGCTGTCCGCCGTCTCGATGCGCGCCACGGTTGATTTCGCCACGCCCAGCTTCTCGGCGAACTCTTGCTGATTCCAGCCGAGAGCCGTACGGGCCGTGCGCAATGCAACCGCCACCTTCACGTTTTCCAGCGAAATCTCGCCTTGATTTTCAGGAGTCATGCGCTACTATTAGTGTTGTATCGTATGCTGTAGACCCGTATGTTGGACTAACAACGTGGCAAAGATAACCCTCACGCCTCAGCTGGTCAAGAACGCAATGTGTCCGGCCGGCAAACCGAAGCTGGATCTGTTCGACACCGAAACGCGCGGACTGCTGCTGTCAGTCAGCCCGACCGGGCGCAAGACCTACTACCTGCGCTTCCAGAATGAACGCGGTCGCACACGCCAGCTGCGGTTGGCCGATGGCAACGATGTCTCCCTGGCCCAAGCACGCACTTTGGCCGAGAAGTACCGCAACCGCATTGCGATGGGTGAAGATCCGGCCGAGACGAAGGCAGCGATGCGGCAGGTGCCGACCGTATCCGACTTCATCCGTGAGCAGTACCTGCCGTTCGTGAAGAACTACAAGCGCTCATGGAAGTGCGATGAGGGGCTGTTGCGCAATCATGTGGAACCGGTGTGGGGGAAGCGCTACATGGACCAGATCGCCAAGCATGATGTGATTGCGTTGATCACCAAGCAGCGGCACACGCATAAGCCCGGCTCCTGCAACCGCCTGTTGATCCTGCTGCGCTACATGTTCAATCTGGCGTTGCGGTGGGAGGTCCCAGGAGTTAAGGCGAACCCGACTGCGGGTTTCCCCCTGCTGGAAGAGAACAACAAGCGGGAGCGCTATCTGTCACGCGAAGAAGCTGCAGTCCTGTACGACCAGCTGAACCGCTCCGAGAACCCGATGTTGAAGTACATCGTGCCGATGCTGTTGCTGACTGGGGCACGCCGCCGCGAGGTGATGGATGCGCGGTGGGATGATGTCGATTTCCAGCGCCGCCTGTGGCGCATCCCTGTATCGAAGGGCGGTAAGGCGCGGCATGTGCCGTTGTCTGATGGTGCGATCCGACTGCTGGAGCAGGTGCCGCGCCTCCCTGACTGCTGCTGGATCTTCCCGAACCCGAAGACCGGCAAGCCTTTCGTGTCGATCTTCTACGCGTGGAATACGGCGCGCAAACATGCCGGACTGGCCGATGTGCGGATTCACGATCTGCGTCATAGCTTCGCCAGCTTCTTGATCAATGCTGGTCGCAGCCTGTATGAAGTGCAGAAGATCCTCGGTCACACGCAGGTCAAGACCACGCAGCGCTATTCGCATCTCGCACACGAGACACTGGTCGATGCAGCCAACGCCGCCGTCAACTCGCTCGGTGCCGTCTTCGCACCGCCTGCACTGCTGGAAGCCAGCGCCTAGCCGTCCAGCGCGGCGGTGTCAACACGCGGATTGGCGACCGCTCTCCGCCCCGGCGCGCCCCTTTTGCGTTGGTTCCATGAGCGGGGAGACATTGTGTTTTCCAGGCGATTAGAGCTGTTATGTTGCTTCGGCAACGCATGTTGCGAACTTCGATTCTCACCCATTCACATACTGACAAAGTCCATCTTTCGAGACGACCATTGATTTATGTCCTGTCCAATACGGGGCGGGACAATAGGCTAAAAAAACGCATAGGAAGCAGTGAGGCTTACCATGAAAGCGTTTCTGACATTCAGCCTTATCGCAGTTGCGGCTGTAACTAGCGCTGCACACGGACAGGTCATCAATACGCCTGGCGGCCCACTTTTTACACCCTCGCCTGCAACGACACAAATCCAACCATTCAGTCCAGCACCAATGGCGGACCGGTACCAGGTGCAACCAGAACCGCCGCCGCCACCTGCTTTGCACATGCCCGCCAATCAACCACCACTGCAGATGGCTCCAGATGGGACTTACTTACCCGGTGGACGCCAGATGAGCATGTGCCCAGACGGAACATATGTAGCTGGATCGTGCAGACTAACACCGAGTGGGCACTACGTCGGCCAATGAAGCGCGCACCTGAAAGCCGAGCGTTGTTAGCTGTCGCGCTATTTGCACCGATGGTGGTCCATGCTGTACCCGCGCTCGACAAAGATTGCCAACCTTCCGGGCTATTAGCCCGGTGGAAAGCCAACCACAATCCTAAAGAGTTTTGGCCAAGGCAAGTTTCTGAAATACAGCAACAATGGGATGGCTACGTGCAGAAGCGGCGAATGGAATCCGAGATGGATCGCATCGACAAGGAACAACAAGTAGCCGAAAGGGAGTTCACGCGGCGCAGGGCACAGATTCTGGGAGTCGACCTAGATGGGGATGAAACCCCTGAGCAACGGCGCGCCCAGGCAGAGCTTGAGCAAACGACTGCAGAACTTAGGCAAACCCTCAAAGACGCGCAGCGCGAAGTGGATGCCGACATGGCAGCTTGGACGAAACAGTGCTTGATGTACGCGAGGGAACGGGAACGAGAAACCAACTAGCAAGCACATCGGCGCTACCGTGCCCTAATAGCCTTGCCCGGATATCGTCTATCGCAGCGATTCCAAAACGCGGATTGGCGACCGCACCCCGCCCCGGCCCGTCCCCTTTCCGACTGGAGTCCCGTCATGGAAGCCATCGTATTTTCGAGGCGATCGGACCAGACTTTCGAGCAGGTCGAAAAAAAATATTTTTCTAGAAAATTCGACCATGTTGACTACGTCAATTCGCCCCTACGGTGAAAGAAAAAAGCCGGGAATGTCCCGGCTTCTTAGACGCGGCAAGTACACCTAGCGAGGGATGTACATGGCGCTTGCATCGATCCAACGCTGCCGCCATCCGTCATAGGCCATGACCTCTGTCTTAGTCGGCACTTTGCAACCGTGGACGCATTGCCAGGAGCCGCGATAGTAACGTCCATTGCTGCGCGGCTTGATACTAGCGTGGTGGTAAGCGCCGCAGACCCTGCATTCCATCAGACCGGTATACGGGTCTTTCAATTTCATTGCTGGCTTTGTCCCCATTTGAAATCTCCAAGGCTACGATTAGTTACTCCTTGCCCTGCCTTGCACTACTTCGCACTGCATTTCAGTTGTGCCATAACCCGCGTGTGAAGGACGATGACGTTAACTGCTAGCCGCTGGTGGTAACCAGACGCGGCAACGCGGTCCACTCTCTTTCCAGCGGCGACGGGACGAGGTCCAACCCAACTCACGAAGCGCCGCTCCGATCTGCCATGCCCCTGCACCAGTCTGGCGGAACAAGGAACAAAACTCTGCCATCGTCATTTCTTTCGAGCGCTCTGCGGCGGGTACACCCTCCCACCAGCGTGCGATTTGCGCCTTGAGAACGTCTTCCTTTTGGCATTTTTCGATGAACGGGAATGCATCGGTCGGCAGCCCGGTCAAGACGCTCAGTGCTTCTTGTTCGGTAGCTGTCCCATCAATGACCCGCTGGCGCATCTGTGCAAGTTCGTACCAGCGCTGCACGTACTTCCTGATTTCGTCCATGATTGACGTGGAAATGGCGGATAAACAATTAAGGTGGCACCGGGATGCGACGGTTTTGACGGTTTTGGTGGGGATTCCGGTTTTTTCTCTGAGGCTTAGCTTCTAGGGGGAAAACCCGGATCCCCCCTCAAACCGTCAAAAGTGTCGCCAGCTACGAGAACGGACGATTGGCGAGCGAGTGCACCAGCGTCAGGCCGACGTACACGGGCTTGCCACCCGGCTTGGCGACGCCGATGCCACGATCCTTCAGGCGGCGGGTGAACGTGTTCTTCGAGCCAGCCAAGTGGCCGTTCCGCTCGCACCACACCTGCCAACTGCCCCACACCTGCTGCTGGTCCTGCTGGGCGCGCGAAAGAGTGCATTCCTCTTCCAGCCACTGCCCGAGGATGTCGTTCTCCGTACGGTACTCCGCGCTGGCGTCAGCAATTTTCCGCGCGGGGGTCAAACCATGACGCTGCCACTGCAGGCAACCCTGTACTGCCCATGCGAGGATGCCGTCGCGCTCAGCCCAGAGCTTTTCTTCGAGTTTCGGGTCAACGTTTGCCGGATCAACCTGTACTTCAAATGGCACCAAGCGGATGCGACGCCACGCGCCGTCGCTCGTGTCACTGATGCGCGGCTTATGATTGCCGCGAACCCAAATCTTATGGGTGGGCTTGAAGTCGAAGAACTCGCGATGCAGGAAGCGCGCCGTGATCGTCTCCGTCGAAACCAGTTCTTTCAAGCGGGCGTCGTCCAGGGCTTGCTCAACCCTCGTCTCGTTCGCCAGTACCAGACGGGCACCGGACAACCGGGCAATATCGTTCGTCTGCCCGCCATCGTGGTTGCGAGTACGCATGAGCGTATCGGTACGCATGACCATCGCATAGTCGCCGAGGATCTTGTACAGCACGTTTGCCATGACGCTCTTGCCATTGCGGCCACTGCCGTAGCAGAAGTGCATGACTTCCTCCGAGACGTTGCCGGTCAAGGTATAGCCGACTGCCTTCTGGAGATAGCCGACCATGTCAGGAGCGCCCGGGAAGCAACTCGCGAGGAATGCGAGCCACGCCGGGCAGGTAGCGTTCGGGTCGTAGGAGGCACTGCATTGGCGCGTGATCAGCTGTGCAGGATCTGCCGGAACGATCATCCCTTGTTTCAGATCGACCACACCGTTGCACACACCGAGCAACATGGGATTGGCATCGAGTTGAGCCATATGCCTGATGCCCATACCGGGTTCGGACGCGGCCATCGACAGCATTGCAAACAGCCTCTTCTCTTCCTGCATTTTGATTGCATGCTTGAGCAGCTGTTGCAGGTCAGTGTTCTTCACGTCCTCCCCCAAGCGGGCGGCCACATCTTTGGTATAGGCGACCGCCGTTTCCTTGGCTGCTTCCACTTCTTCACCACCCTCACACCACGCCCAGCGCTGCCCATCCCAGTACATCCACGAGGATTTTTCGAAGACATACTTGAATTTGCCGCGATGGTGGATGGCGAACAGCTTGCCATTGCGAACGTCACCGTACTCGTGTTCATCCGGCGTCTGCGAAATGTTCGGCAAGTCACTGTCGGTGCCGGGCACACTTGCACTGTCCGAGTACAGCATCGGGCCGCGATACCCCGCGCGCGTCGCGCACTCGCACAGGTACCCGACCTTGATACTGTCAGCCCTGTCCTCATAGGACCCGTAATCGCTGTCAAATGCACTTTCGTCGTACAGTGCCCCCGTCTTCGACCAGTTGCGAGCAATCTCCTCGCCGACGGTTCCCCAGCCGAGGCTGGCGATTGCCCAGATGGTGTAGAGCCACTTCGTGCGATTGTTGGTGCTGCCAGCACCCTTATCCGGCGGGTACTTCGCCAGCATCGCTTTCAAGATCGCCTGATTGGTCTCGGTCGGCGGGTAGTGCGCCACGCCTGCGGGCGGCAGGTCCGGGTTCCAGTCGGTATTGCTCGCCACTGCGTGCGTCAGGTGCTCCGGTACGCTGCCCAGTGCAGCGAGGTCGAGATTGTCGGGGCGCACAGCATCATCGCGCTGATTGCCGAAGCGTACGCGGTTGAAATCGAGATTGAAGGCGGCGCAGATCTCTTCGAGCGTATAGGTGCGTGTCGGGTCCCACTGCGTGAGAACCAGCTGAAACGGCGGCTGGTACTGCGCTTTGGCATTGCAGCCGAAGGGCAGCCGGACATAGCGAACCGGGTTGTTGCCCTCACGGTCTGAGATCCCCTGCTTCTTTGACAGCTCCTTCAGCAGGCGGCTTGCCATGTCGGGGTCGGTCAGCGGCTCGGCCAGCTTGAAGCCGACTTGGAAGTTGTCCGGGCTGGTGTTCAGCATATAGGTCGGCGCGATCGGTGGCAGCTCGCCTTTCGTACCGACGTCGTCGAGAACAATCAGGTGCATCGCGAACAGGTAATTTTGGCGGCGCTTGATGCTGCCATCCTGTTTCGCCTCCAAGGTGGCAGGCGAATAGTAGTTGTTGGCGTTGGCATCTTCAGTAGAGACAGTTGCGAGCGTGCTGGCGCTACCTGCCCAGCTATACGCGCTCGCCTTACGAGGATCGCCATCCACCGAGCAAGTCCACACCAGTTCGTCTGCGGCGAGTTGGCCGAACAGCTGGCGCAGGAAACCGGCATTTGTCGTGGGCGGCAGGCTCGTGAAGTGAGATTCGGTGCCGATATGGGCAGCGTTCATGTCATGTTTCCTTGTTAGGAGAAGTCCGGCTTGATGAGGGTCGGCTCGGGTGTTGCAATGCGCGCCCACAGTTCGAACAGACGGGGGCTGACGGCAAAGAGAAACGGATTGGTGTCTTCGTAGAAGGCGCAGCACGAGTACGCCCACGGATCGGCAATCAGGCGCTTCAAAGCGCGCTTGATGGCCAGTTTCCTTGCGACGTGCGAGAGCCTCTCATTGCGCTTAGTGCAGGCAAGGCAGAGCGTGTACGTGTAGCTGGTCTTTGATTTGCGGCAGAGATACATGCCGATCGAACCGTGCTTCGCTGCAGGGTGATTGCAGCAGGGGCAGACGGCGGGATTCGGTTTCGGTTTCGCGCTCATTAGCCCCTCCTTTCCTGAACGAGGGTGACGAAGAAGCGATGTTGAGAATCCGCACCGGTAATGGGTTGAACCAGATCAGAGATAACCGACTGGTGGTGGCGCAGTACGCTGAAGTGATAGGAGGGAGGTGCCATCGAGAACTCCAAAAAATGTTGGAATCCCCAATCTAGGACGAGCGAGAGCCGGTGAAAATGGCGCTTTTTTAACGAACACTTGGTAACTTCTCACCACGTGTTTTTCGAGACGAATCAACGACTTGGAGCGAAAAAAAAATTTCAATCAATGTCGGCGAATCGATACATTTTGCGAATAACCTGAGTAGAAACCGATTGAATGCATACGCCAAATAAAAAGGCCAGGCATGCGCCTGGCCCGAACAGCATCTTCCTAGGATTCTGCTTCCCATCAACAGCCTTGCGGCCCGGACGGGTTCTTGTTGTTAACTTAAAAAGGGCCGGGCTTGCGCCCGACCCTCGTCAACGGATAGCGGTGTTCTGCTATCCGAGGTGTTACTACTTACCCTAACTTAGACCAGGGTAATGACGTTACCAGCGATCGTTGCACCGCTGAGGTCGATCAGACCGGTCAGCTTGACGATGTGGTCGGTACCAGCAGCGAAGGAATTCGTCGCGCTGACGTCTTCCACGACGTAGGTATCGCCACCGAACTGGAACCACGACACGACACCAGCGCCCTTACCAGCAGCAGCGTTGAGGAAGGTCTGGTAATCGTTCACGCCGCTGGTCAGCGCAGCGCCCAGTTTGGCCGTACCGTTAGCAATTGCGGCCACGGTACCGAAGTCGAAGCTGTCACCAGCAGCGGCATCTTTCACGGTCGTGAAGATTGCGCTAGAAGACGAAACAGCGTCGAAGACCACCACGTCTTTGCCTGCACCCAGCGTCAGCGTATTTGCGCCAGAGCCAACGTGGACGGTATCTGCACCAGCACCACCGACGACGACGTTGTTACCAGAGCCAACGGTGATCGACGACTTACCAGAACCACCGACAGTGATCGAGTTCTCGCCGTTGCCAGCCACGATCGTCACGCCGACAGCTGCAGTGCCGCCACCAGCGTTGATGACGTTGTCGCCATCGCCAACCGTGATGTTGTCGTTACCGGTGCCGCTGTTGATCGTATCGACCTTGCCAGCTGCAGCTGCGGACTTGATCGTGTCGTTGCCAGTACCGGTCGTCACGGTAACACCAGTCGTCAGACCGCCGGTCAGATCGATCTTGATATCGCCAGTGGCCGAGGCAGCGGAAACAGTCGCGACTGCGGACAGGGTCGAACCCGTGAAGTCAACACCAGCAGCGCCAGAAATTGCCAGGCTCGTTGCGGTCGCGTCGGTCAGGTTCAGTTTGTGCTGGACTGCAGCAGCGGAGGTGTCAGCGCTAGACGTGATATTAACCGTCTCAAAGCCCGTTGCAACCACGCCACCACCGGTCTTAGCATCAATTGCAGCGCTCTTCGCATTGCCGAGGTTCAGGTTCAGAACGTCAGAGAGACCATCGGTCTTCAGTGCGATCGTGGACTTGAACGTCTGGCTTGCAAGTTCAGTGAAGTTGAAGCCGGTCGCGACTTTGTTGATGATCAGATCGCCCTTGTCGGTCGTCGTATTCACCACCACGCCGTTGAAGCCGGTCGGCAGAGCCGAAACGTCCAGCGTGTTCTTGGCCGGCGTAGCTGCCGTACCGACAACACCGGTCAGTTGCAGAACTTCGAAGTTCGTCACATTGGCCAGGGCCGTTTTGTTCAGCGTAGACAGGTCGGTCACACCGGAGAATGCAACGGTATCGGTACCAGCACCGCCATCAATTGCCTTCGTCGGTGCGGCGGCCAGCGTCACCGTGTCGTTGCCCGAACCACCTTTGTACGTTGCCTTGGTGCCGTCCACCGTGATGACGTTCGCGCCGGTCGAAGCAGAAGCGTCGATCGAGGTAACGGTACCAGCGCTCAGATCGGAGGTCAGACCACCAGAGCCCGAAACAGTCACGGTCGTCAGAGCCGATGCTGCGTTCACTTTCAGCGTCAGAGCAGCGTCACCGCCGACAGACAGGGTCTTGCCAGCAAAGGCAGCGCCAGTCTTACCGTCGAGTTCGATGCTGGATTTCTTGCCCGTTGCAGTGATGTTGACGGTGCTGTACTCGTCTTTCGTGTCGGTGATGATTGCACCGCCCGTGACGTTGTTCACGGTCAGGTTCAGCGTCGCCTTGCCGGTTGCGCCAGCGTTGACGATGTCAGCGGCTTGAGCGGAGTTCGCCAGCGAAACGTTAGCGATTGCCGTACCGGTGATCGTTGCTTTGCCGCCGTTGCTGTCGACGTTAGCGGTCGTCACAACGTTAGCTTTAGCGGAACCGTCGGTGATACCGACAGTGCTGCCGCCTTTGACCGACACGGTCGGGGCTGCTGCAGTGATCGCTTGAGCAGCTGCATTACCAGCAGCCTGAACGACGGAAACAGTCGAGCCACCCCAAGCGGAGACATCAGCGGTCAACGAATTGTCGTCGGTGAAGTTGATGTTCTCAACGTTCGTCACGGTGATGGACGGAGCAGCGGCAGTCGCGCCGGTCACGTAGATGTTCAGCGTGTCAACGCCAGCACCACCGTCGATCGAGTCGAAGGAGCCTGCGGTTGCGATGGTCGCTGCACCGGTTGCCGGGTTGACGGCCAGCGGAGCATTGATGATGTCGTTGCCAGCGGTACCGACGACGTGATCCACACCATTAGTGAGCGTGAAGGTCTGGCCAGCAGCGCCGTTAGCAGCGTCGACAGCGCCGGAGATGGCGGTGTTCAGAGCGGTTGCGCCGGTAGCGGAAGCCAGGGTGGTGGCGTCTTTCACGCCAGCCAGCCAGGTACGAGCGTTGGCGTTGGCAGCCAGGCCCGAGTAGCCGGTGATTTCCGGAACGGTGTCCAGAGCAGCGGTGAAAGCGACAGCGGCGCTGGTCTTGGCGACGATAGCGTCCATGTCGGTACCTTGTGCGTAGGTAGCCAGCGACATGGCGATGGTGTCGACGGTTTCTTTGCCTTGCAGCAGACGCAGACCCCAGAAGGTCACTTCGTCAGCAACGGCAGCGCGGCCGAACAGGTTGGTGTACAGCTGAGCGACGGTTTGTGCGGCGTCCATGCCAGCGTACAGGGACTTGTACTCTGCGGAACCGGCGAAAGCAGCTGCGATGGAAGCCGGGGTAGCGGCGCCAGTGTTCAGCTTGTCCAGCCAGAAAGCTTCACCCAGTTTGTCTGCCGGGCGGTTGAAGAACGCCACGTACAGCTTTTGAACGTCATTGACGGTGTAAGTCATTTAAAACTCCTAGGAAGGAATAACAACACTAAAGATTGTTGCGGATCCGCATAACCTTGCAGTCGTGCAAGGCTGCGGACGTATAGTGGCAGAGTGGTTTTCCGACTTATGTGACGGTCATCACAATCCACGACCAACGCCCGCCGTGATGCTTTTTGGCCACACTTTGCGCCAGCGACGGATTATAGGTGAACTTGTTCCGAAAGCAATACCATGGGTTGGTGAGGTGTTTTCCTTGGCTTTCCGGGCCAAAAGTGGCGCGCCGAAGTCAAATTTGGCGGGAACGCGTGGCGGTGCGGGTCTTTAGGTTGACCGACCATCGGTTTACGGCTGTTGCGGCATTTTTGCGACAGATTCGCGTGTTGCTGTGGTGCAACGCCGATTGTTGAGTTGAATTTCCGTTTGGCCGCGGGTGCGCTTGTGCGGGCGGCTGTTCTGGAGTCCCGCCTTCGCGGGAATGACAGGGGATGGGCGGAGGCAGTCGGCGCGACTCTGGGCCAGCGTGCTGCAATCTTTCAGCGCGCTGATATCACGCCTGCGATACGCCGAAAAAAAAGGGCGGTGACCCGCCCTTTTTCTTTGATTCGCTATTTGCTTACTGCTTGTTCCAGTACGTGATGCCGGTAGTGAGATGCTTGTCGTCGACGCGCCCCTGGAAGACGTAGGCGGCCGTGGCGCCGTTGTCGCCGAGCGCACCGCTCACCGAGACATTGTTCGGGGCGATGAACTGGTTGCCGCCAGCGAGCATGCCGTTCGACGTGACATCGCCGTTCGCCCGATAGCTATAGCGCTCGTTCTTGCTGCTCACGATATCGAAACTGGTGGCGAAGGTGGCCTTGCCGAAGTCGACACTGAGTTTTCCGTTCTGGAGCGACGCCACGGAGAAGCGATTGGCGGGCTCGTCCAGGATGTACGCCTCGCTGGATTTCAACGCGAAGCCGACGTTGCCCGTGGCGGGCATCTGAAAATCGCCCGGCGAGCGCAGCACGGTGAAATAGGAATTGAACGCGGCAATCTGGTTCTTTTCGCCGAGTGCCTTGACGAGGTCGATAGCGGCCGTCTGGTCCACGATGGGTTGCCAACGCCCCCAGATGATTTTGCTGGGGTCGGCAACCGGTGTCGGCTGGCCCGGCCCCACCACCACCACCGGCGGCACCGTGGCGGGCATCTGAATGGTCTTGAAGCGCGCGAGCAGCTCCATGTTCTTCTGCGGGTCGAGGCTCACTTCGGACAGCGCAAACGGCAGCGGCGAGCTGGTGGCAGCAGTCTTCGCGACGGGTTCGTCGTTGCGCGGCGGCGCGGTGACGTCAGGCGAGTTGCCGGCGCTCGGCAGGACCTGCGGCGCGGGCTGGCCCTTGCGGACCTGAAGCAGCTGGCCGACCTGGTTGGCGAAGAGCTCGCGACTAGTCTTGCCTTCGCAGGGGCCGGTGCCTTCGGGGCCGCAGGCGCCGCTGAAACCGCTGACGACGATGCCGCCGGAGATCACGGCCACGCGGGAGGTTTCCTGGTCGGTATAGACGGTAAAGTCGGTGCCGCGCACGCCGATGGCGGCAACCGGCGTATTGAAGCGGAAGTTCTGGCGAGCCTGCTTGACGGCTTCGCCCGAAATGCTGCGCGCAACGCCGTTGAGCAGCTCGAGCTTGACGCGGGTGTTCGCGGGATTCTGCTGGTCGACGTGGTAGGAGACAATGCGGGCGCGGCTGTTCGGACGCAGGATCAGGAAGCCGTTGTCGACCGTCTTGAGGTAGACGTAGCCGTCGGCGCCGGTGGCAACTTCGTCGCCTTCGTTCACGGCGTGATTGAGCACGGCGGCAGTGCCGGCGATGCGTGCGTCGCCCGCCACAAAAACAATGCGCGCGGCTTCATCGGCCTGGGCGGCGCCCATGGCGAACAGCAGGCCGGCTGTGAGTAGTAGTTTGCGCAGCATAGATTTCTCCCTTTTCACAGATTGTCCGTTGCTTCCGGAGAATTTCTGTGATCGTTATCACATTCTACAGTGTAATTTGTTGTTTTTTAGGGAGATTGTTGTTTTGCGGGCAATGGGTTGGTGCTTGCTTCTGGGCTGAGGTTGAAAGACGCTGGACTCCGGCGTGCGCCCGGAATGACCAAGGGTCGACGACGAGTAAGTGGGACGCGAAGGCGCCCGCATGCGGACTGCGGACTTATTCGGCTTGGTCGTAGCAAAATAGTATGCGGTGCCTCATCGTTGGTCTGGCAGCAGCAATCGAACCGGTCGTGCATGCCGAGCAGACAGGAAGTGTCAATTCGTCTTTACATAGTGTGACGATTCGACGGCATCGTCCGCACTACGCGCTCATTTCCCCTCTGATTTCGTTTCCATGCGTCACGCCCGCGCAGGCACATGACGCTATACTTGCCGCTTATTAAAACTAGAGACACGCCGACCGCAGCCCATCGGCCCCGCCGCAGGGCTGCATCATTTATGAAGCTTCCGGCCGCCCTCCTCTCCGCTTTCCGATCTGCCAACGCCGTACGATTCCTGATCGCGCTGTGCGCCGTCCTGCTGACGGCGTGGGCGCAATGGTCGCCGCCGCCCGCTTCCTCTTTCCTGCCCAACGAATGGCTGCGCGATGCCTTCATCCGGCTGCGCGCTTCGGATGCGCCCGAGCGGCGCGTGGTCGTGGTGGATATCGACGAAGGCTCGCTGGCGCGCGTCGGCCCGTGGCCGTGGCCGCGCGAGCGGCTGGCCGATCTGGCGGAGAAGCTGATCGGCCCTTACGAGGCGCGCGGCGTGGCGCTGGACCTGGTATTCCCCGAGCGCGGCAGCGAAGCCGGCGACTTGCGGCTGGCGATGCTGGCCCAGCACGGGCCGCTGGTTCTTGCGCAGGCCTTCGATTACGAAACCCGAGAAGAAGCGCTGCACCAGGGCGTCATCGGCGGCAGTACTGCCCTGCAGGTGCGCGGCGCACCGGCGGCGACCGGCTACATCGGCAATCATCCGGGGCTGGCCGGCGGCCGGCACTTCGGCAACATCGGCTTCCTGCCCGACCGGGACGGCACGATCCGACGCCTGCCTATGGCAACCCGTTACGAAGACAAGACCTATCCGACCCTCTCGCTCGCACTGGTGCAATGCTGCTCGCCCCTGCAGGCACTGGCGCCGCGCTTCGACGGGGTGCAGCGCGTGCCGTATGAGCGTCACTGGGATGCCTACACGGTGATCCCCGCTGCCAGCATCCTCGATGGCACTGCCCCGCTCGACCTGCTGATCGGGAAGCTGGTGCTGGTCGGCTCGTCGTCCCTCGGACTGACCGACCGCGTCGCCACGCCGCTCGACCCGTCAACGCCCGGCGTGCTGGTGCATGCGGCCGAGGCGACGCGCCTGCTCGACGCCCAATCGGGCCGCATGCCGATGCGGTTGCCGGGGCAGGCCATTGCCGTCCTGTTCACCTTTGTCGTTGCGCTCGCTTCCGCTTTCTTCTTCCCGCGCCTGTCCGCCGCGCTCAACCTCGGCTGGCTGGCGCTCGCCTCCGTGGCGTGGCTGGCCCTGGCTTACTGGCTCGCGCCGCACGACCCCGATCTGTCGACGACCGGGCCGCTGGGTTCCATCCTGCTGCTGCTCGCCGTCGGCGTGCCTTACGACTGGCAGCTGACGCAGACCAAATCCCGCAAGCTGCTCGACACGCTGCGCCAGTACGTGGCCCAGGCCGTGGTGGATGAGCTTTTGCGCCGCAATCTCGAGGACCCGCTTGCACCGCAGCAGCTGCACGTCACCACACTGATCGCGGACATGGAAGGCTACACGCACCAGGTCGAAGCGCTGTCGATGGACGAAGCCGCCCAGCTGACGCGCGACTTCCTCGACTGCCTCACCCGCCCGGTCATGGAACTGCAGGGCACGCTCGACAAGTACACGGGCGACGGCCTCGTCGCGTTTTGGGGCGCGCCGCTGCCGGTGGAGGACCATGCTGACCGCGCGCTCGACGCCGCCTGCAAGATCCTAAAGGAAGTCCAGCGCTTCAGCGCGCGGCGCGAGGAGAAAGGCTTTCCGCCGCTGCGCGTGCGGATCGGCATCGAGAGCGGCGTGGCGATGGCCGGCGACTTCGGCACGTCCTTCCGCAGCATCTACACGGCCGTGGGCGACAGCGTGAATACCGCGTCGCGCCTCGAACAGGTCGCACGCGATTATCCGCACAGCGTGATCGTGGGCGACGGCGCGGTCCAGCTGTCGAAACGGCATCGCTTCGTCTCGCTCGGCTCGAAGATGTTGCGCGGGAAGGAAAAGCCGACCGGCATCTTCACGATCGATCCCGAGGAGCTGGCGGCGTGAAGCGGCTGTTCGCGTCGCTCTCCCTGGCGGCCGTGCTCGGCATGGGCGCGCCTGCCTGTGCGCTGGCTGACGCGCAGGAGCAGCACGATCTCTACATCGACGCCATGCGCTCGCTGAGCGAGGGCCGGCAGAACGATGCCAGCGAGGCGCTCACCCGCATGATTCAGCAGGAGCCGCAGCACGCCGGCGCCTGGCTGGACCTGGCGATCATCCAGTGCGAACTGGGCCATGCCGCGGAAGCCGAACAGCTCTTTCGCACCATCGAAACGCGCTTCGCGCCGCCGCCGGTGATCGTCGAGGTGATCAACAAGCTGCGCACGCAGGGCTGCAAGGGTTGGGAGCCGCGCGTGAACATGTCCGTCGCGATCGCGCGCGGCGTGGACAGCAACGTCAATCAGGGCGCGAGCAATCCCAATTTTACCTTCGGCACGGGCGAATCGCAGTTCACGCTGGAACTGCTGCCGGAGTACCTGCCGCGCTCGGACCACTACACCGCGCTGTCGGCCGACTACATACGCGACCTGAACGCCAACGGCACGATCGGCTTCCTGCAGGCGCGCCTGCAGCAGAACGACACGCTCTCAGCCTACAACACCTCGTCGCTCGCGGCGGGCGTGGAGCATCCGCTGCGGCTGGGCACATGGAGCGCCCGCGGCACCGGCGTGCTCGCCGCGCTTGGCCTCGGCGGCCGGCTCTACCAGCGCCAGGCCCAGCTGCAGATGCGCCTGACGCCGCCCCTGCCCCTGCCGTCGACCCTGCAGTTCAGCATGCTCGGCGGCCTGAGCCGCATGGAATACGCGACGCTCACCGGCTATAACTCCAACACCTGGGAACTGCGCGGCCTGCTGACCTACCGCACGAGCGAGACGCAGGCGCAGGCCAGCGCAGGGTATCTGGTCGACCGCGGCAGCACGCTGCGCCCCGGCGGCGACCGCACCGGCTGGTTCAACAATCTCGGCGTACGCACGCAGCTGCCGTACGACTTCACTGGCGAGCTGGCATGGACGCGCCAGACCTGGGAGGCCGAATCGTTTTATTCTCCCGGCCTGATCGACGTGAAGCGCCGTCAGGAGACACAAGTGCTGCGCGGCGTGCTGAGTTATCCGCTGTCGCCGTACCAAACCGTCAACTTCGAGCTGCGCGGCGTGCGCAATGCCGAAAACATCTCCCTCTTCCAGTACAACAGCCGCCAGATCCAGGTGAACTGGCAATGGCACAACTTCTGAAGCATCAATGGAACTTGCACTTTTGCTCTGTCTGACAGCGGCGGTGTCCGCCGGCTGTCTCGTACCCGCGCGTTGGCTGCCGCCCCTGCCCAACGACAAGCTGATGCACTTCGTGGCATTCGGCCTGCTTGCCCTGCTTGCGGTCCGCATCGCGCAAGGCAGCGGCCAGCGTGCAGCGGCCCTGGTGATTGTCTTCGTCATCGGCCTAGTGATCGAGCTGCTGCAAAACACCGTCCCGGGACGGAAATTCTGCTGGCGTGACCTCATTGCCAACACGGCGGGCATTGCGCTTGCCGCACTCATTGCCTGACTTATTACCTGACTGGTTGCCTGACTTGCACATGTGTTGTTGAACCGGCGCAGTTCATTCCTGCATGCAAGCTTTCACCGAAATTGCGCGGCTATAATCGCTGCATCGGTTTTCGGAGAGATGCATGTCGACAGGCAATGAAGAGTTGGCAACGCCAGCGGAGGACGAGGATCTCGTCGCTGCCCCGGCTGCGCCTGCCGGCGTGCGCCAGATCCGCGTCATCAAGCTGCCGCCCGGGCAGCAGCTGAACCTGCAGGTTCACCTGCGCCGCATTCCATTGCTGTCGGGCCTGAGCGACGAAGAAATCGCGCGCATCAAGCCCGAGCTGCGCCTGCGCCAGTACGGGCGCCGCGAAGTGGTGCTGCAGAAGGGCGGCGTCGGCGACAGCCTGCTGTTCCTGCTGATGGGCCAGATGCAAGTGGTGGACATCACCGAAGACGGCCGCGCGATCGGCCTGCGCATGCTCAAGCCGGGCGACTTCTTCGGCGAGATCGCCGTCATCAACGGCTCCACCCGCTCGGCTTCGGTCGTGGCACTGAGCCCGGTGCTGGTCGCCTTTCTGCCGCGCGCCACCGCCCTGCACCTGTTTTCCCATTCGCCGTCGGTCGCCAACCAGATGCTGCGCCACCTGGCGGAGAAGGTGCAGCGCGACTCGGAATTCCGCGCGCTGCTGAGCATCAACAACACATCGCGCCGCATCTTCAGCTACCTGCAGCTCATCAAGCAGAAGGGCGCGGACGGCGTCGAGGCGGTGGAGAACCTGCCGACGCACCAGGACATCGCGAACATGATCAACACCAGCCGCGAGACGGTGACCCGTGCGCTGCTGACGCTGTCGAACCAGGGCATCGTGCAGAAGGACGGCCATCGCCTGCTGATCTGCAATCCCGACGCCTTGCACCGCCTCGCGCAGGGCGACTGAGCCCCCTGCTCCGTGCCGCCGCTGCCGGCTTCGGCGGCACATGCCGTACAATCCGCGCGAACCGACTACGACAAGCACAATGCGTTCGCTGAACCTGCCCCACAATCCGCGCATCGACGAGATCCGCTGCCTCGCGGCGAGCCTCGTGTTCTTCTTCCACTATTACCTGCACGTCTACCATCCGCCGCTCGAGACGCTGGCGCACCCGGGCTGGACGTGGTTCAGCATCGTGACCGAAGGCCATACCGGCGTGGGCCTGTTCTTCACGCTCTCGGGTTTTCTCTTCATGCAGATCGCCCTGCACCACGAGACGATCAATTACCGCGAGTTCATCCGCAATCGCTTCCTGCGCATCTTCCCGCTGTTCATCACCGTCTTCTTCATCGCCATCTCGATCGGGCGCGACAGCTTCCGCGCGCAGGACGTGTTCTATGTCCTGTTCAGCAACCTCGGCGAGGCGCCGACCTCCAAGGGCTTCATCACCGGCGCGGCCTGGACGATCTCGGTGGAATTCACCTTCTACCTGATCTTCCCGTTCCTCGGCCGCTTCGCCATCGAGTACGGGCCGCGCTACCTCGTCAAGCTGCTCGTGCTGCTGTTCCTGGTGAAGCTGGCCGCGTACGGCGTCACCGAACGCAGCACGCACATGCTGTTCTCCACGCTGGTGGGCCGGCTCGATCAATTCCTGATCGGCATGCTGGCCGCGTTCGCATGGCGCCGCTGGCAGCCGCAATTCAAGCGCTGGGGCAAGCCCATGGTCGTGCTGGCCGCGGCGCTGGCCGTCGCCAACAGCGCCGTGCAGGCGCGCTACGGCAGCTTCTTCAGCACCGAGCCCAAGCAGGCGTTCTGGGTCACCTGGTCGATGCAGGAGAGCGCGGTGTGGGCATTCTTCATCGTGGCCTGGCTGGCGGCCGACCTGCGCAAGCCGGACTGGCTGGACCGCCTGCTGCAGCACGGCGGCGACATCAGCTTTTCGTTCTATCTGCTGCACGCGCTGGTGATCTATCTCGTCTACACCTGGCTGGGCACGCCGGCGCTGACCGGGCGGCCGCATGTGGATGGGCTGCTGATGCTCGCGCTGACCTTCGGGGCGACGTGGGCGGTGGCGACGCTGAGCTTCAACACGATCGAGCAGCCGTTTCTCAGGCTGCGGCATCGGTACGGCTCGTAAATTGGCTGCCCCTCCCCTTGAAGGGGAGGGAATATCCTCTAACTCCCTGCATCGTCAAACCTTCGCCTTCCGCAAAGCATCCCGGCAAACGGGGCGCTAGGATGTCGGCCTTGGCCCTTGCATGGCAGGTATGACAAGGTGTTTCCAGCCGGGCATGCCATGGTCCGCTGCGATATAATGTCGCCCACATTTTTGCCGCCATGGCAACACTCTACCGGGCCGATTCGGCCGCCTTCCGCATGCAGCGGCACTCGACTCTCTTTTTGCGCAATCAGGATGCTCCGCTCGATTCATCTCCCGCCGGCAATGCCGGCGCATCCGCGCGCCCGGCCCTTGGCGCCCCGCAGCTGATGGGAAGCATTCGCGTCAGCGGCCTCGGCAAGGCCTACAAGCAGTACCCCACCCGCTGGTCGCGCGCCGCGGAATGGGTGCTGCCGTTTGCCGGCCCGCGCCACAAGCTCAAATGGGTGCTGCAGGACATCAGCTTCCACGTCGAACCCGGCGAAGCCGTCGGCATCATCGGCATCAACGGCGCCGGTAAAAGCACGCTGCTCAAGCTCATCACCGGTACTTCGCAGCCGACCACCGGCAATGTGCAGATCACCGGCCGGGTCGCGGCGATGCTCGAGCTGGGCATGGGCTTCCATCCCGATTTCACCGGCCGGCAGAACGTCTACATGTCGGGCCAGCTGCTGGGCTACACGACCGAGGACATCACGGCGATGATGCCCGACATCGAGGCCTTCGCGGAAATCGGCGACTACATTGACCAGCCGGTACGCGTGTATTCGAGCGGCATGCAGATGCGCCTGGCCTTCAGCGTCGCCACCGCGCGCCGTCCGGACGTGCTGATCGTGGACGAAGCGCTGTCCGTAGGCGACGCCTACTTCCAGCACAAGAGCTTCGACCGCATCCGCGCCTTCCGCAACGAAGGCACGACGCTGCTCATCGTCTCGCACGACAAGGGCTCGATCCAGTCGATCTGCGACCGCGCCATCCTGCTCGACGCCGGCCGCCTGGCCAAGGAAGGCGCGCCGGAAGAGATCATGGACTTCTACAACGCCATGCTGGCCGCACGCGACAACCAGACCGTCACGCAGAAAAAGCTCGACGACGGCAAGGTGCAAACCGTGTCCGGCAGCGGCGAGGCGACCGTCACGGACATCGCCTTGCTGGACGAGGACGGCCGTCCGGTGGAGACCATCGACGTTGGCAGCACCGTCACGCTGAAGGTGCGCGTCAAGGTCCACGCGCCCATCCCGCGCCTCGTGCTGGGCTACATGATCAAGGATCGCCTCGGTCAGCCGATGTATGGCACCAACACCGACCTCAAGCAGATGCAGGCCGATGACGTGCAGCCGGGCGAGGACTTCACGTACACCTTCCGCTTTGCCGCCAACCTCGGGCCGGGCAGCTATTCCGTAGCGACGGCGCTGGTCAGCACCGATACCCATCTCGTCAACAACTACGAGTGGCGCGACCTCGCGCTGGTGTTCAACGTCATGAACCTGAACCGCGAGCATTTCGTCGGCTGCACCTGGCTGGATCCCATCATTCATATCGAGCGCACATGACCTTCATTTCCTACGCGCAGAACTTCGAGGACGTGATGCTGTGGCGTGCCTTGAAGCACGTGGACAACGGCTTCTACATCGACGTCGGCGCCAACCACCCGGAAATCGATTCCGTCACCCTCGCCTTCTACGAGCGCGGCTGGCGCGGCATCAACGTCGAGCCGATGCAGGATTGCTATCGCGAGCTGCGCGTGCGCCGCCCGGCCGACGTGAACCTCGATTGCGCCGTGGGCAGCCGCAACGGCGAGATCGTGTTCTACGAGGTGCCGGGCACCGGCCTCTCGACGACGGACGCGGCGATCGCGCAGCAGCACCGCGAAGCCGGCATGCCGGTCATCGAGCGCGCCGTGCCGGTGCGCATGCTTGCCGACATCTGCCGTGAACACGCGAAGGGACCGATCCATTTCCTGAAGATCGACGTGGAAGGCATGGAGAGCGCCGTGCTGTCCGGCATGGACTTCACCGCATTCCGTCCGTG
>SPQI01000139.1 GCA_004570315.1 Oxalobacteraceae bacterium OM1 | reverse complement strand
GCCCCGGACTGGCCCAGCAGGCGCGGCGCCGGCGCGCCAGGCGCGGCTTCCAGCGGCGCGGCGGAATCCGGCGCATGCGTGTTCAGTGCGGACCGCACCATCATGCGCAGCTGGTCCAGCGCCACGGGTTTGGAGAGATAGTCGAAGGCGCCCGCCTTGAGCGCGGCGACCGCATTGTCCGCGCTGCCGAAGGCGGTGATCACCGCCACCGGCAGATTGCGAAAGCTGCTGGCGATTTCGCGCACCAGGTCGATGCCCAGTCCGTCCGGCAAGCGCATGTCGGCGAGCACCAGCGCATAGTCGGCGCGACCCAGCAATGCGCGCGCCTCCGCAAGGCTGGCGGCGCAGTCAACGTCCAGCCCCATGCGGATGAGCGTGATCTCGAGCAGCTCGCGCAGGTCCGCTTCGTCGTCGACCACGAGGATGCGGGGCGCGGTCATGACAATACGCCGGCGGCCGGCTCGGCGGCGGGCATGGCGGCAGCACAGGTGATCACGAAGCGGCCGCTCGGTGCGGCGCTTCCGTCGTGCAGCATGTCCATCCGGTATTCGTAGTCGAGCATGGCTCCGTTATTCAAGCACAATTCCCTCGCCAGATAGAGGCCCAGTCCGGTCCCCTTGCTGGAGGTGGTGTAGAAAGGTTCGAACAGATGGGCGCGCACTTCGGGCGAGATCGCCGGACCGTCGTCCTGCACATGCAGCTCCACCCGGTCGGCGCGCGGCGAGCGAGCACTGAGGCGGATGGAACCATCGCCGCCGCTGGCGTAGCGCACGGCATTCGACAGCAGATTCACCACGACTTCGCGCAAATGCAGCGGATCGAAGCGCACCCGGTACGACCGCATGTCGTCGAGCGCGATGAGGCCGGGCGCCACATCGTTCGTCTCCCGGAATTCTGACAGGATTTCACCCAGGAACGACCCCAGAACGAGCGGTTCGTTGTGAGTGTGGGCCTTGCGCGACAGTTTCAGGATGTCCTCGACCATCCGGTTCAGCCGGACGACGTTGTCGCGGACGATATTCAGCAGCCGGATCTGGGTCGGATCGGCGATCTCTTCGCGCAGCAGGGAAGCGGCGTGTCCGATGGCGGACAAGGGATTGCGGACCTCGTGCGCGATGCTCGCGGTCAGCCGCCCCATCGACGCCAGCTTGAGTTCCTGGGCGCGATTTTCGATTTCGGTGACGTCGCGCAGGAAGATGACGGTCCGCCCGCCCGGCTCTGCTTCCACGCTCGCGAAATCCAGCTTCAGATGCTCCGCCAGTTCGCGCCGCAACCCCGGTTCCGCGTAGGCATTGCCAGGCTTGATGCGGACAAAGCGTGAATCGTCCCGCCCGGCATCCGACGCCGAATCGCCGGACGCGCTCCACGCGCGGTAGCTGTCGGCGATCGGCTGCAGGGAAGGAATGTCGTCCAGCCGGCTGCGCATCGCCTCGGCGGCGAAGGACATGCCCAGCATGCGTTCCGCGGCCGGATTGGCGGCAAAGATTTCCGTGCGCGGATCGATCACCAGGATGCCGTCGCCCATGTCGGCGATGACCATGCGATTGATCGCTTCCTGCAGCTGCAGGTCGCGACCGCGCTGGGCGGCCAGAGTTTCCTGCTTGATCAGCTTCGCGGCCAGGCGGTTGATGACGAAGATGGCTGCGAAGAAGGCCGCGCCGTACAGGCCGGCGCGCGTTGGCGACGCGTCGGGCAAGGCGTTGAGCAGCTGATAACTGCTTTCTGCCAACAGGGTCAGCGTGACGATCGAGACGAAGAACAGCGCAGCCACCAGCGGCACCATGATCGCGCAGCCGGCCAGCGGAAAGAGATAGAGGATCGCCAATCCGCTCTTCGCCCCGCCGGCAGCGGTGTAGAGCAGCGAAATGGCGACGATGTCGGTCACCACCTGCACGAGCAGCTGCAGCATGAAACGGTGCCGCACCGAACCCGCGAAGAAGGCGAACACCAGCGCGATGATCAGGTAGGTCAGGCAGGTGCGCCAGTCGATGAAGAATTCGATCGCCTCGGGGTCGCGGATGGCATTGATGCCGAGGAACAGCAGCAGCACCAGCGCAATCACGATGCGCGTGACGCTGAAGGTCTGCAGCGTGCGCCAGAACGTACCCCGGGCGTCCGGCAAGAGCTGCGGTTCGCCGATCATGCCGAGCGACCGGCCGGGTTCAACGGGGCGCATGCAGCCGGCTGTGAGCGTCGGAGCAGTACACCCGGTCGCCGACCGTCACCGCCTCGGACGCCGGAAAATGCACGCCACACTGCGCGCATTGCAGCATGGACTCGACCTGCGGCGCCGGACGTCGTCCGCCCGCTGCGCCGACCGCCGCTTTCTTGGCGCGGCCCAGCCAATGGATCACGGCCACCGCCACTAGCAAGAGCAGCAACCACTTCATGCCAGTCCCCGGTGCAGCACGACTTCCAGCACGAAGCGGGTACCGACATAGGCAAGCAGCAGCGTGGCGAAGCCGGTCAGCGTGAAACTCAGCGCGGTGCGTCCACGCCAGCCGCGCCAGAAGCGTCCGGCCAGCAGCAAGCCGAACAGTGCCCAGGACAGCATCGTGAAGACGGTCTTGTGGTCCCATTTGAAAGGCGTGCCGAACAGCTGCTCGGAAAAGACGACGCCGGAGAGCACCGTCATGGTCAGCAGCACGAAGCCGAACGAGATCAGGCGGAACAGCAGGCGCTCCATGGTCAGCAGGGCCGGCAGCCGCTCGACCGCCGCAGCCAGCCATCCCTTCGAGGCCGCGCCCGGACGGGTGTGGAGCTGCGATTCCTGCAAGGCCATCAGCACCGCGTGGAAGGCTGCGATCGTCAAGGTGCTATAGGCCAGCACCGCGATCGCGATATGCCAGGGAAACAGGACCGACTTCCCGGCCAGCGTCACGACGCTTCCCGGGAACAGCGCCGGCAGGATCACCGCGACGGCCGCCGTCGGCAGCACGAGTACCCGCAGGCCGTCGACCGAAAGGTTGCGATTCTCCAGCCAGTAGGCCGCGACCGAGATCCAGAGCGTGGCGGAGAGCACGACCGCGAAACCGATGCGCACGGTGCCCGGCGCGAGCATGTCGGCCCACAGGGCACCGCCATGCAGCAGCCAGCCGAGCGCAGTGACGCCCGCGATCGCCGCGCGTTGCTGTACCGGCAAGGCGGCGCCAGCGAGGTAGAGCATGGCAGCGAGAATGAAGAAGATGATGTACATCGCACACCCGGTGGAAGGATAGTCTTCGAGTTTACACCAGTTGAGCAGGCGCAAATCCAGCGTCGCGGGCGCGGGTTTTCATGGTTTCGGCAGCGCACATGGCCGGTTCGACAAGGCTGCCGCGCCTCGGAGCAGACCGGTGCATCGGGTAAAATGACGCTTTCTCCGAGCGGCGCCCAACCGCCCTCGCAACCCGTTTCGAATTCCAATTTTCCCATGCTCGACAACCTGACCCAACGACTGGCCAAAGTCGTCAAAACGATGCGCGGCGAAGCGCGCCTGACCGAGGCCAACACCGCCGAGATGCTGCGCGAGGTGCGTCTCGCCCTCCTGGAAGCCGACGTGGCCCTACCCGCCGTCCGCGAATTCATTGCCAAGGTGAAGGAAAAGGCGCTCGGCGAAGAAGTCATCGGCTCCCTGACGCCGGGCCAGGCGCTGGTCGGCGTCGTCCAGCGCGAACTGGCCGCGATCATGGGCGCCGACCTCGGCCCCGAGGCGACGCAGCTCAATTTCGCCACCCAGCCGCCGGCAATCATCCTCATGGCCGGCCTGCAGGGCGCGGGCAAGACGACCACCGTCGGCAAGCTGGCCAAGTATCTGAAGGAAGAGAAGAAGAAAAAGGTGCTGACGGTCTCGGCCGACGTCTATCGCCCGGCGGCGATCGGCCAGTTGCAGACCGTCACCCAGCAGGTCGGCGCCGACTTCTTTCCCTCGTCGCCGACCGACAAGCCCGTCGACATCGCCCTCGCAGCGCTCGACTACGCGAAGAAGCACTACCACGACGTGCTGATCGTCGACACCGCCGGCCGCCTCGGCATCGACGAGGCCATGATGCAGGAGATTGCCGCCCTGCACGCCGCGCTCAAGCCGATCGAGACGCTGTTCGTGGTCGACGCCATGCTGGGCCAGGACGCCATCAATACCGCCAAGGCTTTCAATGACGCCTTGCCGCTGACGGGCGTGGTGCTGACCAAGCTCGACGGCGATGCGCGCGGCGGGGCCGCCCTGTCGGTGCGCCACATCACCGGCAAGCCGGTCAAGTTTGCCGGCGTCGCCGAGAAGCTGGACGGCCTGGAAGCCTTCGACCCGCAGCGCATGGCGAACCGCATCCTCGGCATGGGCGACATCCTGGCGCTCGTCGAGGAAGCCCGCAAGGGCGTGGACGTGGAGGCTGCCAAGGATCTCGCCGAGAAGATCAAGGGCGGCGGCAAGTTCGACCTCAACGACTTCAAGGCCCAACTGTCCCAGATGAAGAAGATGGGTGGCCTCTCCGGCCTGATGGACAAGCTGCCGGCCCAATTCCAGCAGGCCGCCGGTAATGCGGACATGACGCAGGCCGAAAAGCAGGTGCGCCGCATGGAAGGCATCATCAACTCCATGACGCCCGCCGAGCGCGCCAAGCCGGAGCTGATCAAGGCGTCCCGCAAGCGCCGCATCGCCGCCGGCGCCGGGGTGCAGGTACAGGACGTGAACCGCATGCTCTCCCAATTCGAGCAGATGCAGTCGGTGATGAAGAAGCTCAAGGGCGGCGGCATGATGAAGATGATGCGCAGCATGAAGGGCATGATGCCCGGCGGGATGCGTTGAGCGAATCTGGGCTCGCCCGCAGGCGAGCCCGCTCTTCTGCGCGTTCGCGCTCTCCCCTTCCCTCGGCTTTTCGCCTCTCTCCAGCATCCTTCTCATCGCCGCCAAGCGGCGCCTCACCTGCATCGGCGGGCGTCGACTGTAGAGAGAAAACCACAATTCTTCCCTCTGCCGCTCGCTCTTAAGATTGATCCGCACACGCTGAAGCGACGCAGCAAATCCACGCCCCGTGGAGCGCTTTCGGTGTACCGCGCCGGGACGCCAGCCGCTTCAAACTGGCGACACCGCAGCCTGCACGGACCGCGTCTCACATACCTCACCCCTCTGGAAAGCCAACGCTGGCGCGGGTCTCCGGCCCACTCCCATATTCATTGGAAGCCGCGCGTCGCCTGTGTCGGCGCGGCCGTCGACCCGACACAGAGGGAGCGCGCGGCGTTTCGCTACAGCGCACAAGCCTGGATGGAACGCGCGCCATCCGCGATTCTCCCTCTGTAAACGCCTCTTCTTCCCCTGTGCGAGATCATGTCAAAACGCTCAAAAAAGACTTGCATACCTATGAAAAGCGCACCACTATTAGCGGTGCGTGAACTAGCGCATTTTCCAATCACTCTTGTGAAGGAGGCTTGAAGATGGCAACAGCCAAGAAGTCCGCGGCCAAGACGGCCGCCAAGAAGCCCGCTGCGAAGAAAGCCGCAGCCAAACCCGCAGCGAAGAAGGCAGCTCCGGCGAAGAAGGCAGCACCCGCCAAGAAAGCCGCAGCCAAGCCCGTAGCGAAGAAGGCGGCAGCCAAGCCGGCAGCGAAGAAAGCTGCGCCGGCCAAGAAGGCCGCGGTGAAGAAGGCTCCGGCGAAGAAGGCAGCCAAGGCCAAGACCACCCGCAAGCCGAATGCCGCGTTCATGAAACCGATGACCCCGTCCGCCACCCTGGGCGCAGTGATTGGCGCGAACCCGCTGCCGCGCACTGAAGTCACCAAGAAGGTCTGGGACTACATCAAGAAGAACAAGCTGCAGGACGGCGCCAACAAGCGCATGATCAACGCAGACGACAAACTCAAAGCTGTGTTTGGCGGAAAGAAGCAAGTGTCGATGTTCGAAATGACCAAGCTCATTTCCAATCACCTGCAGTAATCGTCTTTCCGAAGGCCAAACAAAAACGCCCGCATCGCGCGGGCGTTTTTGTTTTGGGGAAGGCGGCGAATCCCGACGCTTCACGTTCCCGAAGTGTCGGTCTTGTACTCCCAGTTCTTCCACGCGGCCAGGACCGCATTCGGATACTCCGGCTGCCCGCGGCTGCCGTTGTAGCGCCCCAGCGCCAGGAAGATATTCCCGGCCTCCATGTCGAGATACATCCGCAGGATGGAGCAGCCGTAGCGCAGGTTCGTCTGCATGTTGAAGAGCTTCTTGCGGTCACCGTCGCCGATCACCCGCGTCCAGAACGGCATCACTTGCATGTAGCCGTGCGCGCCCACGACTGACACCGCATACTTCCGGAACCCGGATTCGACTTGGATCAAGCCGAGCACCATGGCCGGATCGAGCCCGGCCCGGGTCGCTTCATACCAGACGGCCTGGAGGAGTTCGAGCCGTCCCTCCCGGTCGGGCAGGCGGCGCTTGAGGCGCTCGGACATCTCGCCGAGCCACTTCAGATAACGGATGCGATCCTCGATCCGGGTGAACTGCGGCTTCGGCGGACGGGCATCGGTGATGGCCCGCGACAGGGCCACGCGCACCGAATCGGCCAGCGCCTCTTCCTTCTGATTGCCGCCCTGCGCCGAGGCTGCCGCGAACAGCGCGGCGATCAGGACGAGACGGCGCAGCGTGCATCCTCTCACGTTCAGGCCGCCAGGCGTTCCTTCACGAAGGCAGCCATGTCGGCCACCGACACCGCCGTGGCCGCGGTGTCGCGCCGGCCTTGGTATTCCAGCTTGCCATCCTTCAAGCCGCGCTCGCCGATGACGACGCGATGCGGCACGCCGATCAGTTCCCAGTCGGCGAACATCACGCCCGGACGCTCGCCGCGGTCGTCGAGGACCACGTCCACGCCGGCCGACTGCAGGGCCGCATAGAGCCTTTCCGTCTCGACCTTGACCATCTCGCTGCGGTCGTAGCCCATCGGGCACAAGACGACCTGGAAGGGTGCGATCGAGGTCGGCCAGATGATGCCTTTCTCGTCGAAGTTCTGTTCGATGGCGGCACCGAGGATGCGGGTCACACCGATGCCGTAGCAGCCCATCTGGATCACCTGCGGCTTCCCGGCCTCATCGAGGTAGGTCGCTTTCATGGCTTCCGAATACGCGGTGCCCAGCTGGAAGACGTGGCCCACTTCGATGCCGCGCTGGATGGCTAGCGCGCCCTTGCCGTCCGGCGAAGGATCGCCAGCGATCACGTTACGGATGTCGGCCACGACCGGCTCGGGCAGGTCGCGTCCCCAGTTCGCGCCGGTGAAGTGGAAATCCTCTTCATTGGCGCCGCAGACGAAGTCATGCATGTTGGCGACCGTGCGGTCCGCCACGACCTTCACCGGCTTCTTCGTGCCGATCGGGCCGAGGTAGCCGGGCTTAGTGCCGAACGTTTCCACGATCTCCGCTTCGGTCGCGAAACGATACGTCCCGAGTCCCGGCACCTTGCTGGTCTTGATTTCGTTCAAGTCATGATCGCCGCGCAGCATGAGCAGCCAGATCTCGGCTTCGGCGCCTTCCTTGTCCACGGCCAGCACGATCGACTTCACAGTGCGCGCGAGCGGCAGGCCGAGCAGCGCAGCCACGTCCTCGCATTTCGCCTTGCCCGGTGTCGGCGTCTTGGTCAGCGGCTCGGTCGCGGCGCCGCGCTGCGGCGTGAGCGCGATGGCTTCCGCCGCTTCGATGTTGGCGGCATAATCGGACTCCGGGCAATAGACCAACGCATCCTCACCGGTGTCGGCGATGACGTGAAATTCGTGTGAACCGGTGCCGCCGATGGCGCCGTTGTCCGCGGCCACGGCGCGGAACTGCAGGCCGAAACGCTTGAAGATGGCGACGTAGGCGTCGTACATAATCTTGTACGACTTCTGCATGCCTTCGACATCGCGGTCGAAGGAGTAGGCATCCTTCATGGTGAACTCACGGCCGCGCATCAGTCCGAAGCGTGGACGGCGCTCGTCACGGAACTTGGTCTGGATGTGATACAGGTTCAGCGGCAGCTGGCGGTAGGACTTGATCTCGGTGCGGATCACGTCGGTGACCACTTCCTCGGACGTCGGCTGGATGGCGTAATCGCGACCGTGACGGTCTTTCACGCGCATCAGCTCCGGGCCCATCTTGTCCCAACGCCCGGTCTCCTGCCACAGCTCTGCCGGCTGCACGACCGGCATCAGCAGTTCGACGGCACCGGCGCGGTTCATTTCCTCGCGAATGATGTTTTCCACCTTGCGGATCACGCGCAGTCCGAGCGGCATGTAAGTGTAGATGCCGGAACCGAGGCGTTTGATCATCCCCGCGCGCATCATCAGCTTGTGGCTGACGATTTCAGCGTCGGAGGGGGCTTCCTTGAGCGTGGAAATAAAAAAGCGTGAGGCGCGCATGGCGGTGAATTCTTTTTAAAAAGAGAGGGTTATAATCGATCCAATTTTAAAGGATTAGCTGGCTGATGCATCGATTCACGGCACTTTTGATTCACGCTGCGCCCCTGCGAAGGGAGCGGCATGACGCGCACGCCAGAACCGGCGACCACACGCGCGTGCAAAATTGGTAAGAAGAGGTTCATCCAGCCGCAGAAAGTTTCGAGGTGCAACATGCTGGACCGTGAAGGCTTCCGCCCGAACGTCGGCATCATCCTGCTCAACAGCCACAACGAAGTGTGGTGGGGCAAGCGCGTCCGCGAGCATTCGTGGCAATTTCCGCAGGGCGGCATCAAGTTCGGGGAAACTCCCGAGCAGGCGATGTACCGCGAGCTGGAAGAAGAAATCGGCCTCAAGCCGGAGCATGTGAAAATCATCGGGCGCACCCGCGACTGGTTGCGCTACGAAGTCCCGGACCGTTTCATCAAGCGCGAGATCCGCGGCCACTACCGCGGCCAGAAGCAGATCTGGTTCCTGCTGCGCATGGTGGGCCGCGATTCCGACATCAATTTGCGCGGCACCGACCATCCCGAATTCGACGCCTGGCGTTGGCACAACTACTGGGTGCCATTGGACGTGGTCATCGAATTCAAACGCGAGGTCTATCAAAAGGCCCTGCAGGAACTGTCCCGTTTCCTGACCCGGCAGCATCACAACAATTCGCAGCGCGGCGCGCGTTATCTGCGGCAGAACCATCCGACGCGGCCAATCCCGGCTGCGCCCGAGCCGGTTCAGAACGCGATCAAGAAAGTCGAAGAATAAGCATGCCCTCTCATCATTTCCACTTCGGTGCCCCGTCTCGTTATGCGTTCGCTGCCGTCCTCGCACTGCTTGGGTTCGCCTCTGCGCATGCCGCCACGTTCGACGAAGACTTCGACGACCAAGAAAAGCCTTGGGAAGAAATTGCGGTGCAGTTGCCGGCACAACCGAGGCCGGAGAATCTGCTGCCGTTCGAAACGGGCCCGCTGTCGACCTACCGCTTTGCCATTGATGCAAAATCGCTGTCGGTCGGGAGCGACGGCGTGGTGCGCTACACGTTGGTGGCCAACAGCAGCGGCGGCGCGACCAATGTCAGCTACGAGGGCATTCGCTGCGCGACCTATGAACGCAAGCTGTACGCCTTCGGCCATCCGGACGGAAAATGGTCACGCTCGCGGCGGGATCAGTGGGAGCGCATCGCATCGGCCGGACCGAATGCCCAGCATGCGGCGCTGTTCCAGGATTACTTCTGCGAAGGTAAAACCGTGGCTGGGACGCCGGAGCGCATGATCGACCGCCTGCGCACCAAGCGCCCGAAAACGCCGTTGAATTCCAACTGATCGGCGGCGTTTACAGCAGCACCATGTTGTCGCGGTGGATCAGTTCCGGTTCTTCGACGAAGCCCAGAATGGAAAGGATCTCGCTCGACGGACGGCGCATGATGCGGCGTGCTTCCGAGCTGGCGTAGTTCGTCATGCCGCGCGCCACGGGATAGCCGCTTTCATCGACGCAGGTGATCACGTCGCCGCGCCCGAAATCGCCCCGCACTTCCACCACGCCAATCGGCAAGAGCGACTTGCCTTCTTGCGTCAGCTTTTGCACTGCACCCGCATCCAGCACGACCTTGCCAGCAGTCTGCAAATGGTCCGCCATCCACTGCTTGCGCGCCGTCAGGTGCGCGGTCTGCGCGATCAGCTGTGTGCCGATTGCTTCGCCGGACGCGAGCCGGGTCAGCACCCGGTCTTCGCGCCCCCATGCGATGACGGTGTGCGCGCCGGACGTGGCGGCACGCTTGGCCGCAAGGATTTTGGTCAGCATGCCGCCACGCCCGATGCCGGTGCCTGCGCCGCCGGCCATTGCTTCGAGCGCCATATCACCTGCCTTGGCGTCATGCACGAACTCCGCTGCCGGATCCTTGCGCGGATCGGCCGTGTAGAGACCGCGCTGGTCGGTGAGGATGACGAGTGCATCGCCTTCGATGAGATTGGCGACCAATGCACCCAAGGTGTCGTTGTCGCCGAACTTGATCTCGTCGGTGACCACGGTGTCGTTCTCGTTAATGATGGGGACGACACCGAGTGCAAGCAACGTGAACAGCGTCGAGCGCGCGTTCAGATAGCGCTCGCGATCGGCGAGATCGGCATGGGTGAGCAGGACCTGTGCGGTGCGCAGATCGTGCTTGCGGAAACTCGTCTCGTAAATCTGCGCGAGGCCCATCTGGCCGACGGCCGCGCAGGCCTGCAGCTCGTGGATGCCGGTTGGGCGCTTGTCGAAGCCCAAGCGCTGCATGCCTTCGGCAATCGCGCCGGAGCTGACCAGCACCACCTGCTTGCCGAGTGCGCGCAGCTCGGCAATCTGCTCGGCCCATTTGGCGATCGCAGCGGTGTCGAGGCCTTTGCCGTCGTTGGTGACGAGGGAGGAGCCGACCTTGACGATCAGCCGCTTGGCATTCTGGATGACGGATTTCATCGTATGGAGCAGCCGCGTTCACAAAACGCGGCAGGCGTTGAAGTGCTGGGGAATGCCAAGATTGTAAAGCACGACGGGCGCACTTCGGCGCCCGTCCTAATTATTCGACGACCTTGAAACGCGGGTCATCCGGATCGATGGAATCGATCGTCCGCGCCGGTTCCGCAATCTGCGTCTCCTCGGCACGGTACTCGAGGCGCCGCTGTTCGGCGAGATAGTCGTAGATGGCATTCACGAGTTCTTCGCAACCCTCGCGAGTGAGCGCGGAGATTTCGAACACCGGCCCCTTCCAGCTGAAGCGCTTGATGAAGTCCTTGACGCGCTTGGCACGCTCCCCTTCTGGCACCACGTCAAGCTTGTTCAGCACCAGCCAGCGCGGCTTGTCGTACAAGGTTTCGTCGTACTTCTTCAATTCCTTGACGATCGCCTTCGCTTCCTTGACCGGATCGACGCCTTCGTCGAACGGCGCCAGATCCACGATATGCAGCAGCAAACGTGTGCGCTGCAGATGGCGTAGGAACTGGTGGCCCAAGCCGGCACCTTCGGCCGCGCCTTCGATCAGGCCCGGAATGTCGGCGATCACGAAACTTTTCTCGTGACTGACCCGCACCACACCGAGATTGGGATGCAGCGTGGTGAACGGATAATCCGCAATCTTCGGGCGTGCATTCGACACGGCCGTGATGAAAGTCGACTTGCCGGCATTCGGCATGCCGAGCAGACCGACGTCCGCCAACACCTTCAGCTCCAGCTTCAGTTCCCGCTGCTCACCTGGCTTGCCGTCGGTCTTTTGCCGCGGTGCCCGGTTGGTGGACGACTTGAAGTGAATGTTGCCCCAGCCGCCTTCACCGCCCTTCGCGAGCATGACTTTCTGACCGTGCTCGGTCAGGTCGGCGAGAACCTCGCCGGTATTCATGTCGCTGATCAGCGTGCCGACCGGCATGCGCAGTTCGATGTCGTCCGCGCCCTTGCCGTAGCAGTCGGAGCCGCGGCCGTTTTCGCCGTGCTTGGCGCGGTGCAGCTTGGAGTAACGGTAATCGACCAGGGTATTGATGTTGCGGTCGGCCACGGCCCAGATGCTGCCGCCCTTGCCGCCGTCGCCGCCATCCGGACCGCCGAAGGGGCGGAATTTTTCGCGGCAGAACGACGCGACGCCGTTGCCGCCGTCTCCAGCAATGACTTCAATTTTTGCTTCGTCGATGAACTTCATGGTTGCCGCCGGATGGCGAAAAAGAATTCAGGATATAGAAATTAAAAAGGCCCTGCCGTCCGGCAGAGCCTTTGTCCGGGCTTGCGCCTGTTACCTAGATGGGGCCGATTCAGGCCGGGACAACGGTAACAACGTGACGCTTCAGTGCGCCCTTGGTCGCAAACTGGACCTTGCCGTCGATCAGCGCGAACAGGGTGTGATCCTTGCCCATGCCGACGTTTTCACCAGCGTGAACGCGGGTGCCGCGCTGGCGAATGATGATGCCGCCTGCGTTGATGGCTTGACCGCCGTAAACTTTGACGCCCAGTCGTTTCGACTCGGAATCACGGCCGTTGCGCGTAGTGCCGCCGCCTTTTTTGTGTGCCATTTAAAGCTCCTTGGTTTCCGGTTGCCCGATCCGCTTAGGCGTTGATCGAGACGATTTGCAGTTCGGTGTAGTTTTGGCGATGGCCTTGGCGCTTCTGGTAGTGCTTGCGGCGACGCATCTTGAAAATCTTTACCTTGTCGTGGCGACCGTGCGCCACTACCGTAGCCTGGACCTTGGCACCTTCGACCAGCGGCGCACCAAACTTGATGGTGTCACCAGCGCCCACTGCGAGCACTTGATCGAGAGTGATTTCGGAACCAATGTCAGCCGGTATCTGTTCTACTTTGAGTTTTTCGCCAGCAGCAACTTTGTACTGTTTGCCGCCGGTTTTTATGACCGCGTACATGTGAAACCTCGTCGATTGTTAATTAGGACTTTCCCCCATACGCCGGCTTTGGAACCGCTTGACGAAATAGGAAAACCGCTGATTATACATAGACTTAGCCCCACAGTCAAAGCAAATTCAGGAACACAGGCCGGTGCAGAACGCTTCGACCGTTGATGGTGTTGCATGTTCCAGCGCAGCGGCGTGGCCGGGATGTCATCGTATAATGCACGCCATTCTCGAATTTCACAGGTTTTTGCCTTGTCCGCCGCGCCCCAACCCGCCAGCCAGACCAGCATGATCCAGCCGATCGCCGCCGACATGAACGCCGTCAACACGGTCATTAGGCAGCAGCTGCATTCCGATGTGCCGCTGGTCAATCAGATCGCCGAGTACATCATCAGCGCCGGCGGCAAGCGCATCCGTCCCGTGCTTGTCCTGCTGGTGGCGAACGCCTACGGCTATCGCGGCACCGATCACCATACCTTGGCCGCGGTCGTGGAATTCATCCATACCGCGACGCTGCTGCACGACGACGTCGTCGATGAATCGTCGATGCGCCGCGGCCGCAAGACCGCCAACGCCCTGTTCGGCAACGCCGCGTCGGTGCTGGTCGGCGACTTCGTCTATTCGCGCGCCTTTCAGATGATGGTCGGGGTGCGCAACATGCGCGTGATGGAAATCCTGGCAGACGCCACCAACGTCATCGCCGAGGGCGAGGTGCTCCAGCTGCTGAACATGCACGACCCCGACGTGACCGAAGAGCGCTATCTCCAGGTGATCCGCTCGAAGACTGCCAAGCTGTTCGAAGCCGCCGCCCAATTGGGCGCACTCATCGCGAGCGCGGGCGAGGCCGAAATCGAGGCCGCAGCCGAATACGGACGCTCGCTCGGCACGGCTTTCCAGCTCATCGACGACGTGCTGGACTATTCGGGCAATGCGGGCGATATCGGCAAGAATGTCGGCGACGATCTCCGCGAAGGCAAGCCGACGCTGCCGTTGATCTACCTGATGCAGAAGGGTACCGACGAGCAGCGCGCCCTCGTGCGCAACTGCATCGAACAGGGCAGCACCGATCACTTCGACGAGATCCTGGCGGCCATTACCCGTTCGGGTGCGCTTGACTACACCAAACGCGAGGCCGAAAAGGCGGCACAGCGGGCGGCCGATGCGATGTCTTTGCTCGCACCTAGCACTTTCAAGGATTCTCTGCTACAATTGTGCGCTTTCGCAGTCGACAGGAATCATTGAGCAACAACGCCGTCTGTCGGCACCGAATCGGGGTGTAGCTTAGCCTGGTAGAGCGCTACGTTCGGGACGTAGAGGCCGGAGGTTCGAATCCTCTCACCCCGACCAAATCTTTCTGGAAGCGTCGCAGCAATACGACGCACGGTTTCACAACTTCACGTTGATTGCGAACCGACAATAGCGGACTGCAGTATCATTGCCGCTCCAGTACTTCCTGTCCGTTTCCATGCACATTCGTACGCGGTGACCCGGTGGATGCCGTGCCGTTCTGGGCGCAACTGCTCGCCCTCTTCCTCCTCATCTTCCTGTCCGCATTCTTCGCGATGGCCGAAACGGCGCTCATGGCGGCCAACCGGCATCGCCTGCGCCACCTCGCCAAGCGCGGCAGCAAGGGTGCGGTGACCACGCTCTGGCTGTTGTCCCGCACCGACAAGCTGCTGTCTCTGGTCCTGATCGCGAACACACTCATCAACGCGCTGGCGACGGCGCTCGTCACCGCCATCGCGATCTCGACCTTCGGCAACGACGAGACCGTGATCACGGTCGCGACCGCAGTCGTCGCCTTCCTACTGATCGTGTTCGCGGAGATTTCGCCCAAGGTCATCGGCGCCACCTATCCCGAGCGCATTGCGCTGCCGACCAGTTTCGTGCTGAAGCCACTGATGGCACTGGCCAAGCCGGCCATCTGGTTCGTGAACCTGTTCGTTTCCGCCTTCCTGCGCCTGCTGCATATCAAGACCGGAGCGGATGCGCACGAACAACGCCTGTCGCGCGAAGAACTGCGCTCCATGGTGTTGGAGGGCGGCAATTTCATTCCGCAGAAACACAAGAGCATCCTGCTGAACCTGTTCGACCTCGAAAAGATTTCGGTCGAGGACGTGATGACGCCGCGCGCGCAGATCGAGGCGCTGAACCTGTCCACGCCGGTGGAAGAGATCAAAAGCCAGCTGACCACCTGCTATCACAACAAGCTGCCGGTCTACGAAGGCGAAATCAACCGGATCATCGGCATCCTGCATGTGCGCAAGGCGATGGCGCTGCTCAACCTCGGCGAGGAGTTGAGCGTCGACCATTTTCGTGAGTTGCTTACCCAACCCTATTTCATCCCGCAGGACACTGACGTATTTACGCAACTCCAATATTTCCAGGAAAACCATGAGCGCCTCGGACTGATCGTCGATGAATACGGCGAAATCCAGGGCCTGGTCACGCTGGAAGACATCATCGAAGAGATGATCGGCGAGTTCACCACCTCGGTGCCAGGCGCGGCGCGGGCCGACGCCTTCGGCTGGGATGGGCGCGGTGAATGCCTGCTCGACGGCACCACGACGCTGCGCGATGCAAACAAGCAGCTCGGCCTGAATCTCCCGCTGGACGGGCCGAAGACGCTGAATGGGCTGCTGTTGGAGGAATTACGCGACATCCCGGATGCCGCAGTCAGCGTGCGAATCGACGGTTGCGTGGTTGAGATCGTGCAGGTCCAGAATCAGGCCATCAAGACCGTCAAGCTGATCCGTTGGCGAAACGAGTGGGACACTGTCAGGGAAGACAACTGAACGCCTCAGGTTTCTCACAGGATCATGTCAATTTGGCACAATATCTTTACAAATCAGGTGCCTATAGGCATTATCTAATGCGACTTGGATGTTCCCTGAGAGCAACTCAGGCGTAAACCACTATGGCGGCCGTTCTTCCGAACCAGGCGACTACAACGACGATGTCTGGCCTTGCACGCGCTCTTGTGCAGGCCGGGCGCTTGTCTGCCCAACAGGCGGAAGCCCTGCACAAACAGGCGCAGGCGGAAAAGCAGCCATTCATTGATCTGCTGCTGGCCGGCGGCTTGATGGAGGCTCGGGCGCTCGCCGGATTTTGCTCCGACATGTTCGGCTACCCGGTGCTCGACCTCGCCACCTTTAACCAGAGCCATCTGCCGGACAATGTCATCGACGTCAAGTTGATGCAGAAGGAACGCGTGGTGGCGCTCGCCAAGCGCGGAAACAAGTTGTCGGTCGCGATCTCCGATCCAACCAACACCCACGCGCTGGACCAGATCAAGTTTCAGACCGAGTTGGCGGTCGAACCCATCATCGTCGAACATCCGACGCTTCTTCAGCTGATCGAGAAGCGCGGTCGCAGTGCCGAAGAGAAGCTCGAAGATCTGGTCGGCGACGATATCGACATGGGCGAGCTCGGCGAGGATGCGGCCGAAACGCCTCCTTCCGACGCAGTCACGGCCGACATCGACGATGCGCCGGTCGTCAAATTCCTGCAGAAAATTCTGATGGATGCGATCAATGCAGGCGCATCCGACTTGCACTTCGAACCATTCGAGAAGTTCTATCGCATCCGCTTCCGCATCGACGGCGTGCTTAAGGAAGTCGCACAGCCGCCGCTGGCCATCAAGGAGAAGCTGGCGTCGCGCATCAAGGTGATTTCCAAGCTCGACATCTCCGAGAAGCGCGTGCCGCAGGATGGCCGCATGAAGCTCGTGGTGTCGAAAAACCGCGCGATCGATTTCCGGGTCAGTACGCTGCCCACGCTGTTCGGCGAAAAGATCGTGATGCGTATTCTCGATCCCTCGCAGGCACAGCTCGGCATCGATGCGCTGGGCTACGATCCGGACCAGAAGGAACTGCTGCTCAAGGCGATCGAGCGCCCGTACGGCATGGTGCTGGTGACCGGTCCGACGGGCTCCGGCAAGACGGTGTCGCTGTACACCTGCCTCAACATCCTGAACAAGCCGGGCATCAACATTTCGACCGCGGAGGACCCGGCCGAGATCAACCTGCCGGGCGTCAACCAGGTCAACGTGAACGACCGGGCCGGTCTGACCTTCGCCGCGGCGCTCAAGGCCTTCCTGCGCCAGGATCCCGACATCATCATGGTCGGCGAGATCCGCGACCTGGAGACGGCCGACATCGCAATCAAGGCCGCGCAGACCGGCCACATGGTGTTCTCGACGCTGCACACCAACGATGCGCCGTCGACGCTGACGCGCCTGATGAACATGGGCGTGGCGCCGTTCAACATCGCGTCCTCGGTCATCATGATCACCGCCCAGCGCCTGGCGCGCCGGCTGTGCACCTGCAAGCAGCCGACGGTGATTCCTGACGAGGCGTTGATCGAGGCCGGCTTCAAGGAAGAAGAAATCGACGGCACGTGGACGCCGTACAAGCCGGTCGGCTGCGAGCGTTGCGGCGGCAGCGGCTACAAGGGGCGCGTCGGCATCTATCAGATCATGCCGATCTCCGAGGAGATCGAGCGCATCATCCTGGCCCACGGCACGGCAATGGAGATCGAAGCGCAGTCGCGCAGCGAAGGCGTGCGCACGTTGCGCGAGTCGGGACTGGTCAAGGTCAAGCAAGGTCTGACGAGCCTCGAAGAAGTGCTCGGCTGCACCAATCAATAAGGGGACAACATGGCAACGGCTGCGCGGAAGGCGTCGAACGACGTCAAAGAAGTCGTTTATGTCTGGGAAGGCAAGGACAAATCGGGCAAGCCGGTGCGCGGAGAACTGCGCGCCAGCAGCGAAACGATCGTCAACGTGACGTTGCGCCGCCAAGGGGTCTTCGTCACGAAGATCAAGAAGAAGGCCTTCACCAGCGGCAAGAAGATCACTGACAAGGACATCACCCTGTTCACCCGCCAGTTGGCGACGATGATGAAAGCCGGCGTGCCGCTGCTGCAGTCGTTCGACATCGTCGGCAAGGGGCATGCGAATCCTTCGGTCTCGAAGCTGCTCAACGACATCCGGACCGATATCGAAACCGGCAGCAGCCTGAACCAGGCATTCCGCAAATATCCGCTGTATTTCGATGCGCTCTTCTGCAACCTCGTGGCGGCCGGCGAACAGGCGGGTATTCTGGAAGACCTGCTGACCCGCCTGGCGGTCTACAAGGAAAAGACGCTCGCAATCAAGGGCAAGATCAAGTCGGCCTTGTTTTACCCGATTTCGATTCTCGTCGTAGCCTTCATCGTGACCGCCGTGATCATGATCTGGGTCGTGCCCGCATTCAAGGAAGTCTTCACGTCGTTCGGCGCCGATCTGCCCGCCCCGACGGTGTTCGTCATGAACGTCTCCGATTTCTTCGTGAAATACTGGTATGCAATCTTTGGTAGCCTGGGCGCCGGCATCTATCTGTTCTTCCAGTCGTGGAGGCGTTCGGAAAAAGTGCAGCGCTTCATGGATCGCGCCTTGCTGCAGGCCCCCATCTTCGGAGCGGTAATCCGCAAAGCCACCATCGCACGCTGGACCCGGACGCTCGCGACGATGTTTGCAGCAGGTGTGCCGCTGGTCGAATCGCTCGACTCCGTCGGCGGCGCCTCGGGTAACACCGTGTATTCCGACGCAACGAAAAAAATACAGACGGAGGTCAGCACCGGCACCAGTCTGACGGTGTCCATGCAGAATGCGAACGTTTTCCCGAGCATGGTGACGCAGATGGTGGCCATCGGCGAAGAATCCGGCGCGCTGGACCAGATGCTGGGCAAGGTCGCCGATTTCTACGAAGAGGAAGTGGATGAAGCGGTCGAGTCGCTATCCAGTCTCATGGAGCCGCTAATCATGGCCATTCTCGGTGTGCTGATCGGCGGCCTCGTCGTCGCCATGTACCTGCCGATCTTCAAGCTCGGGGCTGTCGTCTAATGCTCGATCTCGTTTTCTTTGCACCGCCCGGCAGCCTCGTGCCGACCATATTCGCCGCCGTGTTCGGTTTGCTGATCGGCAGTTTCCTGAATGTCGTCATCCATCGCCTGCCGAAGATGATGCAGCGGGAGTCGGACAACTACGTCGCTGCCGAAAGCGGCCAGCCCTTGCCGCATACCGACCGGTACAACATTGTCGTACCGCGTTCGGCGTGCCCGCATTGCGGCCATCAGATCACGGCGACGGAGAATATTCCGGTGATCAGCTACCTCGCGTTGCGCGGCAAGTGCGTCGCGTGCAAGGCGCCGATTTCCGTGCGCTATCCGCTGGTCGAACTGCTAACGGGCGTCTTGTCCGGCTTGCTGGTCTGGCGTTTCGGCAGCGGCATTGCCGGATTGGCGACGCTGCTATTCGCCTACCTGCTGATCGCGATGACATTCATCGATGCCGATACCCAACTGCTGCCGGACGACCTCACCTATCCACTCCTCTGGGCCGGTTTGCTGGTCAACCTGTACGGGGCCTTCGTACCACTGCAGGACGCAGTGATCGGCGCCGCCGCCGGCTATCTGGCGCTGTGGGGCGTATATTGGCTGTTCAAGCTCGTCACCGGCAAGGAAGGCATGGGCTATGGCGACTTCAAGCTGCTCGCTGCACTTGGCGCCTGGCTCGGCTGGAAAATGCTGCCGATCATCATTCTGTTTTCGTCACTGGTGGGTGCGGTGGTTGGCATTGCACTCATCGTTTTCGCGCGCCATGGCCGTCAGAACCCGATTCCCTTCGGCCCCTATCTGGCCGCCGCCGGCGTGCTGGTACTGTTCTACGGAAAGGCCATCGCGGAGGCTTACCTCGGCTTCCCGATTTAAGGAATGAACCAGCCTCCCGCCCGCTTTTCCGTCGGTCTGACCGGCGGCATCGGCAGCGGCAAGTCCACGGTTGCCGACCTGTTTGCAGAGCGCGGCGCCAGCCTCATCGACACCGACCGCATCGCCCATGCATTGACGCAACCGGGCGGCGCGGCCATCCCCGCCATCCATGCAGAATTCGGTGCGGCGTTCCTTACGCCGGACGGCGCGATGGACCGCGCCCGCATGCGCGCCCACGTCTTCAGCGAGCCGACGGCGAAGGCCCGGCTGGAAGCCATCCTGCATCCCATGATCCGCGCGGAGACCGAACGTGCGGCGACCGAAGCGGACGGCGCCTATCCCATCTTCGTCGTCCCCTTGCTCGTGGAATCCGGCGGCTGGCGGCAGCGCGTGGCGCGCGTGCTGGTGGTCGACTGCAGCGAGGCGACGCAGGTGCGCCGCGTCATGGCGCGCAATGGTTTGTCCGAAGAACAGGTGCGCGCGATCATGGCTGCGCAGGTGACACGCGCCGAGCGTCTGGCCGCGGCAGACGACGTCATTCGCAACGAGGACACGCCGGCCGCGCTGGCGCCGGAGGTGGACCGCCTGCACCGGCTTTACCTGACGCTCGCAACATCGCCGGCTTGAGCCCTCGCCGCCGCGCGCTTTCCCCGCGCAGACGTTTGTAATTTTTCATGGCTTGGGTCAGAATCATGTAATTATTGCCCTGCCCCACTTTCACCGCAGAGGGATGCCACTTTGATCACCTACGAATACCCTTTCAACGAGCGTATTCGCACCTTGCTGCGGCTGGAAGACCTCTACGAGAAGTTCGTTTTCTTCCTCAATCAGGAACACCCGCAGCAACATCACGTCGCGCTGTCCACCATTTTCGAAATGTTGGAAGTCGCCGGCCGGGCCGATCTCAAGTCCGACCTGCTGCAGGAACTCGAACGCCAGAAGCAGACTCTACTCGGCTTCCGTGCGAACCCGAACGTGCTTCCGGAACGTCTCGATGCCATCCTCGCGGAAGTCGATCGCGCGAGCGCGGCGCTGATGTCCGCCCAGGGCAAGACCGGCCAGAACGTACGCGACAACGAATGGCTGATGAGCATCCGTGGCCGGACCATCATTCCGGGCGGCGCTTGCGAATTTGACCTGCCGTCCTACTACGCGTGGCAGCATCGCCCCGCACAGGCCCGCATCAACGACATCGCCGGCTGGTTCGCGCCGCTGCATCCGCTGTTCGAGGCGATCAGCGTCGTACTGCGACTGCTGCGCGAATCGGGGCGCTCGGCGAAGCTGATTGCGCAAGCCGGCAGCTATCAGCAGATGTTGCAGGGCAAGGTGTACCAGATGCTGCGACTGTCGGTGGACGATGCGCTCGGCGCGATTCCGGAAATTTCGGCCAACAAATACATGCTGTGGGTGCGCTTCACGTCCCAGGACGGCGACATGAAGCCCAAGTCCTTCGAGAGCGACGTACCCTTTGAACTGACCCTCTGCAATTTCTGAATTTCTTCACATGCCAACCATCGTAGACTGCCCGACCTGCGGCAAGAAGGTGGAATGGACCGCGGAAAACAAGTACCGCCCTTTCTGTTCCGAACGCTGCAAGCAAATCGACCTCGGCGCATGGGCCGAGGAGAAGTACGTGATTCCGGTCGTGAATCCGCCGAAGGATCCGAACGAGGACGGCAACTAAGGCGTGCTCTAACGCTTCTGCGCCGGAATGCCGTAGCGCCGCAGCTTGGCGGCGATGGTCGAATGCGAGGTCCGCAACCGGGCCGCCAGCTTGCGACTCGACGGATATTCCGGATACAACTTCTCCAGCAGCGCCTTCTCGAAAGCCGCAACGGAACTGTCCCAGTCTTCCGCCTGGCCGGGCGTCACCGCCATTGAGCGGCCGATGCGCCCTTCGGCCAAATCGAAATCCGAGGTTTCCAGCACGCGACGGTCCGTCATCGTGATCGCGCGGAATACCACGTTCTGCAATTGCCGCACATTGCCCGGCCAGGCATGCGCGACCAGTGCCGCGCACGCTTGGGCGCTCAAGCGGCAGATCGGCTTCTGGGCCTGGGCGCAGGCGCGTTCGATGAAGTGGCGGGCAAGCAGAAGGATGTCATCGGGGCGATCGCGCAGGGCGGGCACCTCGAGCTGCAGCACGTTGAGCCGGTAGAACAGGTCTTCTCGGAAGCTGCCGTCCGCGACCATCTTCGCCAGGTTGCGATGCGTGGCGCTGATGATGCGCACATTCGCCTTGATCTCGCGATCGCTACCGATCCGCCGAAAGCGGCCGTCGCTCAGGAAGCGCAGCAGCTTTGCCTGCAGGTAGGGCGACATCTCGCCGATCTCGTCGAGGAAGACGGTGCCGCCTTCCGCCATTTCGACCAGACCCGGCTTGCCGCCGCGCTGCGCGCCGGTAAAGGCGCCCGACGCGTAGCCGAACAGCTCGCTCTCGGCGAGGCTCTCCGGAAGCGAGGCGCAATTGAGGGCGAGGAAAGGCGCGCCGCTGCGTTGGCTGGCGGCATGGCAGGCTTGGGCGACGAGCTCCTTACCAGTGCCGGTCTCGCCGGTGATCAGCAGCGGTGCATCGACCACCGCAACGCGCGCGGCGCGTCCCTTCAACGCACGAATCGATTCGGAATCGCCGACGATGGCATCGAAGCCGCCGCCGCCATGCTGCAGCGCGTGCAGGCGTCCACCGAGCCGGCGCGGCGCGTGCAGCGTCACGACGCCGCCCACGGTGTGCCCGAACGCCGCATCGACCGGCTCCGATACCGGCGTCACTTCCATCCAGAACGGCTGCCCATGCAGGCGCACCTCGCGCGCCGGCGCGCTGAAGCCGCTGTCCACCAATTCCTGCTGCAGCGCCGAGTCGCCGAAGAGGTCGGCTAAGGTACGGCGATTGAGTTCCTGCTCCGGCTGCTCGGCCACGGCAGCGGCGGCCGCATTCACGACGAGGATGCGGCCGTTGGCATCCACTGCCATGACGGGATCTGCCATCACGGCCATGAGGGTGTCGAGATGCAGCCGGCGACGGGCGCCGGGCAGCACATCGACCACTTTCAATACGAGAACGCCGGGAACGCCGCGCAATGCTTCGCGCAGATCGGGCAGGAGCACCTCGTCGAGTTCGGGCACGTCGATGAAGACGTCCGACGAATCGACCTCGACGGCGACTACATTGAGATTGCGCCGCGCAAGCACGGCGAGGATTTCATGGGCGATGCCGACACGGTCGGCAAACTGGACATCGATGCGCATGGGCAGGGAAGACGGTCAGGCATGATCGCCTGACCGCATCATAGCCGACTTGGCGACCGGCCCGCCGAGCTTACGCACGAACCGTCTGCGGGACGGCGATCGGACGGTTTGCGCGGCCGTAGCGGTCCATGAAGAGGCCCTCGGTGTCGATTTCCGGGCGCTTGCCGGAGACCAGGTCGGCGAGCAGGCGGCCGGAGCCGCAGGCCATGGTCCAGCCCAGCGTGCCGTGGCCGGTGTTGAGGAAGAGGTTGCGATACGGCGTCGGGCCGACCACCGGCGTGCCGTCCGGCGTCATCGGGCGCAGGCCGCACCAGAAGCTGGCCTTGGCGACGTCGCCGCCGCGCGGGAACAGGTCGCAGACCGAATGCTCGAGCGTCTCGCGGCGCGCCTGGCGCAGCGCGAGATCGTAGCCGGCGATTTCCGCCGTACCGCCGACGCGGATGCGGTCGCCCAGGCGGGTGATCGCAACCTTGAAGGTCTCGTCCATGACGGTGGACTCAGGTGCACCGGCGGCATCGTGAATCGGCACGGTGATCGAGTAGCCCTTGATCGGATACACGGGGATGCGAATGCCGATGTCGCGCAGCAGCAGCGGCGAATAGCTGCCCAGCGCGAGCACGAAGGCATCCGCGGTGAGGTCGCCCTCAGCCGTCTTCACGGCCGTGATCTTGCGCTGATCGCCGACCAGCTGGCGGATGTCGACGCCGTAGCGGAAGGTCGCGCCGGCTTCCTCGGCCAGCGTGGCGAGCGCCTGCGTGAACAGGAAGCAGTCGCCGGTTTCGTCGTTCGGCAGGCGCAGCGCGCCGACGAACTTTTCGCGCACATGCGCCAGCGCCGGTTCGACCTGGATGCAGCCGGCCGGGTCCAGCACTTCATACGGCACCTTGTAGCGATCGAGCACGGCGATGTCCTGCGCCGAGGCATCGAGCTGCTGCTGCGTGCGGAACAGCTGCAGCGTGCCCTGCGTGCGCTCGTCGTAGCGGATGCCGGTGGCGGCGCGCAGCTCGATCAGGCAATCGCGGCTGTATTCGGCCAGGCGCACCATGCGGCCCTTGTTGGTTTCGTAGCGGCTGGAGGTGCAGTTAAGCAGCATCTGGAACACCCAGCGCCACATCGCCGGATCGGTGCTCGGGCGAATTACCAGCGGACTGTGCTTCATCAGCAGCCACTTCATTGCCTTGATCGGAATGCCGGGCGCGGCCCAGGGCGCGGCGTAGCCGGGCGAAAC
>SPQI01000114.1 GCA_004570315.1 Oxalobacteraceae bacterium OM1 | reverse complement strand
ATGATTTCCGGAGCGCGCAGTTCCATCAGGCGCTTCAGGCGGTTGTTACGGTTGATGACGCGGCGATACAGGTCGTTCAGGTCGGAGGTCGCGAAACGGCCGCCGTCCAGCGGGACGAGCGGACGCAATTCCGGCGGCAGCACCGGCAGCACTTCCATGATCATCCAGTCGGGCTTGATGCCCGAACGCTGGAATGCCTCGAGCACTTTCAGGCGCTTGGCGTATTTCTTGATCTTCGCTTCGGACTTGGAATCCTTCAGCTCCTGGCGCAGGGTCTCGACTTCGCGGTCGATGTCGATCGAGCGCAGCAGTTCGCGGATACCTTCGGCGCCCATGAAGGCGGTGAAGTCGTCGCCGTACTCTTCGTACTTGGCGGCGTAATCGTCCTCGGACATGATCTGGCACTTCTTCAGCGGCGTCATGCCCGGATCGGTCACGACGTAGGCTTCGAAGTACAGCACGCGCTCGATGTCGCGCAGCGTCATGTCGAGCACCATGCCCAGACGCGACGGCAGCGACTTCAGGAACCAGATGTGCGCGGTCGGGGAAGCCAGCTCGATGTGGCCCATGCGCTCGCGGCGCACTTTCGCCAGCGTGACTTCCACGCCGCACTTCTCGCAGATGACGCCGCGGTGCTTCAGGCGCTTGTACTTGCCGCACAGGCACTCGTAGTCCTTGATCGGGCCAAAGATCTTGGCGCAGAACAGGCCGTCACGCTCCGGCTTGAACGTACGGTAGTTGATGGTTTCCGGTTTCTTGACTTCGCCGTAAGACCAGGAACGGATCTTCTCGGGCGACGCTAGGCCGATCTTGATCGCGTCGAATTGTTCGCTTTGCTGTACTTGCTTGAATAGATCGAGCAGTGCTTTCATTTCTACTCACTCCAAAGTGGCGTGAAAAATAACTTCCGTGTCGCTTCTTGCTCCTCCCCCTTCAAGGGGGAGGTTGGGTGGGGGATGGGTTGAATGCGTTTACCGCACGCCGAAACCCATCCTCACTCCAGCCCTCTCCTTGATGGAGAGGGAGCCGTCCAGCGTTACTCGCGTTCCAGGTCCATGTCGATACCGAGCGAGCGGATTTCCTTCAGCAGCACGTTGAAGGATTCCGGCATGCCGGCGTCGATGACGTGATCGCCCTTGACGAGGTTCTCGTAGACCTTCGTCCGGCCGGTGACGTCGTCCGACTTGACGGTCAGCATCTCCTGCAGCACGTAGGACGCGCCGTAGGCTTCCAGTGCCCACACCTCCATCTCGCCGAAACGCTGGCCGCCGAACTGCGCCTTGCCGCCCAGCGGCTGCTGGGTAACGAGCGAGTACGGGCCGGTGGAGCGCGCGTGCATCTTGTCGTCGACCAGGTGGTGCAGTTTCAGCACGTGCATGTAGCCAACCGTGACCGGGCGCTCAAAGGCTTCACCGGTGCGGCCGTCGTACATCGTGACCTGATTCTTCGACGGCGTCATGCCCAGCTGCTTGGCGATCTGGTCCGGATACGCGAGATCCAGCATGCGGCGGATTTCGTCCTCATGCGCACCATCGAACACCGGCGTCGCGAACGGCACGCCGTACTTCAGGTTGTCGGCGAGACCAAGGATCTCGTCGTCGCTGAAGTTGGCGATGTCTTCCGGCTTGCCCGACTCGTTGTAGATCTTCGTCAGGAACTCGCGCAGCTCGGCCGCTTTCGCGGAACGTTGCAGCATCTCGCCGATGCGCAGGCCCAGGCCCTTGGAGGCCCAGCCCAGGTGCACTTCGAGAACCTGACCGACGTTCATACGCGACGGCACGCCCAGCGGGTTCAGCACGATGTCGGCCGGCGTACCGTCGGCCATGTACGGCATGTCTTCCACCGGCACGATGCGCGACACCACACCCTTGTTACCGTGGCGGCCTGCCATCTTGTCGCCAGGTTGCAGGCGGCGTTTCACGGCGAGGTAGACCTTGACCATCTTCTGCACGCCCGGCGGCAGCTCGTCGCCCTGGGTAAGCTTCTTGCGCTTCTCTTCGAAGGCGAGGTCGAACTGGTGACGCTTCTCGTTGATCGATTCCTTGATCGCTTCGAGCGCGGCAGCGACGTCGTCCTCGGCCGGACGGATGTCGAACCAGTGGTACTTGTCCAGATCGTCCAGGTACTCCTTGGTGATCGCAGCGCCCTTGTTCAGCTTTTTCGGACCGCCGTTGACGACTTTACCGATCAGCATCTTCTCCAGACGCTGGAAGGCGTCGCCTTCCACGATACGCAGCTGGTCGTTCAGGTCGAGGCGATAGCGCTTCAGCTCGTCGTCGATGATCTGCTGGGCGCGCTTGTCGCGCGGGATGCCTTCACGGGTGAACACCTGCACGTCGATGACGGTGCCGACCATGCCGGAGGGCACGCGCAGCGAGGTGTCCTTCACGTCGGAGGCCTTCTCGCCGAAGATCGCACGCAGCAGCTTCTCTTCCGGCGTCAGCTGGGTTTCGCCCTTCGGCGTTACCTTGCCGACCAGCACGTCGCCGGCTTCGACTTCTGCACCGATGTACACGATGCCGGATTCGTCGAGACGGGCCAGCTGGTTTTCCGCCAGGTTCGAGATGTCGCGAGTGATCTCTTCCGCACCAAGCTTGGTGTCGCGCGCGACGACCGACAGCTCTTCGATGTGGATCGAGGTGTAGCGGTCATCGGCCACCACGCGCTCGGAGATCAGAATCGAGTCCTCGAAGTTGTAGCCATTCCAGGGCATGAACGCCACCAGCATGTTCTGGCCGAGCGCGAGTTCGCCGAGGTCGGTCGATGCGCCGTCGGCGATGACGTCATGCTTGGCCACGCGGTCGCCGACCTTCACGATCGGACGCTGGTTGATGTTGGTGTTCTGGTTCGAACGGGTGTACTTAATCAGGTTGTAGATGTCCACACCGACTTCGCCCGCTGCCGCTTCGTTGTCGTTCACACGAATCACGACACGGCCGGCGTCGACGTAGTCCACCACGCCGCCGCGCAGCGCCTGCACGGTGGTGCCGGAGTCGACTGCCACGGTGCGCTCGATGCCGGTACCGACGAAGGCTTTTTCCGGACGCAGGCAGGGCACGGCCTGACGCTGCATGTTGGCGCCCATCAGTGCGCGGTTCGCGTCGTCGTGCTCGAGGAACGGAATTAGCGAGGCTGCGACCGACACGACCTGGCCCGGGGCCACGTCCATGTACTGCACGCGCTCCGGCGACACGAGGATCGTCTCGCCAGCCTGACGTGCCGACACCAGCTCGTCGGACAGCTTGCCTTCCGGGCTGATCGTCGCATTCGCCTGGGCGATCACATAGCGGCCTTCTTCAATGGCCGACAGGTAGTCGATCTGGTTCGTGACCCCGCTGCTTTCGACCTTGCGGTACGGCGTCTCGAGGAAGCCGTATTCGTTCAGGCGGGCATACAGCGCCAGCGAGTTGATCAGGCCGATGTTCGGACCTTCCGGCGTTTCGATCGGGCACACGCGGCCGTAGTGGGTCGGGTGCACGTCGCGCACTTCGAAGCCGGCGCGTTCGCGGGTCAGACCGCCCGGGCCCAGTGCGGAGACGCGACGCTTGTGCGTGATCTCGGACAGCGGGTTGGTCTGGTCCATGAACTGCGACAGCTGCGACGAACCGAAAAACTCGCGGATGGCAGCCGAGATCGGCTTCGAATTGATCAGGTCGTGCGGCATAAGGTTGTCGGCTTCGGCCTGGCCGAGGCGCTCCTTGACGGCGCGCTCGACGCGGACGAGACCGGCACGGAACTGGTTCTCCGCCAGTTCGCCGACGCAACGCACGCGACGGTTGCCGAGGTGGTCGATGTCGTCCACTTCGCCGCGGCCGTTGCGCAGTTCGACCAGGATCTTGATCACGGCCATGATGTCGTCGTTCGACAGCGTCATCGGGCCAGTGAGCTCGTCGCGGCCGACGCGGCGGTTGAACTTCATGCGGCCGACAGCCGACAGGTCGTAACGCTCTTCGCTGTAGAACAGGCCGTTGAACAGGGCTTCCACCGAATCTTCGGTCGGCGGTTCGCCAGGACGCATCATGCGATAGATCGCCACGCGCGCGGCCATCTGGTCGGCAGTGTCGTCCATGCGCAGGGTCTGCGACATGTAGGCGCCCTGGTCCAGGTCGTTGGTGTACAGCGTCTGGATGTCGGTCACGCCGGCTTCGCGCAGGCGAGCGAGCGACTCGTCCGTCAGCTCGTCGTTGGCGTTGGCGATGACTTCACCGGTGTCCGCGTCGATGATGTTCTTCGCGAGCACGCGGCCGAGCAGGTAGTCTTCCGGCACGGAGATGTGCTTGATGCCGGCCGCCTCGATCTCGCGCACGTGCTTGGCGTTGATGCGCTTGTCCTTGGCGACGATGACCTTGCCCGACTTGTCGGTGATGTCGAAACCTGCAACCGAACCACGCAGACGCTCGGCGACGAACTCCATCTCGCCGCCTTCGGCGCGCAGGGTGAAGTTGTCGAACACGAAGAAGTTCGCAAGGATCTGTTCCGGCGTCATGCCGATCGCCTTCAGCAGGATCGTGACCGGCATCTTGCGGCGGCGGTCGACGCGGAAGTACAGGATGTCCTTCGGGTCGAATTCAAAGTCGAGCCAGGAACCGCGATACGGAATGATACGCGCGGAGAACAGCAGCTTGCCGGACGAATGCGTCTTGCCGCGGTCATGTTCGAAGAACACGCCCGGGGAACGGTGCAGCTGCGACACGATGACGCGCTCGGTACCGTTGATCACGAACGAACCGGTGGAAGTCATGAGCGGCAGTTCGCCCATGTAGACTTCCTGCTCCTTCATCTCCTTCACGACCGGCTTGGTCGGCGACTCCTTGTCGAGGATGACAAGGCGCACCTTCGCGCGCAGCGGCGACGCATAGGTGAGACCACGCTGTTGGCACTCTTTCACGTCGAACGGCGGGTCGCCCAGTACGTACGACAAAAACTCTAGCCGAGCAAAACCGTTGTGGGATACGATTGGAAAAATCGAGGTGAACGCGGATTGCAAGCCTTCATTCTTGCGCTGGGACGCTGCTTTATCGGCCTGCAGGAAGCTCAGATAGGACTCGAGCTGGGTCGCAAGCAGGAACGGAACGTTGTGGACGTTAGCGCGTTTCGCGAAGGACTTGCGAATGCGCTTCTTCTCAGTGAATGAGTAGTGCATGGACACTCCGTGAGTGACAGGAAGGATGGAGAATTCAAGCTCCGCGCTGAGTGCCTCGATGCCTGCACCAGCCGCATTCTGCGGAACCTCAAGTCTCTGCCCTTCGGCCTTAACTAGACTTGGCTAGCGGGTCGCCAGCCGCCGACTGCTGAACTGCCGATAAATCTGACTGCTTCATGATCTGCTGACTTGATTGCAGATCGCTTCCTGCGTAATCTGTACTGCGTCGTGCTGCGCAATTCCTGATGGCGTCACTGCATGACCGCGCCGTGCACCGCACCGGCCTGGCTGCCGCCACCCTTTATCCGATCTGCCTGTTCGCGCTCGTCTTGCGACCATTGCGCTTAGCGTTTCCGGTCGGACCGCCCGGAATTGACATCTTCAAAACACGAAAACGACAAAGGAGCCAAGGCCGAACCCGCCCTTTCGGGAGGGTTCCAAACCTTGACTCCGGCGATGTTCAGGTCGCCCTGGCAAGCCGAATTACTTGAGGTCGGCCTTCGCGCCAGCTTCTTCCAGCTTCTTCTTCGCAGCTTCGGCGTCGGCCTTGGCGATGCCTTCCTTGACGGGCTTCGGTGCACCGTCAACGAGGTCTTTCGCCTCTTTCAGGCCCAGACCGGTGATTTCGCGGACAGCCTTAATCACGCCAACCTTGTTCGCGCCGACTTCGGCCAGAACAACGGTGAACTCGGTCTTCTCTTCAGCTGCCGGAGCGGCGCCAGCGCCACCTGCCGGGCCAGCCACTGCCATTGCAGCGGCGGACACGCCGAATTTCTCTTCGAATGCCTTGACCAGGTCATTCAGTTCCATCACGGTCATCTGGCCTACGGCTTCGAGGATGTCGTCTTTGCTAATTGCCATTTGAAACTCCTAAATAGTGCGATTTCGTTGATTACTTCAGATCGGTATTGGCGCAGGAGTGAAACGACGCGGATTACGCGGCTTCGGATTCCTTCTTGGCTGCGAGAGCAGCCAGCGCGCGGGCAAAGCCGGAAACCGGAGCCTGCATGACACCCAGCAGCTGGGAGATGAGGACTTCACGGCTCGGAATGCTGGCCAGAGCGGCGACGCCGGCTTTGTCCAGCTGTTTGCCGGCGTAGTTGCCTGCCTTGACGACCAGCTTGTCGTTACCTTTCGCAAAGTCGTGGACGACTTTGGCGGCGGCAACGGCGTCCTCGGAGATCGAGTAGATCAACGGGCCGGTCATTTCGGAGGCAAGGCCAGCAAACTGCGTTCCTTCGACGGCGCGACGAGCCAGCGTGTTTTTCAACACGCGCAGGTACACACCTTCGGAACGCGCTTTGGCGCGCAGTTGCGTCAAGGAACCAACCTGGATGCCACGGTATTCGGCCACGACGATGGTCTGCGCGGTTGCAACCTTCGCGGAGACTTCGGCGACGACGGCCTTTTTGTCATTCAGATTGAGACTCAAGATCAACCTCCAAAAGTGATGCTTGTCCAGTCGCAGACTGGCCTCGCATCGGTTCGAACACGGCGTCCGAAGTTCAGGAGTTCAAGGGCTAGCGAGCTAGCTTTGAGACCACAAAACTTTTCGGGTTCACCATCTGCGTTGGGTGCCTTCGATTGCTCTTCCGGCGTTTAACTTCGTGCATCGAACCGCCTACACTCCGCCCAACGGTCTTTGACAATCCGGTCCCGCTTCGCACCTGCCGAAACGGGACCAGCCCAAAGATGCGCCCCGCGCCGCAAGCGGCACGAGGACTTGATTCACAACTTAGGCAGCAGCAGCCAGCGATGCCTGGTCGACGCGGACGCCTGCGCCCATCGTCGAGGACAGCGCGACCTTGCGCAGGTACACACCCTTGCTGGTAGCCGGCTTGGCCTTGTTCAACGCGTCGATCAGCGCCATCAGGTTGCGCTTCAGGTCTGCGTCGTTGAATGACTTGCGACCGATGGTTGCGTGGATGATGCCTGCCTTGTCGGTACGGTACTGGACCTGACCGGCTTTGGCGTTCTTGACGGCGGTTGCCACGTCCGGAGTCACGGTACCGACTTTCGGATTCGGCATCATGCCGCGCGGGCCGAGAATCTGGCCCAGCGTACCGACGATACGCATGGTGTCCGGCGAAGCGATCACGATATCGAAGGGCATGTCGCCAGCCTTGATGCGGTCGGCCAGGTCTTCCATGCCGACGATGTCGGCGCCGGCTGCCTTGGCAGCTTCGGCTTTGTCGCCGGAAGCAAACACGGCAACGCGAACGGTCTTGCCAGTGCCGGCGGGCAGAACGACGGAGCCACGAACGACCTGGTCGGACTTCTTGGCATCGACGCCGAGCTGGACGGCCACGTCGATGGACTCGTCAAACTTGGCAGTAGCGCACTCTTTGATCAGCGCAATGGCGTTGTCGTAAGAGTACAGCTTGGTGCGATCGACCTTGGCCTTGATCGCTTGAGCGCGTTTGGACAGCTTAGCCATTACAGACCCTCCACCGTGATGCCCATGGAACGTGCGGAACCGGCGATCGTACGCACGGCTGCATCCATGTCGGCTGCCGTGAGATCCGGCATCTTCGTTTTTGCGATGTCTTCCGCTTGAGCGCGGGTGATCTTGCCGACCTTGTCGGTATGCGGCTTCGACGAACCCTTCTGGATGCCAGCGGCTTTCTTGATCAGAATCGTGGCCGGCGGAGTCTTCATCACGAAGGTGAAGGACTTGTCCGCGAAGGCAGTGATCACGACCGGAATCGGCAGACCCGGCTCGACGCCCTGCGTCTGGGCGTTGAAGGCCTTGCAGAATTCCATGATATTCAGGCCGCGCTGACCCAGGGCCGGGCCGATCGGGGGAGACGGGTTGGCTTTACCAGCCGGCACTTGCAGCTTGATAAAACCGATGATTTTCTTTGCCATGATGGCTCCTCGTTAATGAGTGGTAGCGCCTGGTCGCCGATTGGTGTTGCAAACGACTAGTGAGGCTCCTCTGTAATGCATTGCCGGATGTCGAGGCGGCGAAGCCGTCGGCGCTCCAGGCGGGCGCAAATGCTCTTGGACTTGCGGGAAAGGGGCATTAGACCTTTTCGACTTGGCCGAATTCCAGTTCGACCGGCGTTGCACGACCAAAAATGGTGACCGAGACGCGCACGCGGGATTTCTCGTAGTTGACTTCTTCGACGTTGCCGTTGAAGTCGGTGAACGGACCATCCTTGATGCGGACCAGTTCGCCCACTTCGTAGAGCACCTTGGGCCGCGGCTTTTCTACGCCTTCCTGCATCTGGTGCAGGATCTTGTCGACTTCGTGCGGCGGAATCGGGGTCGGCTTGTTGGACTTGCCGCCGATGAAACCGGTGACTTTGCTGGTGTTCTTGACGAGGTGCCAGGTGTCGTCGGTCATTTCCATCTCGACGAGCACGTAGCCCGGGAAGAAGCGACGTTCGGTGACGGATTTCTGACCGTTCTTGACTTCGACGACCTCTTCGGTGGGGACCAGAATTTGGCCGAACTTGTCCTGCATGCCGGCGCGCTCGATGCGCTCCATGAGCGCACGCTGCACGCTCTTCTCCATGCCGGAGTAGGCGTGCACGACGTACCAGCGCTTGTTGCCGGCTGGCTGAGCCGGCGCGGCGTTCACTGCGCCTTCGTTCACGTTGTCGCTCATTATCGTTTCCAGCCCAGGATCAGGTCGTAAAACACGAATTCCAGGATCTTGTCCGTACCCCAGAGGAAGATGGCCATCAGCAGAACAAAGCCAAACACCACACCTGTAATCTGTATCGCTTCTTTACGGGTGGGCCACACGACCTTCTTGGTTTCGCGGACGGATTCCTTGGCGAAGCCGAGGAAATTACGACCGGCTTCGGATGTCCATGCGATGGCCACGCCTACCAGCAGACCAGCAACCAGCGCGGCAGCACGGACTGCCGTGGGTTTGTCGGCCAGGGCATAGAAGCCCACGACACCCGCGATGACGGCACAAATGGCAAGGGCGACCTTGACCTTGTCGCCCGATGTGCTGACGGTTTCTACGGGGTGGTTAGACATACCAGTTTCTTTCAGTGCCCTGCACCTTGATCGGCGCCACCCTTATGAGGCGCACCGACTGTATTCGGTGGCAGGGGCAGAGGGAATCGAACCCCCAACCTTCGGTTTTGGAGACCGACGCTCTGCCAATTGAGCTATACCCCTACACGTAAAACTTGTCTTGAAAGGACAACGCTGCGACCGGACGCGGGGTCCGTGCCGCAGCGTATCGATTCAGGGTTTAGTCGAGAATCTTGGCAACGACGCCGGCGCCGACGGTACGGCCGCCTTCGCGGATGGCGAAGCGCAGGCCTTCTTCCATGGCGATCGGGTTGATCAGTTGCACGGTGATCGAGACGTTATCGCCCGGCATCACCATCTCTTTGTCCTTCGGCAGTTCGATCGCGCCGGTCACGTCCGTGGTGCGGAAGTAGAACTGCGGACGGTAGTTGTTGAAGAACGGGGTGTGACGGCCGCCCTCGTCCTTGCTCAGCACGTAGATCTCGCCAGTGAAGTGCTTGTGCGGCTTGATCGAACCCGGCTTGGCCAGCACCTGGCCACGCTCGACGTCTTCACGCTTGGTACCGCGCAGCAGCACGCCGACGTTGTCGCCAGCCTGGCCCTGGTCCAGCAGCTTGCGGAACATTTCCACGCCGGTGCAAGTGGTCTTTTGCGTATCGCGGATGCCGACGATTTCGATCTCTTCGCCGACCTTGATGATGCCGCGCTCGACGCGACCGGTCACCACGGTGCCGCGGCCGGAAATCGAGAACACGTCTTCCACCGGCATCAGGAAGGCGCCGTCAATGGCGCGCTCCGGCGTCGGAATGTAGGTGTCCAGCGCTTCGGCCAGCTTCATGATCGCCTGCTCGCCCAGCTCGCCCTTGTCGCCTTCCAGCGCCAGCTTGGCAGACCCGCGCACGATCGGCAGGTCGTCGCCCGGGAATTCGTACTTCGACAGCAGCTCGCGCACTTCCATTTCGACCAGCTCGAGCAGCTCGGCGTCGTCGACCATGTCGCACTTGTTCAGGAACACGATGATGTACGGCACGCCGACCTGACGCGCCAGCAGGATGTGCTCGCGGGTCTGCGGCATCGGGCCGTCGGCAGCCGAGCACACCAGGATCGCGCCATCCATCTGGGCGGCGCCGGTGATCATGTTCTTCACATAGTCGGCGTGGCCGGGGCAGTCCACGTGGGCGTAGTGGCGGTTGGCAGTCTCGTACTCGACGTGCGCGGTGTTGATCGTGATGCCGCGCGCTTTTTCTTCCGGCGCCGCGTCGATCTCGTCGTACTTCTTGGCTTCGCCGCCGAACTTCGACGACAGCACGGTCGCAATCGCAGCCGTCAGCGTGGTCTTGCCATGGTCAACGTGCCCAATCGTGCCCACATTCACGTGCGGTTTGGTCCGCTCAAACTTGCCTTTTGCCATTTTGGTCTTCCTTCAAAAAGAACGATGTGTTGGTTGTCTTTCGTTGTGAAGCCCCGGCGGCGGATCGCGCGGCCGGGGCTCGGGACTGCATACTGCTTGTAGTGCTTGCTTACTTGGCCTTGGCGGTGATGACGGCGTCAGCAACGTTCTTCGGCGCTTCGGCGTGGTGCTTGTACTCCATGGTGTACGTTGCACGGCCTTGGGTCAGGGAACGCAGCGTGGTGGAGTAGCCGAACATTTCGGACAGCGGAACCTCTGCACGAATGATCTTGCCGCCACCCGGCAGGTCGTCCATACCCTGGATCATGCCGCGACGGGAGGACAGGTCGCCCATCACGTCGCCCATCTTCTCTTCCGGCGTCTCGACTTCCACGGCCATCATCGGCTCGAGCAGAACCGGGTTGGCCTTGCGGCAGCCATCCTTGAACGCCATCGATGCAGCCATGCGGAACGCGTTTTCGTTCGAGTCCACGTCGTGGTACGAACCGAAGAACAGCGTAACCTTGACGTCGACGACCGGGTAACCGGCCATCACGCCCGCCGGCAAGGTTTCGATGATGCCCTTCTCGACCGCGGGGATGTATTCGCGCGGAACGACACCGCCCTTGATCGCGTCGACGAACTCGAAGCCCTTGCCCGGCTCTTGCGGCTCGATCTTCAGAACCACGTGGCCGTACTGGCCGCGGCCGCCCGACTGCTTGACGAACTTGCCTTCGATCTCTTCACAGGTCTTGCGGATCGTTTCGCGGTAAGCCACCTGCGGCTTGCCGACGGTCGCGTCCACGCCGAATTCACGCTTCATGCGGTCAACGATGATCTCGAGGTGCAGTTCGCCCATGCCCGAGATGATGGTCTGGCCCGATTCTTCGTCGGTGCGCACGCGGAACGACGGGTCTTCCTGCGACAGGCGATTCAGAGCGATGCCCATCTTTTCTTGGTCAGCCTTGGTCTTCGGCTCGACGGCCTGCGAAATCACCGGCTCCGGGAACACCATGCGCTCGAGGGTGATGACGGAGTCCGGATCGCACAGGGTTTCACCCGTGGTGGCTTCCTTCAGACCCACGGCAGCGGCGATATCGCCGGCGCGGACTTCCTTGATCTCTTCACGCTGGTTGGCGTGCATCTGCAGCAGACGGCCGATACGCTCTTTCTTGCCCTTGACCGGGTTGTAGACGGTGTCGCCCGAATTCACCACGCCGGAATACACGCGGAAGAAGATCAGCTGGCCGACGAACGGGTCGGTCATGATCTTGAACGCCAGAGCGGAGAACTTCTCGTTGTCGTCAGCCTTACGCTCGGCCGGCTCGTCGTTCTCGTCCGTGCCCTTGACCGGCGGAATGTCCGTCGGTGCCGGCAGGTATTCGATCACGGCGTCGAGCATGGCCTGCACGCCCTTGTTCTTGAACGCGGTACCGCACATCATCGGCACGATTTCGCCGCCGATCGTGCGCATGCGGATCGCCTTCTTGATTTCCTCTTCCGACAGGTCGCCTTCTTCGAGGTACTTGTTCATCAGTTCCTCGTTGGCTTCGGCAGCCGCCTCGACCATCTTCTCGCGCCATTCGGCGGCAGTCGCCTTCAGGTTCTCGGGGATGTCGCGGTAGTCGAACTTCATGCCTTGCGAAGCGTCGTCCCAAAAGATGGCTTTCATCTTGACCAGGTCGATGACGCCTTCGAAGTTTTCTTCGGCGCCGATCGGCACTTGGATCGGGATCGGGTTGGCCTTCAGGCGAGCGCGCATCTGCTCATAGACCTTGAAGAAGTTCGCGCCGGTACGGTCCATCTTGTTGACGAACGCGAGACGCGGCACACCGTACTTGTTGGCCTGACGCCACACGGTTTCGGACTGCGGCTGCACACCGCCCACGGCGCAGTAGACCATGCAGGCACCGTCCAGCACGCGCATGGAACGCTCCACCTCGATGGTGAAGTCCACGTGGCCGGGGGTGTCGATGATGTTGATGCGGTGCTCGGGGAAGTTGTTGGCCATGCCCTTCCAGAAGCAGGTCGTCGCGGCGGACGTAATCGTGATGCCGCGTTCTTGTTCCTGCTCCATCCAGTCCATGGTCGCGGCGCCATCGTGCACCTCACCGATCTTGTGGTTAACACCGGTGTAGTAAAGGATACGTTCGGTAGTCGTAGTCTTACCGGCGTCGATGTGAGCGGAAATACCGATGTTGCGGTAGCGCTCGATGGGGGTCTTGCGAGCCATAATCAGTCCTAAGCTTTTGTTCCCGCGACAAGCGGGGGTCCAGGTTTATAAGGTCGAAAACCGAGCGCCGTTTTTTGATAACGATCGCCCGGTTTCCACCGATTTCTTGCGAGGCCTTCAACGATGCGAAGGCCGTTTTTACGACGATTAGAAGCGGAAGTGCGAGAACGCCTTGTTCGCTTCTGCCATGCGGTGGACCTCGTCGCGCTTTTTCATCGCACCGCCGCGGCCTTCTGCCGCTTCCATCAGTTCGCCGCCTAGGCGCTGCGGCATGGATTTTTCGCTGCGCTTGTTGGCAGCTTCGCGCAGCCAGCGCATGGACAGGGCCAGGCGGCGGACCGGACGCACTTCCACCGGCACCTGATAGTTCGCACCACCGACGCGGCGGGATTTCACTTCCACCATCGGCTTGCAGTTGTTGATTGCAGCGACAAACACTTCGAGCGGATCCTTGCCCGACTTCGTTTTGATATGATCAAACGCGCCATAAATGATGTTCTCGGCGACCGATTTTTTACCGGACAGCATCAGGACGTTGACGAACTTGGCAACTTCAACATTGCCGAACTTCGGATCCGGCAGGATTTCCCGTTTGGGGACTTCACGACGACGTGGCATTTCGATTCCTTTCACTCTTCAGTTGAGCGACGGCACAGAGTGATTTGCCGCTCGCTCGCGGATGGCCATTCAAACCACCCACTTACTCGACCCCTATGTCTCGGGCCGACTCACATTCCGCGCGGTGAAGCACCAAGCGGAAAACTTAATTACTTCTTCGCAGCCTTCGCACGCTTGGCGCCGTACTTCGAACGCGCCTGCTTACGATCTTTCACGCCCTGCGTATCCAGCGAGCCGCGCACCATGTGGTAACGCACACCCGGCAAGTCTTTCACACGGCCGCCGCGGATCAGCACGACGCTGTGTTCCTGCAGGTTGTGGCCTTCACCGCCGATGTACGAAATCACTTCGAAACCGTTGGTCAGGCGCACCTTGGCGACTTTACGAAGCGCCGAGTTCGGCTTCTTCGGAGTCGTGGTGTACACACGGGTGCAGACACCGCGTTTCTGCGGGCTGTTTTCCAGCGCGGGAGACTTGCTCTTCACGCCGGCAGAGACTCGCGGCTTGCGAATCAGTTGGTTAATGGTTGGCATCGGTCTTTAAGTCCAACAAAATGAAACGTTAATAAAAATACAGTCCCGAAAACGATTGTCCAGGACCAGAGGGAAAACCAGTGCGCACGAGTACTGCGTCGGGCGCGTCGATTCAAGGCGGGGGTAAGCGTACAAAGGCGGGGACGCAGCCCGACATTTCTGCCGAAACTGCCAACCAAAGAACGCTTAGGCCTGTGGCAGCCTAAAATCGAGAACTCGCGAGTATATCCCCCTTCCTGCGCAAGGTCAATCGTGTTACAAGCGGCTTCTCTAGGGAAAACAACGCTATCCGCAGTCCGCTCAAGCAAGGCCGGTACCGAAGATTACGTGAGCGCACACTTACAGCCGTTCTAGCAACAAAGCGCCGGCCGCCCTGCGCGAGGTCACATTCCCGTCATAAACTGTCGTACTTCCTGGAAATGTTTTCCGGGTGCGTTTATGACCTGTTTCGACCTCGATGCGTTCCCTGTTCCGCCCAGCCAGCCTGTTCGTCGCCGGCACTTACCTTGTCCTGTCCGCGATGCCCTTCTTTCCGTTCGCGTTCGGCCGGCCGGTCGATCACCCATGGGGTATCGCGGGGCTGGAAGGCGCCATCTGGCTGGCGTTATGGGCGGTGTTCAAGCGGCCGGCGTACTTTCATTGGCTGCTGCTGCCGGCCTTTCTTGCGCTACCGGTCGAGGTCTATCTCAACGTCTATTACAACCAGGGCATTTCGACGCACCACCTCGGCATCATCGCGGAGACCAGTCCCCGCGAGACGCTGGAATTCCTCGGCGACAAAGTCTGGCTGCTCCTCCTTCTCATCGTCGGCATCGTCGCATGGTGGGCGGGCAGCTGGCGCGCCGCGTTCAAGACCCGCGCGCTGGACTGGAACGATCCGTCGCGATGGCTTGCGATCGGCCTGCTGGCAGCAGCGGCGGGCACCTGGACCTATCAACAGGAATACGGCACACGCACGCACGTTGCGTCGAGCGAGATCGCACGCACGGGCGCGAGTGATGAGGAAGACGATGAAGATGAATCCGCCGACGTCGCCTCGCCAGCATCGTCCACTGTCGCCGCCGGGGCATCGTCCCGCCACTATCCCGCCCTGCCCGCCTGGGCCGCCGTTCCGTTCGACCTCGACCGCTTCGGCAAGACCTGGCCGCTCGGTATCGCCATGCGCGGCGTCGACTTCTGGAAGGAGCGCACCTACCTCGCCGAGCTCGCGCACAAGAGCACGCTCTTCACCTTCGGCGCCGTGCAGGCCAGCGCGGCCGACATCCCGCAGGTCGTCGTCATGGTCATCGGCGAATCGTCGCGCTACGACCGCTGGAGCCTCAATGGCTACGCGCGCGAAACCAACCCGCTGCTGAAGAAGGAAAAGAACCTGGTCAGCCTCAGCAACGTCGTCACTGCCGTCTCTGCCACGCGCCTGTCGGTGCCAGTCCTCGTCTCGCGCAAGCCTGCCACGCAGAGCCTGCAGGCCGGCTTCTCGGAAAAATCCTTCCTCACCGCCTTCAAGGAAGCCGGCTTCAAGACCTGGTGGATCTCCAATCAGATGTCCTTCGGCCAGTTCGACACGCCTATCTCCGTCTTCGCCAAGGAAGCCGATGTCACGCAATTCCTCAACCTCGGCGGCTTCACCAACAACTCCAGCGTCGACGGCATCCTGCTCGACCCGCTCAAGACCGCCATCGCCGATCCGGCCAAGAAAAAGCTCATCGTCCTGCACACGCTCGGCAACCACTGGAACTACAGCCACCGCTACCCGAAGGAATTCGACAAGTTCCAGCCCTCGCTCTTCGGCATCGAAAACCCCGCCTACACCGACACCAAGCTCAAGCCGCAGCTCAACAACAGCTACGACAATTCCATCCTCTACACCGACTGGCTGCTCTCGCAAGTCATCGGCACGCTCAAAACCAGCCAGCAGCTCACCAGCCTCATGTACGTCTCCGACCACGGCCAGACGCTCTACGATGGCAGCTGCAACCTCGCCTTCCACGGTCACAACACGCAATACGAATTCCACATCCCCGCGCTGGTCTGGTACTCCGACCTCTACCGCACCACGCACCCGCTCAAGGTCAACCAGCTCCTGCGCAACAAGCGCGCCAAGCTCGCGACCGAAAACGTTTTCCACTCGTTGCTCGACATGGCCGATATCCGCTACGGCACCGAGCAACTGGAATGGAGCTTCCTCAGCAAGAAGTTCCGCCCCCACAAGCGGTATGTGGATAGCTATGGGTGGACGGATTACGACAATGCGACGTTCAGGGGCGATTGCCGGGAGGTGATCGATAAGGGGAAGCCGTTGGTGCAGGTGAAGTGAGGGGCATCACATGAAAGTCTTCAAGGCAAATGCTCCCTCATGGCAAGTGCGCATGATGCTCGTTTGATCACTCTCAAGCCGCGTCGAACCGGCCCCCTTAAGGCGTCCGCCCCACAGTAGACTGATCCGGCTCAACCCCACGGCACCGTCGCGCTGACGTAGCGCACGCGAGCCGCCACTGCGCAAGACAGGGAGCATCAGGGAGTTCACTCATCGTCCGACGCCAGAGGAGCAACTCCGCCATGCAGAGCATTGATGCCGTCACCGCAACGTCCCCTGCTTCCGTATTGCACGCCCCGCAGACCACCCTGCACGACACCTATACTGCGGAAGGCTGGTGCCTCTGCCGCGGCCTTGTGCCGGAGCATCTGATCGATGCGCTGGTGCGCCGCTACGAGTGGGATGTGGTGCCGAGCGACTACCCGTTCTTCCGCCAGAACACCGATGCGTACGAACGCAACCGCTACACCGACCGCGGCTATGTGAAGCAGAGTTTCCTCGATATCCACGATTACGAAAAATTTCCCGAATTCAGCCGCTGCGCGCGCGAGATCTTTACGCATCAGGCGGTGCGCGCGGCCTTGCGGGAAGCGACCGGCTTCGACGAATTCAACTTGATGCAGACCATGCTGTTCGATGCGAACACCGAGACGGTGCCGCACCAGGATTGCTGGTATCTCGACTCGGTACCAAATGGGCATCTGCTCGGCGCATGGTTCGCGCTGGAGGACATCGACGAGCGGGCCGGGCGCTTCTATGTGATACCGGGCACCTTCGCGGTGGACCTGCACAGCGATACGCCGGACCTGAAGCATTCCGACTGGCTGGTGCGCGTGGCTGACTACGTGCGCACGCATGCGGAGGAGATCGAGGCGCCGGCACTGAAGAAGGGCGACGTGCTGTTCTGGAATTCGCGCACCATCCACGGCTCGCTGCCGACGCAGGACCCGGCGTTCTCGCGCAAGTCGCTGACGGCGCATTATCTGCCGTCACACATGGCGTTCGGCAACCTGTTCACGAAGAAGGAATTCGTGAAGTACAAGAGCTACAACGGCATGCAGTTTTATCGCAATCAGCCGGATTATTCGCTCGCGAACAAGGTGAAGTTCGGGGTCAAGAAATCGATCTACGATTCGCCGACGCTGATGCGCGGCGTGCGGCAGATCCAGAAGCTGTTGTGATGCACACGGCGGGCGCAGTCGTGCCGCCCGCCTGCCTCTGGCGGCCGCGCGCTCACGCGCCGTGCGCGTGCCGTGAATCGGCCGGCGCCTCTTCCCTTTCCCGCAAGCCGTAGTCGCGCAGCACCTGTGCGACGCGCAGGCGGTAATCCGCGAACACGCCTCCCCTGCCCGCCGCCTGCGCGAGGCGGTGGGCTTCCCTATTGCGCCATTGCATGACGGCGGCCTCATCGCGCCAGAACGAAAGCGAGAGCAGCTTGCCGGGCTGCGCGAGGCTTTCGAAGCGCTCGATGGAGAGGAAGCCGTCGATGCCTTCGAGCTCGGCGCGCAGGGCGGCGGCGGTGTCGAGGTAGGCTTGCCGGCCTTGCTGGCTGGGGAGGACTTCGAAGATGACGGCGATCATGGCGTGTCGTGAACCGGTTGGGCGGCTTGGAAGAAGGTGCTGTCGACGACTTCGGTGAAGGTGCGTTCCTCGCGCAGGATGAAGCGCATTTCCTGGGCCATCTCGAAATTGCGGCGGCCTTCGGCGTCGGTCTTGAGGCGGACGCGGTAGCGTTCGTAGGCGGCGAGGCTGTCGAAGGCGATCAGCCCCCAGGCGATGTTGTTGGTGCCTTCGTGCGGCAGGAAATAGCCGACGAGATGGCCGCCGCAGCGGGGAATGATGCGGCCCCAGTTGTCGGCGTATTGCTTGAAGGCGTCGCGCTGGAAGGAATCGATTTCATAGCGGATGAAACAGCAGATGGGCATGGTGCGGTCCTCGTGCGGGTGGATGAGCTTGCAGGATAGGCGGTTGGCGGGGTGGGATGGTTCGGCTACCATCGAACCATGAAGGACGGACCGAACATCGTTGGCATCGCCGCATTGATCGGCGACCATGCTCGCGCGGAGGCGCTGACGGCGCTGATGAGCGGGCGCGCGCTCACGGCGACCGAGCTGGCCGATGCGGCCAATGTGACGAAGCAGACCATGAGCGCGCATTTGGGCAAGCTGCTCGATGCAGGAATCGTGGAAGTGGAGGCGCAGGGGCGCCATCGCTACTTCCGGATTGCAAACGAGGACGTGGCGCATCTGCTGGAATCGCTGATGGGCGTGGCATATCTCACCGGTGCGGTGCGGCTGCGCTCGAGTCCCCGCGAGCCGGCGTTGCGACGGGCACGAGTGTGCTACGACCATTTGGCGGGTGAGATGGGCGTGACGCTTTACAGCCGTTTGCTGGAGCTGGGTGCGCTGACGCTCGATGCGGATGGCTTGGGCGTAACCGACGCCGGGCGGCAGCTCTTCCTGCGTCTTGGCATCGATACCGATGTTCTGCTGAAGCAGCGGCGTGCAATGTGCCGCCTGTGCCTGGACTGGAGCGAGCGGCGGCACCATCTGGCGGGTAGCCTGGGTGCTGCATTGCTGGATCGGATGATGGAGCTTGGTTGGGCGCGGCGCGAGCGCGATTCGCGCGTCGTGGCGTTTACCGCCGCAGGTGCGGCGAGGCTGTCCGAGACGCTGAAGATGCCGCTGCCCTGACGGGCTGGCTGCGGTATGCGACTCACTGAGCTCGTCTCAAAGAAAAACGGCACCGGGTTTCCCCTGGTGCCGTTTTTGTTCTGCTTGCGTTCGGCCGGTCGGGCACTCGATCTTTAGGTGACCAATCATTTTGCCTGGACCAGCAGCAGTACTTCGCGCTGCCGGAACCGTACTGCGCCCCAGGCTTTGGCTCCCGACTTTCGAGCCATCTTGAGCAATGGCCGCGATTTGACCGCCTCACGCTCGTTGACTCAGTTGACCTTCAACGCACCACCTGCCCCGAGGCCGCCTTCGACACTCTGCGCTTTATAGTTGCGCACCGCGCGCGCGACGTTGTTGTACGAGTCCATGAAGGCTGCGGCGAGCACCTTGCCTTGCGGCGTATTGGTGAATCCGCTGGCGCCACCAAAGGCGCCGCCGCCGAACAGGCCGCCCATGGCACCGAAGTCCCAACTCTTCGCACTACCTTCCGCCGCCGCCAGCTGCACGCCCGAACGGTTATCCGTCAGCAGGAGCATGGTCGAGGCTTCGTTGGACTTCATCGAACCGGCGACGACCGAGCCGACCGGGCCCAGGAAGCCGCCCGCGATCGCGCCGATGCCGCCCGTGCCCTTTTGACTGAACGAAATCGACGGCGTCATGGAATAGTCCGCCGCTACCATCTGCCCTTTGCCCATCTTGCTGTTGCTGCGCAATTCGCCGCTCTGTGCCAGTGCCCGTTCGTTCTGCATGTTGTTGAAAGCCCTCCCGCGCTCGACGATCACGAAGCAGTTCGACTGCTGGATGATCAGGCGCAGCAGCGGAACGGTGGATTGCATGTTGTACTGCTGTGTGAATGTGACCATCCACGGCTGGTTGGACTCCTCCACGATGGCCATCGTGCCGAGGGTCTTGTCGCAACGCTCCAGTTGCGAGTTGGCGTTTTGCGCGTTCGCGCCACCGGCCGAGCCGGTCGCCACGGTTTTGGCGCCGGTATCGCCGATCGTCGGCATCGTTCCGGAACAGGCGGTGACGGACACGAGCGCGGCGGCGCAAGCGGTGATTTTGATGGATTTATTCATTGTTTTTCCTCCCAGGTTGATGTGCGGATGCAGAACTGAAGCTTTCGGAGCAGGTGCTGGCACGGCCGGCACGAAGGCCTTCCCCTTCGACTTTCGATGTGTCGCCAGCGTCGACAAAAGTTGCAATTATTACACTTTAATGTCTTTATATCAACATTGGTAATGACCGCCTAAGAGATGTGATTGACCGGCCGGCCTTAACTGCCTAGGGAAGCAACTCAACTGAAATGGGCCTGCGGGAGGACGACCCGGCAGAAGCGCAAGGATGTGCTCGGGGTGGCAATAACCAAGTTATGAAGCCGCATCACCCTCTGCCGACGCTTGCGGTGTCCGAAGTCAACGGACGATGTGAAAAAACACCGGGGCGGAGAAGCCGAGCGATACGTCAGCGCCTCTTGCGAGAGTTGGTTCTCGTCTTTAAGAAACCCGCTGCCGATACCGTATTGGCGACAATGCGGTTGGCGAAATCGCGCGCTTCGGCTGCACCGCGGCTTGGCGAAAATTGTTGAAGCGAGCGGCGGCACCATCTGCCGGGTAGCCTGGGCGCCGCGCTGCTGGATCGGACGATGGCGCTGGGTTGGGCCAGACGCGAGCGTCATTCGCGCGTGGTCGCGATTACGCCGGCCGGCGAGGCCGGATTGTTGGAGACGTTGAAGACGCCGGCGGGGTAAGCAGCGGAGCTTGCGCAGTGTCGCGCGGCGCGCTGTAACCTGACTTTTCCGACGGCCATAAAAAAACGGCACCAGGTTTCCCTGGTGCCGTTTGTCTTTCTGCTTGCGCAGTGAAGCGGATTACGCCTCGCCGCCTTCCTGCTCGCTGCCATTGGCAGCTGCAGTCGCGGCAGCCTCGGCTTCCACTGCACGGGCCGTTTCTTCGGCCTGCAGCAGTGCCTGACGCTCCTCGGCTTCCCACGTCTCTTTTTCTTTCCGAGCGCGGTGGTAAGCCAGACCGGTACCGGCCGGAATCAGGCGGCCGACGATGACGTTTTCCTTCAGACCGCGCAGGCCGTCCTGCTTGCCCATGATCGCGGCTTCGGTGAGGACGCGGGTGGTCTCCTGGAACGACGCGGCGGAGATGAACGAGTCGGTCGACAGCGATGCCTTGGTGATACCGAGCAGTACGTTTTCGTACGTGGCCGGCAGCTTGTTCTCGGCAATGACCTTGTCGTTTTCGTCCAGCAGCTCCGAACGCTCGACCTGCTCGCCCGGGATGTAGGCGGTGTCGCCTGCAGAAACCACCTGCACGCGGCGCAGCATCTGGCGCACGATCACTTCGATGTGCTTGTCGTTGATCTTCACGCCCTGCAGACGGTAGACGTCCTGCACTTCGTCGACGATGTAACGCGCCAGCGCTTCGATGCCCAGCAGACGCAGGATATCCTGCGGATCGGCCGGGCCGTCCACGATCATCTCGCCCTTGTTCACCACCTGGCCGTCGTGCACCAGCACCTGCTTGTCCTTCGTGATCAGGAACTCGTGCTTGTTGCCGTCCATGTCGGTGATCTCGAGACGCTGCTTGCCCTTGGTCTCCTTACCGAAGGCCACCGTACCGGTGACTTCCGCCAGCATGCCGGCATCTTTCGGGGAGCGGGCTTCGAACAGCTCGGCCACGCGCGGCAGACCGCCGGTAATGTCACGGGTCTTCTGCGACTCGGTCGGGATACGTGCAAGCACTTCACCCACCGCCACCTGCTGGCTGTCTTTCACCGTAATCAGCGCGCCGACCTGGAAGGAGATGGTCACCGGATGTTCGGTGCCGGCGATCTTCACTTCCTCGCCCTTCTCGTTCAGCAGTTTCACCTGCGGACGCAGCGACTTGGTCGCGGAGCCACGACGCTTGGCGTCGATGACCACCAGCGTCGACAGACCGGTGACTTCGTCGATCTGCTTCGCAACCGTGACGCCTTCTTCCACGTTCTCGAACTTCACCGTACCTGCGTACTCGGTGATGATCGGACGGGTCAGCGGATCCCAGGTTGCCAGCGCGGTACCGGCCTTGATGGTGAGACCATCCTTGACCAGCAGGGTCGCGCCGTACGGCACCTTGTGACGCTCGCGCTCACGGCCGTGGTCGTCGGTGATCAGCACTTCGCCGGAACGGGAAATGACGATCTGTTCGCCCTTGGCGTTGCTGACGTAGCGCATGGTCGCGGTGAAGCGCACCGTGCCGTTCGACTTGGCTTCCACCGACGAGGCGACGGCTGCACGCGATGCCGCACCACCGATGTGGAAGGTACGCATCGTGAGCTGGGTGCCCGGTTCGCCGATCGACTGCGCAGCGACCACACCGACGGCTTCACCGACGTTGACCAGCATGCCGCGGCCGAGATCGCGGCCGTAGCACTTGGCGCACAGGCCGTAGCGCGTGTCGCAGGTCAGCGGCGTGCGGACCTTGACTTCGTCGATGCCGAGGCGTTCGATGTTTTCGACTGCATCTTCATCCAGCAGCGTGCCGGCTTCGTACAGCGTCGCCTGGTCTTCCGGATTGATGACGTCGTTCGCAGCGACACGGCCGAGGATACGGTCGCGCAGCGCTTCGATGACTTCACCACCTTCGACCAGCGCCTTCATGGACGCGCCGTTGGCCGTGCCGCAATCGTCTTCGGTGACCACCAGATCCTGGGTCACGTCGACCAGACGGCGGGTCAGGTAACCGGAGTTTGCGGTCTTCAGCGCGGTGTCGGCCAGACCCTTACGGGCGCCGTGCGTCGAGATGAAGTACTGCAACACGTTCAGGCCTTCGCGGAAGTTCGCGGTAATCGGCGTCTCGATGATCGAGCCGTCCGGCTTGGCCATCAGGCCGCGCATACCGGCGAGCTGGCGAATCTGGGCCGCGGAACCGCGGGCGCCGGAGTCGGCCATCATGTAAATCGCGTTGAACGATTCCTGCGTGCCCTTGGAGCCGTCGCGTTTCACGACGTCTTCGACCTTGAGCTGGTCCATCATGGCCTTGCCGACTTCGTCGCCGGCCTTGCCCCAGATGTCCACGACCTTGTTGTAGCGCTCGCCCGCCGTGACCAGACCGGACGCGTACTGCTGTTCGATCTGTTTCACTTCGTGCTCGGCCTGAGCAATGATCGTGACCTTCTGCGGCGGCACGAGCATGTCGTCCACGCAGATGGAGATACCGGCGCGGGTTGCGAGGCGGAAGCCCGACTGCATCAGCTGGTCGGCGAACACCACGGTGGCGCGCAGGCCGCACTTGCGGAAGGACGTGTTGATCAGCTTCGAGATTTCCTTCTTCTTCAGCGCGCGGTTCAGCACGGTGAAGGGCAGGCCCTTCGGCAGGATCTCGGACAGGATCGCGCGGCCGACGGTGGTCTCGTAACGCTTCACGGTCTTCACGAATTCGCCGGTGGCCGGATCCTTCGGATACTCGGTGATACGCACGGTGATACGCGTGGTCAGCTCGACTTCCTTGTTGTCGTAGGCGCGGATGACTTCACCGACGTCGGCGAGCATCATGCCTTCGCCCTTGCCGTTGATCTTTTCACGCGTCGCGTAGTACAGACCCAGCACGATATCCTGCGACGGCACGATCGACGGCTCGCCGTTCGACGGGAACAGGATGTTGTTGGAGGCCAGCATCAGGGTGCGGGCTTCCATCTGCGCTTCGATCGACAGCGGGACGTGGACGGCCATCTGGTCGCCGTCGAAGTCGGCGTTGAACGCCGCGCAGACCAGCGGGTGCAGCTGGATTGCCTTGCCTTCGATCAGGACCGGCTCGAACGCCTGGATACCGAGACGGTGCAGCGTCGGCGCACGGTTCAGCATCACCGGATGTTCGCGGATGACTTCTTCCAGGATGTCCCACACCACCGGCTCTTGAATCTCGACCAGCTTCTTCGCGGCCTTGATCGTGGTGGCGAGGCCCATCAGTTCCAGCTTGTTGAAGATGAAAGGCTTGAACAGCTCGAGCGCCATCAGCTTCGGCAGACCGCACTGGTGCAGCTTGAGCTGCGGACCCACCACGATGACCGAACGGCCCGAGTAGTCCACGCGCTTGCCCAGCAAGTTCTGACGGAAGCGGCCGCCCTTACCTTTGATCATTTCAGCCAGCGACTTCAGCGGACGCTTGTTCGCGCCGGTCATGGCCTTGCCGCGGCGGCCGTTGTCGAGCAGCGAGTCGACGGCTTCCTGCAGCATGCGCTTTTCGTTGCGCGTGATGATTTCCGGAGCGCGCAGTTCCATCAGGCGCTTCAGGCGGTTGTTACGGTTGA
>SPQI01000470.1 GCA_004570315.1 Oxalobacteraceae bacterium OM1 | reverse complement strand
CCGCGCTCGAAGCCCGCCGCACGCATCCGTCACCCCTGGTGCGCGAACACGTCGAATGGGCCCTCACGTAGGCTGCGCTCCGCGCACCATTGCCGCCGCCCTCACCGCGCCATCGACAACCACACGGGCAACGTTCCCACCGACAGCACCGTTCCCGCCGAAATCAAGAACGCCACGAACGGCCCATTCCCGCCCATCCGCGCCGCCAGCACATAAGCGCTCGACGCGGTCGGCAACGCACAAAACGCCACCGCAATCTGCTGCTGCAACGGTGGCAGCCCGAGCCAGCGCGACAGCAGGAGACCGATCGCAGGCAACGCGATCAGCTTCACCGCAAGGAAGTACGCCGCCAGCCCCTTCGCCTCATGCAATCCCGACAATCGCAGTCCGGCGCCGACAGCAATCAGGCCAAGCGCAATTGACGCATTCGCCATGCGTCCGAGCGTCGCGCTCGCAATCTCCGGCAGATGCCAGCCCAGCACATTGAAACCCATGCCGCACGCGGTCGCGACCAGCAGCGGATTCTTCGCCAGTTCCGTCAACAGCCCGCCGCTGCGATGCACCAGGGCGTGCACCGCCGCCATGTTGCAGAGCGGGACTGCGAAGCCGATGATCAGCGCCATCAGGCTGGTGGCCTGCTCGCCGCCGAGACGCGAAGCGATCGCCAGCGCGATGTAGGAATTGAAACGGAAGGCAGTCTGCACGCCGGACTCGAACATCATCGGCGCCGTCTTGAACAGCGGCTTGGCGAGCCAGCCGAGCGCGATGCCGGCGACGCAGCCGCCGAGCGCCACCTGCAGCATTCGTCCGGTCGCGGCGAAGTCGAAGGGCGTTCGCGCGGTGGAATAGAAGAGCAGGGCAGGGAAGAGGACGTAATAGATCAGCTTTTCCAGTCCGCTCCAGAACTCGCTGCCCCAGTTCGCGAAGCGCATCAGCAGGAAGCCGAGGAGGATGAGGGCGAAGTCGGGAAAGAGGATGGTGGCGATGGACATGCGGAACGGAGGCTGGCGGCAATGCGGGATGCAAGCGGCATGGTAGCGGGGAATCGCCGGACGCGCTGCTCGCGCTTATACGTACGCGGCGCAGACGGTGTCGTCAGCGCATGCCGCGTAACTTGGTCGCCTACTTGAGCAGGCGCGCCAGCTCCACGGCGGTCTTTACGTTCATCTTGTCGAAGATATGGGCGCGATGCACTTCCACCGTCCGCATGCTGATGCCGAGTTCGTCGGCGATCACCTTGTTCATCTTGCCGGCGAGGATGAGGTCCAGCACTTCGCGCTCGCGTGCGGACAGCGTGGCCAGGCGGATGTGCGCCTCCGCGCTTTCGGCGGCCTTGCGCGACGTGGCCAGCGCTTCCTGCACGCGGTCCATCAGCGTGTTGTCGTTGAAAGGCTTCTCGAAAAAATCGAAAGCGCCGCGCTTGAGGGTATCCACGGCCATCGGCACGTCGCCATGCCCGGTGAGGAAGATCACCGGCATGCGCTGGATGAGGCCGCGTGCGGCCAGCATGTCGAACAGCACGGAGCCGCTCATGTCGGGCATGCGCACGTCGAGGAGGATGCATTCGCCTTCCGGGTCGAAGCCGCCGGCGCGCTCGAGCGCGGCGAGATAGGCAGCGCCGCTTTCATAGGCGGTGCTCGCGATCCCGCGCGACTGGGCGAGCCACGTCAGGGCGTCCCGGATCACTTCCTCATCGTCGACGATGTGCAGCATGCAGTCTCCTCGTTGTCTTGTTGTCTTGTTGTCTTATTGTTGTTGTGCCCTCGCAGGCGGATTATCCCTGAACCGCGGATGCGGCCTCCTCGACCAGCGCCGGCAGGCTGAAGCGGAAGATGGTGCCGCCTTGCGGGTTCGGCGCATAGACCAGCGTGCCGCCATGGAATTCGACTGCGGTGCGGCAGATGTTGAGGCCCATGCCCATGCCTTCGGCCTTGGTCGAGAAGAAGGGCGAGAACAGGCGCTCGGCCACGTCCTGGGGAATGCCGTGGCCATGGTCGATGACGGACACCACCACGCTGGCCTGGACACCGGCGGCATCCGCCTCGGCGGTCATGCGCAGGATGCGCCGTTCGGGCGCGGTGTGCTGCATGGCCTCGATGGCGTTACGGGTCAGATTGAGCAGCACCTGCTCCAGCAGCACGCGGTCGGCGAGCACGCGCGGCAAACCGGGCGCGATGTGGATTTGCGTCGCGACGAAGTGTTCGCGCGCCTGGAGTTCGACGAGCGGCAGCAGGCTGTTGAACAGATCGTGCATGGTGAGCGGTTCGCGGCTCGGTTCGCGCCGCTTCACGAAGGTATGCACGCTGCGGATGATTTGTCCGGCGCGTTGTGCCTGCGCGGCGGCCTTCTCCAGCGCCGACTCGAGCATCTCGCGATTGGCCTTGCCGTTCTTGACCAGATTGAGCGCACCGGTGGCATAGCTCGAAATGGCGGCGAGCGGCTGGTTGAGTTCGTGTGCAAGCGTGGACGCGAGTTCGCCCATGGTGGCGAGGCGGGCGCTGGATTGCAATTTTTCCTGCTGGCGCCGATTCAGGTCCTCGGCTTTCTTGCGGTCGGAGATGTCGAGGATCGACCCCATCCAGCCGGTCTGCCGGCCAGTCTCGTCGACCAGCGGCGATTCGAAGATCAGCACCGGGAAGCGCTCGCCGTTGGCGCGCAGGAACACGGTTTCGTACTGCGGCGTCGCGCGACCCGCGAGTACCTGCGAGAAGCGCTGCTGGTACTCGCCCAGCGCCTCGGGCGCCCAGTACGGCATCGGCGGACGCTTGCCGATCAGCTCGTCCGCCGGAATGCCCACCATGTCGCAGAAGGCCGGATTCACATAGGTGACGCGGCCCTCGAGGTCGCGTGCGCGCAGGCCGGTCATCAGCGAATTTTCCATCGCCGTGCGGAACGCGACCTGCTGGCGCAATGCGCCTTCCGCGGCGAGACGGCGGTTGATGTCGCGCCACAGCGCCCAGAGACTCCACGCCAGGCCGACCGAGAGCGCGATGACCGAGGCCACCAGCAAGCTGGGCATGAGCTTGGGCGTGCCCTTGACGCTGTTGGTGCGCAGTGTGAGCTGGTTGCCGGGCAGATCGAGCGCCCGGCTGTGGGTATACACGCCGCGGCCCGGGCCGCCGGAGTCGCGCTTGGCGACGGCGTTCTCGTCGCGGTCGAGCATGACGATCTCGTTGTCCTGCGCGAACCACCACGGGACCATCTCGGCGAGCACGTCCTGCAGCGAGTAAGTGGCCACCAGGGTGCCGACGAAGGTCTCGCCAGCATACAGCGGCACGTAGTAATCCATGAAGAAGGGGGCGCGCCGGCCCGGCGGCGGGAAGGGATTGCTGTATTGCGGAATTTTCAAGACGGGCGGCGGGTTGCCGTGTACCGCAACCATCGCGGCTGCCGTTGAACCGTCGTCCACATCGAGCACCAAGTGGCCGCTCGCATCGTACTGCGCGAGGCGCGAAAGTTCGCGATTGCTGCGCACGACGACGTCGAGGCGATCGCGCAATTTTGCGCCGGTAAAACCGCTGGCAATTTCGGCGGCGATCAGGCGGAAGCTTTCTTCATCGCGCGCGAACTGGAATCGGATGGTCTGCTCCACCCACAGCGTATCGGCGATCAGCTGCTCCTGACGCTCACCCGATTCCATGCGCTGGGCCTGCCATGGCAGCCAGAGCACGGTAGACAGGAACAGGCCGATCAGCAGCGCCGGCAGCAGCCACCGCCAGTGCGGCTTGCGTGCCGGAAAGGCGGGTATGGACGGGAAGGCCGGGCGATTCACGATGGACGGTGCGGGGTTGCCATGGCTTAAGTGTAGTGCAAGCGGCTTGCGCGGGCCGGAGTTGATTGTGGTTATCCACACTTGTTGCTGTGGAACGCCTTGCCGAGAATACGGACACTTCCCATTCCCCACCCCGAGGAGACAATAATGAAACGCAGGACCCTGCTCATCGCGCTGTCGGCTGCACTGGCCAGCGGCGCCGCCTTCGCGCAAGCCCCGATCGTCATCAAATTCAGCCACGTGGTCGCAACCGACACGCCGAAAGGCAAGGCCGCCGAGCGCTTCAAGGAGCTTGCGGAAAAGGCAACCAAGGGCCGCGTGAAGGTCGAGGTGTATGCCAACAGCACGCTGTACAAGGACAAGGAAGAACTTGAAGCGCTGCAGCTGGGCGCCGTGCAGATGCTGGCCCCGTCGCTGGCCAAGTTCGGCCCGCTGGGCGTGAAGGAGTTCGAAGTCTTCGACCTGCCGTACATCTTCCCGACCAAGGACGTGCTCTATCGCGTCACCGAAGGCCAGATCGGCAAGGACCTGTTCAAGAAGCTCGAGCCGAAAGGCATCATCGGCCTGGCCTACTGGGACAACGGCTTCAAGGTCATGTCCGCCAACCGGCCGCTGCACAAGGTCGAGGACTTCAAGGGCCTGAAGATGCGCATCCAGTCCTCGAAGGTGCTCGACGCGCAGATGCGCCAGCTCGGCGCCAACCCGCAGGTAATGGCGTTCTCCGAGGTGTATCAGGCGCTGCAGACCGGCGTGGTCGACGGCACCGAGAACCCGCCGTCCAATCTCTACACCCAGAAGATGCATGAAGTGCAGAAGCACGTGACCGTCTCCAACCACGGCTACCTCGGCTATGCGGTCATCGTAAACAAGAAGTTCTGGGAAGGCCTGCCGGCCGACATCCGCACCGCGCTTGACGGCGCGATGAAGGAAGCGACGCGTTACGGCAACGCCATCGCCCAGCAGGAAAACGATGCCGCGCTTGAAGCGGTGAAGAAATCTGGCAAGACGGAGATCTATGTGCTGAACGACAAGGAGCGCGCCGAGTGGCGCAAGGCCCTGCTGCCGGTGCAGACCTCGATGGCCGGCCGCATCGGCCCCGATCTGGTGAACGCCGTGAATAAGGAAGCGGCTGCGCTCGGCTTCAAGAACTGATCCTGACGTCGCATCGTCCGCCGAGCCTTTCCCTGGGAAGGGCGCGCGGCGCGCAATTCGCGGCCAGCCCTGGCCGCTCGCAGGGAGACCCAATGAAATTTCTCGATCACCTGGAGGAATGGTTCATCTCGTTCCTCATGGGCGGCGCCACGCTGCTCATTTTCTTCTCGGTGCTGCACCGCTACGGCACCGGCTTCCGCATTCCCTACGTGCAGGACTGGCTGCTGTCGCTCAACTTCAGCTGGGCGCAGGAGCTGTGCATCATCATGTTCGTGTGGATGGCGAAGTTCGGCGCGGCCTATGGTGTGCGTGCAGGCGTCCATGTGGGCGTCGATGTGCTGGTAAACCGCCTCCCCGAGGAGTGGAGAAAGATCATGGTCTACGTCGCCCTGTTCTGCGGCATCCTGTTCACCGGCGTGATCGGCACGCTCGGCCTGCGCTTTATCTGGGAGAACGGTATGCACTACGCGCTCTTCCACCTGCTCGGCATGGACACCGGCGACCTGCCGGAAGGTCCCACCACGCCCGATCTCGAATGGCCGACCTGGGCCGTGTATTCGGCAGTGCCGCTGGGCTCCTACCTGATGTGCTTCCGCTTCCTGCAGGTGACGTGGGGCTTCATCCGCGAGGGTGAGCTGCCGCACCACGATCATGCCCATGTCGAAGGGCTGGCCGACGAAGACCACGAATTCGCAGTGGCTACGCCCGTCGCTCCCGCTGCCACGGCCAAAGGAGCTGCGCAATGAGCACCGCATCGAGCACCGCATCCATTCCGCTCGGCGTGCAGCCGTTCTCGAAGAAGAAGGCCGCGACCTGGCTCCTGATCATCGGCGGCGTGCTGCTGGCGGCCTGCCTCGGCGGCGGCAACGTCGGCATCGTGTTCGCGCTGCTGATCGCGCTCATGCTGACCGGCATTCCCGTTTCGATCGCGCTCGGCCTGACCGTGCTGATGTTCATGTTCCTTCTGACGAACGTGCCGGTCGAGGCGGTCGCGCTGAAGCTGTTCACGGGCATCGAGAAGTTCGAGATCATGTCGATTCCGTTCTTCATCCTGGCCGGCAACTTCCTCACGCACGGCGGTGTCGCCAAGCGCATGATCAACTTCGCCACCAGCCTCGTGGGCCACTGGCACGGCGGCCTCGCACTGGCCGGCATCATTGCCTGCGCGATGTTCGCCCTGGTGTGCGGCTCGAGCGTGGCGACGGTGGTGGCGATCGGCTCCATCGTGCTGCCGGCCATGGTCAAGCAGGGCTATCCCAAGCGTTTCGGCGCGGGCGTGATCATCACCGCCGGTTCGCTCGGCATCCTGATGCTGCCGTCGATCCCGAAGGTGATCTACGCCATCTCGACCAACACCTCGATCGGCGCCCTGTTCGTCGCCGGCGTGATGCCCGGCATGCTGCTCACCGTCATGTTGTGCGGTACGACCTGGTACATCGCCCGCAAGAACAACTATCCGCGCCTGCCGAAGGCCACCTGGAAGCAGCGCTGGCAGGCTTTCCGCGAGAGCGTATGGGGCCTGATGCTGGTGGTGATCATCATCGGCGGCATCTACAGCGGCATCTTCACCGCCACCGAGGCCGCCGCGATGAGCGCCGTCTACGCCTTCTTCATCTCGACCTTCGTCTACAAGGACATGTCGGTGAAGAACACGCCGAAGGTGCTGATGACCTCGGCCGCGATGAGCGCCATGCTGCTGTATATCGTCACCAACGCCGTGCTGTTCTCCTTCCTGATGACGCACGAGGACATTCCGCAGCTGATGGCGGACTGGATCCTGCACAAGGACCTCGGCCAGGTCGGCTTCCTGTTCTTCACCAACATCCTGCTGCTGCTGGCGGGCAACGTGATGGAGCCGTCTTCCATCATCCTGGTGATGGCGCCGATCCTGCACCCGGCGGCGATCCGCCTGGGCATCGACTCCGTGCACCTCGGCATCCTGATCGACGCCAACATGGAAGTGGGCCTCTGTCATCCGCCGGTCGGCCTCAACCTCTACGTGGCAAGCGGCATCACGAAGATGAGCATCACCGAGCTGGCGGTAGCGGTGATGCCATGGCTCATCACCATGATCGTGTTCCTGATCATCGTGACCTACTGGCCATGGCTTTCGCTCTATCTGCCCAAGGCGCTCGGCATGATGTAGCGGCGGCTGGCAGAGCAATCCGCAACGAAGGCGCATCTTCGGATGCGCCTTTTTTCTTTGCCGGCCAGGCAAGGACAACCACGCTGGAATTGTTTTATGCTTCCCGCATGGACCGAACCGATACCACCGCCATCTTCTCCGCCATCGTAGCGGCGCCCTGGGGCGCGGTCGGCATCCGCACCGAGCCCGGCTTCGTGCGCGAGCTGACCTACCTGCCCAAGCACTTCCCCGAAAAGGACCCGACCGATGCGCTTGCCGAGCGCGCTGCGGTGCAGGTGCAGCGCTATCTCGTCGAACCGGATTTCGTATTCGACCTGCCGCTGATGACGGTCGGCTCCGAGTTCCAGCGGCGGGTCTGGGATGCCATTCGCACCATTCCGCGCGGCGAGGTTCGCACCTACGGCCAGGTGGCCAAATTCATCCGCTCGGCCCCGCGCGCGGTCGGGCAGGCCTGCGGGGCAAACTGGTATCCGCTCGTCATTCCCTGTCACCGCGTCACCGCCACGGGCGGGCTCGGCGGCTTCGCGCGCAACGACGACGACACCGGCTTCCATCTCGGTGTGAAGCGCTGGCTGCTTGCGCACGAACACGTGCCCGGCTACCTATGACGGACGTCGTTGCCGACGCGCCCGGCCAGGCCGAGATCGACGAATTCTGCGACACCCTCTGGCTCGAGGACGGCCTCGCGAAGAACACGCTGGCCGCCTATCGGCGCGACATGGCGCTGTTCGCCGCGTGGCTGCAGGAAGAGCGCGGCAAAGCCCTCTATGCCGCCCAGCCCGACGACCTCAACGCCTATTTCGCGGCGCGCCATGCCGAGACCAAGGCGACTTCTGCCAATCGCCGCCTGGCAGTGCTGCGCCGCTTCTATCAGCTGGCCCTGCGCCAGAACCGCATCCCCAGCGACCCCTGCCTGCGCCTGAAGAGCGCGAAGCAGCCGCCGCGCTATCCCAAGACCCTCACGGAAGCGCAAGTCGAAGCGCTGCTCGGGGCACCGGACGTCAACACGCCGCTCGGCCTGCGCGACCGCACCATGCTCGAGCTGATGTATGCGAGCGGACTGCGCGTCTCCGAACTGGTGGAGCTGCAATCGGTCGAGCTCGGCATGAACGAGGGCGTGCTGCGCGTCACCGGCAAGGGCAGCAAGACGCGCCTCGTGCCCTTCGGCGAAGTGGCGCGCGGCTGGATCGAGCGGTATCTGAGGGAGTCGCGTCCGGCCATCCTCGGCGGCCAGGCTGCGGATGCGCTGTTCGTCACCGCGCGCGGCGGGCCGATGACGCGGCAGATGTTCTGGACGCTCATCAAGAAATACGCCGTCCGCGCCGCGATCAATGCGCCGCTGTCGCCGCACACGCTGCGGCATGCGTTCGCCACGCACCTGCTCAACCACGGCGCCGACCTGCGCGTGGTGCAGCTGCTGCTCGGGCACGCCGACATCTCCACGACGCAGATCTACACCCACGTGGCGCGCGAGCGGCTGAAGAAGCTGCATGCCGAACACCATCCGCGTGGCTGAACCGCAATGAATGCCAACGAGAAGGGATCCAGCATGATCGACGCACCGGAAGTTCTGACCACCACCGCGCGCAAGACGGCGCGCATCCATCTCGTCGTGCCGCGCAGCGCAATCCAGAAGGTCATGGGACCGGGCCTTGCGGAAATTCAAGCCGCGTTGAAGGAGCAGGGCATCGCGCCCGCGGGCCCGTGGCTGACGCATCATCTGCGGCTCGATCCCGCAACGTTCGATGTCGAGATCTGCGTGCCGGTCGATGCCGAGGTCGCTCCCGCCGGCCGCGTGCAGCCCGGCCTGTTGCCCGCCGCGCGGGTAGCGCGCACCACCTATCGCGGCCCTTACGAAGGACTCGGCGCCGCCTGGGGCGCGTTCAAGCAATGGATCGCCCGCAACGGGTATCGCGAGGCACCGGACCTGTGGGAGGTGTACCTCGCCGGTCCCGAGTCCAGCCCGCGTCCGGAAGACTGGCGGACGGAGTTCAATCAACCGCTGCTGGATTGAGCTGCCGATGTCGCTCCTCTGCAACACCGCGCTGCGCCGCCTTCTCGAAACCGAATTCGCGCTCGTCAGCGAACCCGTGGAGCGTGGCAGCAGCACGACCTACTTCCATCGCACCGTCTGCTGGCATCCGGCACGCTCGACCCGCGTGCTGCGCGTGCATCGCGACGCGCGCGGCGAGCCGGTCTCGATGCAGCTGTGCGTTTCCTCGGACAACAACAACAGCGTGCTGCTGAAGTCGCCGCTGTCCGAGACGACAGTGCGGCAGCACGTCGCCACCGAGATTGCGATGCTGGCGCTGCGTCATGGCTGACTTCACCATTCCCTATGAAGGCCGCCTGCTGCATGGCGATGCCATCGACGGCGATCCGGCTAGGCCGCTGCTGATCATCCACGGCGCCGGCGAGAGCCATCGCGGCCGCCTCGCCGGCTGGCGTGGCGCACTGCAGGCACGCGGCATCGGCTCGACCGCCTTCGATTGCATCGGCCACGGCACGACCGGCGGCACGCTGGCCGAGTCCTCGCTCGCCAGCCGCACACGGCAGGCGGAAGCCGTCCTGCAAGCGCGCGGCATGCACGGACCCGTGGCCCTCTACGGCACCAGCATGGGCGCCTACAACGCGTTGCGCATCGCCGCGCGGCGCACGGTGCCGGCGCTGGTGCTGGTCGTCCCCGGCGTCTACACGCCGGCCGCCTACGAAACGCCGTTCGGTCCGCAGTTCTCGCAACTCATCCGCCAGCCGCGCAGCTGGATGGCGAGCGACGCCTGGGACATCCTGTCCCGGTACACCGGCAGCCTGCTCGTCATTGCCGCCGAACACGACGCAGTGATTCCCTTGGAGATACCGCAAAGGCTGATGGACTCCGCGGTGCGAAGCTGTTGGCGGCGGCTGCTCGTCGTGCCCGGCACGGAGCACAACCGCCTGTTTTCGGTGCTGCAGGAACGGCCGGCCGAACTGGACGCCACGCTGTCCACGATCACGGAATGCCTGCACGCCGGCTTCGCGGCGCTGCCGCACTCCTGAAGGACGACGCATGAAACCTCGAAGCATGTGGCGCGTGCTGCTGGCGCTACTGGTCTCGCTCTGCTGCGCCGGCGCATGGGCCGAGCCGCTGCGGGTGCTGTTCATCGGCAACAGCTACACCTACTACCATGACATGCCGGACTTGCTGGCGCGCCTCTCGCAAGGCAGCGCCACGCCGATCGAAGCGCGCACGGTGACGGTCGGCGGCGCCAGCCTGGAAGATCACTTGAACAAGGGCGACGCGCAGCGGTTGCTCGCATCGGGCCGCTGGGATTGGGTGGTGCTGCAGGACCACAGCCTGCGCCCGATCGACGATGCCGATGGCCTGCGCCGCAACGTGCGCCAGTTCGGTGAGCTTATCCGCGCCGCCGGCGCACGGCCAATGCTCTACGTGACCTGGGCGCGCGTCGGCTCGCCGGAGAAGCAATCGGTGATCAATGCAGCCTACGCCGATGCCGCGCGCGACATCGGCGCCAAGCTCGCGCCGGTCGGCCAGGCCTGGGGGATCGCCCGACGTGGCTACACCGCCCTGCAGCTCTACGATACCGACGGCAGCCACCCCAGCTCGATCGGTTCCTACCTGGCCGCCTACGTGTTCCACCGCGCGCTGCTCGGCCAGGCGCCTGCCGCCGCGCCCCCCGATCTCTCCGAAGCGCAGCACAAGGCTTTGCTCGACATTTCAGCCAAGGCGATGCAGCAGGCGGGCGTGCCGGCACAGAGTCGCCTGCGGACGCCTGCGGCGGCACCTGTGCACTGAGGTTTCGGTGGCTGCAGCGGGGCGGCCGTGCATGGGATAATGCCGGCCTCTCGCACCGGAACTCCCATGAAACGCCCGTCTTTCCTCGCTTCCCTGCTGCTCTCCGCTTCGCTTTCCGCCCACGCCGCGCCCGCCCCCGAACCGATCCGCATCGGCATGATCGACGGTCTTTCCGGCGCCTTCGCCAACGCCGGCCAGGCGGTGGTGCGCAACCTGCAATACGGCATCGACCTCGTGAACGCCCGTGGCGGCGTGCAACTGCCCGATGGCCGCCACCGCCTCGAACTTGCCACCTACGACAACAAGAACGGTGTCGAGGAAGCGCTCACCGGCCTGCATTACTACACCGACCGCCAGTTCCGGTTCATCGTCGAGGGCAACAGTTCCGCCGTGGCGTCCGCGCTCGTCGATGCAATCGAGAAGCACAATGCCCGTGCGCCGCAACAGCGCGTGCTCTTCCTCAACTACTCCGCCGTCGATCCCGCGCTCACCAACGACAAGTGCAGCTTCTGGCATTTCCGCTTCGACGCCAATGCCGACATGCGCATGCATGCGCTCACCGAAGTCATCAAGGGCGACAGCGGCGCGCGGCGCGTCTACCTCATCGGCCAGGACTACAGCTTCGGCCAGCAGCTCGCCCGCGCCGCGCGCACGCAGCTGGCGGCCAAGCGGCCGGACATCCGCATCGTCGGCGACGAACTGCATCCGATCGGCAAGATCAAGGACTTCGCGCCCTATGTGGCGAAGATCAAGGCCAGCGGCGCCGATACCGTCGTCACCGGCAACTGGGGCAACGACCTCACGCTGCTGGTGAAGGCGGCCAAGGAAGCCGGGCTCGCGCTCAAGTTCTACACCTTCTACGGCAACGGACTGGGCGCCCCGGCGGCGATCGGCGATGCCGGCGTCAATCGCGTGCGCGCGGTGGCGGAATGGCACCCGAATGCCGGCCCGGCCGTCAGCGACGCCTACTACGAAGCCTTCCGCAAACGCTATCCGCAACCGGAACAGGACTACGTCCATCTGCGCATGCACCTCATGATCCAGATGCTTGCCAATGCGATCGAGAAGGCGCGCAGCACCGAGCCGGCCGCCGTCGCGCGTGCACTCGAAGGGGCGCAGTTCCATACTGCCTTCCACGACGCGACGATGCGCGCAGCCGACCACCAGCTGCTGCAGCCGCTGTACGTGTCGGTGATGCGCAAGGCGGCGGACGGCGACGTGCGTTTCGACAACGAGGGCAGCGGCTACGGCTTCAAGACCGAACGCTATCTCAGCGCCGAGCAGTCGGCCTTGCCGACCAGCTGCAAGATGCAGCGCCCCTGAACCGCGTCAGGACCGCGCGCGCCGCTTCAGCAAGCGCATCAGGCCGCCGAGCAGCGGCAGCTTTTCGTAAAGCTCCTCGGCGGCATCCCAGTAGTCGCGGTGTTCGAGGATGCGGCCTTCGCGGTCCAGCCGCAGCCAGGTCGCTCCGTGGATGCATTGCTCGCCGCGGCGCCAGCGCTTCATGCGAAAGCGCAGATCCCACGTCAGGAAGGCTTCGTCCCCGGCGCGCATGCGCGCCTTGACGACGAAGCAAGGCGCATCCACTTGCGTGAACATGTGCCGGTAGAGGTGCATGATGGCGGCGATGCCCTGCACGTCGTTGAACGGGTCCTTGAAGCGGGCATTCGCAGCGTAGACCTCGCCGATGTCGGCCACGCTCTCGGGCGTCAGCGTCTCGAAGTAGCGGATGATCGTATCCAGGGTCGGATCGAGGTTCATGGCCGCTCCAGCGTGAACTGCACCACGTCGATGCTGCCCGCACGAAAACCTGCCTCGCAGTAGGCAAGGTAGAAATCCCAGGTCCGCACGAAGCGCTCGTCGAAGCCTTGCGCGCGGACGTGCTCGATGTTCGCGTAAAAGGCAGCGCGCCAGGCCGCCAGCGTGCGCGCGTAATCCGGGCCGAACGCGAAGGCATCGACGATGCGCAGGCCATGCCGTTCCGCATGGCGGCGGAACACCGCAGGCGAGGGCAGCATCCCGCCGGGGAAGATAGTTTGCTGGATGAAGTCGCTGCCTTTGCGATAGCGCGCGAACAGCGCATCGTCGATCGTGATGGTCTGGATGCAGGCACGTCCGCCGCGCTTGAGGTTGCGCGCCAGGCAGGCGAAGTAGCCGGGCCAGTAGGCTTCGCCCACCGCTTCGAACATCTCGATGGAAGCGATGGCGTCGAAGGTTCCATGCACGTCGCGGTAGTCCTGCAGGCGCAGGTCGGCTTGCGCAGCGAGACAGGCGCGTGCGAGGCGCTCCTGCGCGAAACCGAGCTGCTCGCCCGAGAGCGTGAGGCCGGTCACGTGGGCGGCCGCCTCGCGTGCAGCGATCTCCGCAAAGCCGCCCCAGCCGCAGCCGATCTCCAGGATGCGCGCTGCGCCGTCCGGCAGCTGCAACTGCTTCAGCACGCGCCGGTACTTCGCCGCCTGCGCCTCCTGCAACGTCAGGTCCTCGGCGCCGAACAGCGCGCTCGAATAGCTCATCGACGGATCCAGCCACAGCGCATAGAAGGCATTGCCGATGTCGTAGTGCGCATGAATGTTGCGCCGGCTGCCCGCCTTGCTGTTGCGGTTGGCGAGATGCCGCAGGCGATACAGCAGCCGTCCCCACCAGCGGCCGTAGATCAACTCTTCCATGGCCGTGCGGTTGCGCACGAAGAGCGCGAGCAGGCCGGGCAGGTCGTCGGTCTCCCAGTGCCCGGCGATGTAGCTCTCCGCGAAGCCGATGTCGCCGGACGTCAGCGCCGCCTTGCAGACGCGCCAGTCGCGGATGTGCAGTGTCAGCGGATACGCCGCGCCGCCGAAGCGCTCGCGGCGTCCGTCGGGAAATTCGACATGCAGGCTGCCGTGGTGGATCTTGCGCAGCAGCGCCGCAATCAGGCGCATCTCCGGCGGCGGAACGGCGCGCACGGGCGGAAAGCCCAGGGTCTGGGTGAGGTCGGTGCTCATCGGCTCAACTCGGTGGAATGAGGAAGCGGTTTGCGGAAGAAGGGCACGCGCTTGCGCCACAGCTGAAGCGCTTGCCAGTGGATGCGGACGATGACGCCGAGCGTCATCAGCGGATGACACAGGCAGGCGCGAAGCGCGCAGCCGTCGGTGAGCGGATGCAGCCGGCCGGACAGGCTGGTCTGCAGCAAGGGGCCGGCGAGGTCGTCGTAATCGATGCGCGCGACGACCCGGCCGGGCGCGCCGGCGCCTGCTTCGCGCTGCAGAAAGCGGAATCGATAGCGGCCTTCGACGCGGCAGAACGGTGAGACGTGAAAGACCTTGCGCGCCTGCAGTTCCGTGCCGGCGCCGAGGACCGTGCCGGTGTCGAGCAGATAATAGTGGCGCTCGCCGAAGGTGTTGTTCACTTCGCAGACGACGGCCCGCAGGGCGCCGTCGGCCCGGTGGCAGAACCAGAAGGACACGGGGTTGAAGACGTAGCCGAGCACACGCGGGAAGGTTTGCAGCCAGATTTCGCCATCCGCATCGCGGACGCATTCACGCCGCAGCAAGTTGTCGATCCATTGCACCGGCGGCTGCACACCGTCGCCGTGGTCCGCATCGTGGAAGGACAGCAGATTAAAGCGGTTGCGTGACACCAGGCGCAGGCCAAAATCCCGCCCGCCGAGCGCGCGCAAGGGCAGGCGCAGAAAGAACACGCCATAGCGGAAAGCGTGCTGCACCGGCCGCAGGCGCGCATGCCGCACATCGCCGAGACCGATCTGCACACCGTTGGGCAAGGCCGCCATGGATCAGGCCGCCGCCAGAACCGCGGCGCCCATGCGCGTGATGGCGCGGGCGACGGCAAGGCCGGATTTCAGGCCGTCCTCGTGGAAACCGTAGCCGGTCCAGGCGCCGGCGAACCACGTATTGCGGCGCCCTTGCAGCGTCCACAGGCGGCGCTGCGCCGCGACGGCGCCTGCGTCGAAGACCGGATGCGCGTAGTTCCATGCGCCGAGCACGGTCGCGGGATCGGGTTCGGCGACCGGGTTCAGCGAGACGATGACCGGTGTCGCGCAGGGCAGCGGCTGCAGGCGATTGAACAAGTAATGCACGCAGACGCGCTCGCCGCCGCCGTGCTCGTAGTTCCATGCCGCCCAAGCCTTGCGGTGCTGCGGCAGGCAGCGTGCATCGGTATGCAGCACGGCGCGATTCGGCTGATAAGGTACGGCCTCCAGCAGCAGTCGCTCGCCGGCATCGGGATCGTGCAGCAGTCGCAGCGACTGGTCGCTATGCGTGGCGAGCACGACGTGGTCGAAATGTTCCGATCCGAGCCGCGTCGTCAGCGTGACGGCCTCGCGTCCGCTCAGGCGGCTGCGCACGATGCGCTCGACCGGCGTCGAAGCATGCGCGCGCGGTATGGCGGCGAGCAGCTTGTCGACATAGTGTCGGGCGCCGCCGGTGACTGTGCGCCACTTTGGCCGGTCCTCCACCTGCAGCAGGCCGTGGTTGTGGCAGAAACGCACGAAGCTGGCAAGCGGAAAGGCAAGCATCCGTTCGGTCGGGCAGGACCAGATGCAGCCGGCCATCGGCAGCAAATACCAGTCGCGGAAAGCGCGGCCGTAGCGATGGCGGTCGAGGAACGCGCCCAGGGTCTGCGCGCTCGCCTCCAGCTGGCCCGATTCGGCCAGGCGCGTGGTGTGAGCGTTGAAGCGCAGGATGTCGCGCAACATGCCGAGAAAGCGCGGACGCAACAGGTTGCCGCGCTGCGCGAACACCGTATCGAGATTGGTGCCGGCCCACTCCAGCATGCGGCCTCCCGCCGGCGTGCGGACCGAGAACGACATGTCGGACTCCGTCGTTGCCACGCCCAGCTCGGCGAACAGCGCGACGAGGGCGGGATAGGTCTGGCGGTTGAACACCAGGAATCCGGTATCGACGCCGAAGCGGTGTCCGTCGACCGTGACGTCTACCGTATGCGCATGCCCGCCGAAGTAGTCGGCGGCTTCGAATAGCGCGACGTCATGCCCGTCCCGCGCAAGCTGCCATGCCGATGCGAGACCGGCAATGCCGGAGCCGACGACTGCTACCTTCATGGTGTTCTCCAATGTGTGAAAAAGACTGAAGCACCGGCCGAGGCGCTCGCGAGCGCGGTCACATCGACTGCGAGAAGACTGGATCGGAGGCGGTGGCAGTACCGCCAAAAGCGCGGCGTCCCAGGCCGGGCGCTTCATTTCGTGAGCCAGTAACGGAATTGATTTGTCCTAGACAAATCTAACAAACCGGATGATGGTTGAATTCTTGCCGCGAGTCAATATTTGTCTTGGACAAACGAAGTGGCTAGAATTCGTGAGATATTGATTTTGGACAACTTTTGCCGACGCCTCGCGCCGGTTCTGGAAAGCATATGGCTGACGACACCATGGGCGGGCAGGTATTCAGCATCGGGGCGGTGGAGCGCGATACCGGCCTGTCGAAGGACACGCTCCGGGTCTGGGAGCGCCGCTACGGTTTTCCGCAGCCGGTGCGCGACGCGCATGGCGAGCGGGTGTATCCGCTGGAGCAGCTGGAACGGCTGCGGGTGATCAAGCGGCTCCTGGACCAGGGATACCGGCCCGGCAAGATCGTCGGGCAGGAGATGGCCGGCCTGCTCGGGCTGGTCGGCGAGCCGGGGGCCGTCCCGATTGCCGGCGGCCAGCTGCCGGGAGAGCGGGAAGACCTGCTGCATTACATCCTGCTCTGCAAGGCGTATCAGTTCGATCAGCTGCGACGGGAGCTGTCCCAGGCGCTGGTGCGCATGGGCTTGCAAGAGTTTGTCATGGACATTGTTGCTCCATTGAACGGCATGGTCGGCGCGCGCTGGGCCAACGGCACCTTCGCCGTGTTCGAGGAGCACCTCTATACCGAGTCGATGCAGATCGTCCTGCGCAATGCGATTGCCTCGGTCCAGCGCACCCACGCCGACGGAATCGGCGCGCGCGTGCTGTTGACCACCTTCCCGCAGGAGCAGCACAGTCTCGGGCTGCTCATGGCGGAGGCCATCTTTTCGCTGGAAGGGGCGCGTTGCATCTCGCTCGGCGTGCAGACGCCCGTTCCCGACATCGCCCTCGCGGCCGCGACCCAGCACGCCGACATCGTGGCCCTGTCGTTCTCCGCCGCGATGAATCCGAAGCAGCTCGCGACCGGTTTGCAGGACCTGCGCGCCAGGCTCGCAGGAAACATCGAAATCTGGGCCGGTGGCGCCTGTGCCGGCCTGCAACGGCGGCCGCTGCCGGACGTGCGGGTGCTCGGGCTGCAGGACATTGGGACGGCGCTCGCCGAGTGGCAGAGCCGGCACGCGGCGCCCGCATGAACCCGTGGAGCGATCGATTTTCGGACACCTTGCACGGCTGAATCCGTGCACCCCTCCGGAAAATCCAAAAAACTTGGTAGAATCAAGGGCTTAACTCCGTCCCAATATTAGGTGCCTATGCTGTACCCAGAACTATTCAAGTCGCTCGAGCAAGTCCGCTGGAATATGGAAACCGATATTCCGTGGGACAAGTTCGATGCCTCCAAGCTCTCCGAAGAACAAGCCCAGACCATTCGGATGAACGCCATCACCGAGTGGGCCGCGCTGCCGGCCACCGAGATGTTCCTGCGCGACAACCGCGGCGACAGCGACTTCTCCGCCTTCATGTCCGTCTGGTTCTTCGAGGAACAGAAGCATTCGCTCGTCATGATGGAATACCTGCGCCGCTTCCGGCCCGACCTCGTGCCGACCGAAGCCGAATTACACAACGTCCGCTTCGAATTCGATCCGGCTCCGCCGCTCGAAACCCTGATGCTGCATTTCTGCGGCGAGATCCGCCTGAACCACTGGTACCGCTGCGCCGCCGAATGGCATACCGAGCCGGTGATCAAGCATATCTACAAGGTCATCAGCCAGGACGAGGCGCGTCACGGCGGCGCCTATCTGCGCTACATGAAGAAGGCGCTCAACGAAGTGGGCGACACCGCCCGTGCCGCCTTCGCCAAGATCGGCGTGCTGATGGCATCGGCCCGCCGCACCGACAAGCCGCTGCACCCGACCACGGTGCACGTGAACCAGGCGCTGTATCCGAACGACACGGTGCAAAGCCGGGCGCCGGATCCGGACTGGCTCGAGCGCTGGCTCGACACGCAGATCAAGTTCGACATCGAGTGGGAAAAGAAGGTCATCGACCGCATCCTGCACAACATGTCGCTGCTGCTCGAACGTACCTTCGAATCGGCACAGGACCTCAATCGCTATCGCAAGGAAGTCACCACGCGCCTCGCGCAGCAGATGGGCGGCCAGGCTCAGCCGGCGACCTGATCCGCGCGTCCCCGCGCAAGACGCTACACTGAGGGCCGCAAGCAGCACGCTTGCGGCCTTTTTTCTTTCCCATGACGACTTTCGAAAAGAAACTTTGCTCTCGCGGCGACCTGCGCGCACGCGTCGCCGAACTCCCCAAACCCGTCGTGCTCACCAACGGCGTCTTCGACATCCTCCATCGCGGTCATGTGACTTATCTTGCGCAGGCACGCGAGCAGGGCGCCTCGCTTGTGGTGGCGGTGAATACCGATGCCTCCGTCAAGCGCCTCGGCAAGGGCGACGACCGACCGGTCAACACCTGCGAAGACCGCATGGCGATCCTGGCGGCGTTGGAATCCGTGAGCCTGGTCGTGCCTTTCGACGAAGACACCGCCCTTGAAGTCGTCATGGAAGCGCGTCCCGACGTCTACGTGAAGGGCGGCGACTACGACATGGCCGCCATCCCGGAAGGCAAGGCCGTCACGGCCTACGGCGGCAAGGCAGTCGCCATCGCCTTCGAGCATGACCGCTCGACCACCAAGCTGCTCTCGAAAGTGAGGAACGCATGAACGCCATGCCTTTTGCTCCGCTCGCGGAAACCACGCGCGGCGGCACGACCGAATCGATTCATTACGGCGCCGTCGCCGTGGTGAACACCCGCGGCGAACTGCTTTACCAGGCAGGCGATCCGCATTTCATGACCTTCACCCGGTCGACCATCAAACCGTTTCAGGCGCTGCCTTTCATGCTCGGCGACGGTCCCGCGCGTTTCGGCTACACCCGGCGCGAACTCGCGCTGCTGTGCGCCAGCCACTCGGGCGAAGCGATGCATGTCGAGACGGCGCAGTCGATGCTGAACAAGGCGGGCTGCGACGAGCACCACCTGCGCTGCGGCTGCCATGTGCCGATGTACTACCCGACCACCGATCAGACGCCGCCGGCGGACGCCGCATTCAACCAGCTGCACAACAACTGCAGCGGCAAGCACGCCGGCTTCGTTGCCTATTGCGTGCAGCACGGCCATGCGCTCGACACCTACATCGATCCCGCGCACCCGCTGCAGCAAGCGGTGAGCGCCCGCGTCGCGCAGGTAGCGGGCGTGCAGGAATCCGACATGAAGATGGGCATCGACGGCTGCTCGGCGCCCAACTTTGCACTGCCGCTGGCGCGTCTGGCTTATACCTATGCGCGCCTGGCGCAAGGCGGTCGCGATCCGGAATTCGGCAGCGCGCTCGGCGACCTGTTCGACGCCATGACTTCGCATCCCGAACTGGTCTCCGGCACCAAGCGCAGCGACCTCGCCTTCATGCAAACGGCGCCGGGCGACTGGGTGGCGAAGATCGGCGCGGAGGCAGTGCAAGTGATCGGTATCCGCTCGGCCGGCATCGGCATCGCGTTGAAAGTGGCCGACGGGAATACCCGCGCGCTGTTCCCGGCCACGGTCGCCGTGCTGCGCCAGATCGGCGTGCTCAACAAGACCGAAGGCACGCCGTTGGCATCATGGGAAAAGCCGCCGCAGATGAATGCGCGCGGCCTGCAGGTCGGAGACGTGCGCGCGACCCTGGCGCTGCAACGCGCCTGATTCGTGCCAGTCAGTGCCGGTCAGTGCTGGTGGCCGCCGGCTGCGGCGCCATCCACAGTGACCGACACTTCCACCTTGCCGGCCTTCTCGAAGGTCAGCGTCAGCGGGAACGCGTCGTCGAGCTTCAGCGGCTGCTTGAGCCCCACTAGCATCAGGTGATAGTCCGCGCCCGGCGCGAGCGACACCTTTCCGCCGGCCGGCACCTCGATCGCAGCGACTTCACGCATGCGCATCACGTTGCCGTCCATCTTCATGCTGTGGATTTCCACCGACTGTGCGACCGGCGTGCTCGCAGCGATCAGTCGATCCGCCGCCTTTCCCTTGTTCTGGATGCTCAGGTAAGCCGCGCCGGTAGGTTGCGCCGCCACCGTGGCCCGCGCATGCGGATGGCCGATGCGCAGATCGCCCGCCTTGAATTCATGGGCCTGCACTGCGCCGGCAAACAGCGCCGCCGCGACCAACATTGCGCGAATCGATTTCATACGTCAGTTCCTTTCAGTTGCCGCCGGCATAGCCGTTCTGCCGCCAGGCTTCGTACACGACCACGGCGACGGTATTGGAGAGATTGATGCTGCGATTGCCCGGCCGCATCGGCACGCGGATGCGCTGGCCGGACGGGAAGCCGTCGCGCAGGGCAGGGTCCAGCCCGCGCGTCTCGGAGCCGAACACGAACCAGTCGCCCGGCCGGAAGGCCAGTCCCGCGAAAGGCGTCGATCCGTGCGTGGTCATGGCGAACATGCGCGCCATGTCGGGCCGCTCGCGCTCGAGAAAGGCGTCCCAGCCGGGATGCACCTTCATCGTTGCGTACTCATGGTAGTCCAGGCCGGCACGCCGGAGCTTGGCATCCTCCAGCGGAAAGCCGAGCGGTTCGATCAGATGCAGCTGCGCGCCGGTGTTGGCACACAGGCGGATGATGTTGCCGGTGTTTGGCGGGATCTCGGGTTGGACCAAAACGACATGAAACACGGACGGACCTCAGGCGGGTAGGGTGCGGGCAAAGATGAAATTGGTGACGCGCGCGGCGCCGAAGCGCTTGAGCGTGGCGGCGACTTCGTTCAGCGTCTCGCCGGTCGTCATGACGTCATCGACCACGCCGATGTGCCGGCCGCGCACCGCTTCCATGGCGGCTGCCGGCACGATGAACGCGCGTCGTATATTGGCATGGCGCTCGTCCGGATGCAGCAGCGACTGGGCGCGCGTGTCACGCTGTCGTGCAAGGAGGCCGCGATCGAGCGGCAGACTCAATTGGCGCGCCAGCGGCTTCGCGATCTCGAGCGCCTGGTTGAAGCCGCGCTCGACGAGGCGCGCGCGTCCGAGCGGAACAGCGGTCAGCACATCCGGCCGCGCGACGCTCCCGGCGGCCACTGTATCGGCGAGCATGCCGGCCATCAACGCCGCCACGGGCAGGCGATTGCCGAACTTCAGGTTCAACACCAGCTGGTCCAGCGGCGGCGCGTAGTCGCATGCCACGCAAGTCGCATCGAAAGCTGGCGGATGTTTCAGGCAGGCGCCGCAGCGTTCCCCTGCGCGCTGTCCGATCAGCGTGCCGCAGCTGCGGCAACGCGCGATCTGCCCGCAGGCAAACTGGTCGCGGCAACCCATGCACAAGAGATCCGGCCCGCCGGCCGCGCACAGGACGCAGGCGGTCGGCAACAGTGCCGCCGTGCGCTGCACGATGCGCGCCATGTAAGGCGACAAGGAATGCGACAGCGATTGCGGCAAATTAAGCGGGCGGAAGGGCACGGAGCGAGGCAGGCATCAAGCGTGTAGACTTCGACATTATCGCATTGCCTTCCGTCTGCATTTCCGTGTCTTCCCCGCCATCCGGCGCCGCCCAGAGCGCGCCGATCGACATCCGCCGCGTCCGCCACCTGTTCGCCGCGCCCGAGCGTATCGCCGAATCGGATTTCCTGCGCCGGGAAGTTGCGGCGCGGATGCACGAGCGCCTGGCGCTGGTCAAGATTCGTCCCGGTGCCATCCTGGACCTCGGTTGCGGTGAAGGCGCCGACCTTGCCGCTTTGCAGCAGGCCTATGCCGATGCCCGCATCGTGGGCTTGGATGCCGCGGCGGCCATGCTCGAGACGGCGCGCATGCGCCAGCAGTCAGCCCGCTCATCGATGAAAAGCCTGATGTCGAAATGGCTGCCGGCCGCCATCGCCGGCGCGCCGGCGCGCAGCGAACTGGTGTGCGGCGATTTCGCCCAGCTGCCGTTCGCCTCGAACGCCGCCGACCTGATCTGGTCCAATCTGGCTCTGCATTGGCATCCGCAGCCCGATCGCGTCTTCGCCGAATGGCGACGGGTGCTGCGCGTGGACGGATTGCTCATGTTTTCCTGCTTCGGTCCGGACACCTTCAAGGAATTGCGCACGGCCTTCGCTGCAGTCGACCCGGCACCGCATGCCTTGCCCTTCGTCGACATGCACGACTTCGGCGACATGCTAGTCAACGCCGGCTTTTCCACGCCGGTCATGGACATGGAAACCATCACCGTGACCTACGAATCGGCCGCGAAGCTCTTCGCCGACGTCCGCGCCTGGGGTGGCAATCCGCTGGCCAACCGCCGCCGGGGCCTGCTCGGGCGCAATAGCCAGCGCCGGCTGATCGAGGCCGTCGACGGAATGCGCCGCCCGGACGGGCGCCTGCCCCTCACCTTCGAAGTCGTCTACGGCCATGCCTTCCGGCCGGCGCCGCGCACAACGTCGTCCGGCGAAGCGGTCGTCCGCTTCGAACCCCGCAGAAAGTAGGGTATGGCCGCCACCACGACACGATCGGCGCCGGACATGCCTCTGAAACGTGATCAGAATGGCAATCCATGCTCCACTCCGCATCGGAAAACACGGTGCTGGATCAAGACAAATGCACTCCCTTTGTGCTTGATAACCGGAAGTGTTAAGACTTATACTTCGTTGGTTTTGCGTAGTCCATTTTCGCGTTGCACCGAGGCAATATGGTCAACCGGGAATGGCTAATCAAGCGCAACTGTTCGCTGACGCCGCGCCAACTTGGCCTGGCGTACTCGGTCTTGTGTCTGATGTCGCTGCTGGTTGCGGTGTTTTTCACGCTGCGCGGCGCCTGGTATGTGTTTGCTTTCACCCTCCTCGAGCTCTCTGCGGTCGGTGTGGCTTTCCTCCTGTATGCGCGGCACGCCACCGACCGCGAGCGCATCGCCCTGAGCGGCGACAGCCTCGTCGTCGAAGTCGTGCAGGTAGAACAGATCAGGCAGTTCCGGCTGGATGCGCGGTTCACCCGCGTACAGGCGCCGGCGGTGCGAGGTGCGCTGGTGCGGCTGGAAGCGAACGGAACGCAGGTCGAGGTAGGGCGTTTCCTGAACGAATGGAAGCGTCGCGAGTTGGCGGGAGAACTGCGTCGTGCGCTGGCATGTGGATAACAGAATTCTAATGTGGGCTTTTGAGGACAATATGAAACTTGCGAAGCGCCTTCAATCGTTGATGCTCGGTGCGTCGCTCCTGGCGGCAGGCATGCCGACTTGGGCGGTGGTGGACAGCCAGGGCGGCCCGGCCGTTCGCCAGATGAATTTCCAGGCGCCGGTAACGCGGATCGCCGAAGAAGTCTATTCGCTCCATAACCTGATGCTGATCATCTGCCTGGTGATCTTCATCGGCGTGTTCGGCGTGATGTTTTATTCCATCGTCAAGCACCGTAAATCGGTCGGCCACCGCGCCGCCACCTTTCACGAAAGTACCGCCGTCGAAATCGCATGGACGATCGTCCCGTTCCTGATCGTCATCGGCATGGCGCTGCCGGCCACCAAGACGGTCGTCGCGATGAAAGACACTTCCAACGCCGACATCACCATCAAGGCGACCGGCATGCAGTGGAAGTGGGGCTATGACTACCTCAAGGGCGAAGGCGAAGGTATTTCCTTCCTGTCCGCGCTCTCCACGCCGCGCGAACAGATCGTCGACCCTTCCAAGGCGAAGAACGACAACTACCTGATTGAAGTCGACAATCCGGTCGTCGTTCCGGTCAACAAGAAAATCCGCATCGTCACCACGGCGAACGACGTGATTCACTCCTGGACCATCCCCGCCTTCGCGGTCAAGCAGGACGCCATCCCCGGCTTTGTGCGCGACACCTGGTTCCGCGCCGAGAAGGTCGGTACCTACCGCGGCAACTGCGTCGAGCTCTGCGGCAAGGAGCATGCCTTCATGCCGATCGTGGTGAACGTGGTCACTGAAGACGAGTACAAGAAGTGGGTCGACGACAAGAAGAAGGCCATGGCTGCCCAGGCTGACGACCCGAACAAGACCTGGACCATCGACGAACTCAAGCAGCGTGGCGAGAAAGTCTATGCCGCCAACTGCGTGGCCTGCCATCAGGCCACCGGCAAGGGCGTTCCGGGCTCGTTCCCGGCGCTGGACGGCTCCAAGGTCGTCAACGGTCCGAAAGCCGATCAGATCGCCGTCGTGCTGAACGGCCGCAACGCCATGCCGGCATGGAAGGGCGTCCTGTCCGACACTGAGATCGCTGCAGTGATCACCTACACCCGCAACAACTGGTCCAACAAGGCCCAGGAAAATATTGTTCAACCGGCTGAAGTGCTGGCTGCGCGCAAGTAATTGAATCAGGAGATCAAGATGAGCACCACCGTAGTTGATCACGCCCACGATCACTCGCACGACCACGCACACGACCATCCGCACGGCTGGCGTCGCTGGGTCTTCGCGACCAACCACAAGGACATCGGCACGCTGTACCTGTGGTTCTCCTTCATCATGCTGCTCTCGGGCGGCGTGCTTGCGCTGATGATCCGCACCGAGCTGTTCCAGCCCGGCCTGCAATTCTTCCAGCCGGAGTTCTTCAATCAGCTGACCACCATGCACGGCCTGATCATGGTGTTCGGCGCGATCATGCCGGCCTTCGTCGGCTTCGCGAACTGGATGGTCCCGCTGCAGATCGGTGCCTCCGACATGGCCTTTGCCCGGATGAACAATTTCTCGTTCTGGCTCCTGCCCCCGGCCGCCATCCTGCTGGTGTCGTCCTTCCTCGTGCCGGGCGGTGCAACCGCTGCCGGTTGGACGCTGTACGCGCCGCTGTCGACGCAAATGGGCATCGGCATGGACATGGGTATCTTCGCGATGCACATCATGGGCGCATCGTCGATCATGGGTTCCATCAACATCATCGTCACCATCCTCAACATGCGCGCCCCCGGCATGACGCTGATGAAGATGCCGATGTTC